>JAISER010000061.1 GCA_031263985.1 Clostridiales bacterium | reverse complement strand
AACGGATTGAGGATTGGGTGAACAACTATCCTCGCAAAATACTAGCTTACAAAACAGCCGCCCAGATGGCGTCTTAAAAAATTCCAAACCAACAACATGTAACTGGGAATATATGGTGGACAATTAAACTTGCAATCTGCACTTTATATTTGATAGTTATTATCATATTGACTTTTCGCGCGCTATATATTAAACTGAAAACGATTTTCAATTCGTTCTTTCAGAGGTGACGATATGAAACGGCCGTCAAATTACATCACCAGGCAGGGCGAGGCGATTTTATCTTATCTTTCGTCTCTAAACGGGGAACACGTTACGGTTGAGCGAATCGCGGAATTTTTCGAATCGCGAAACGCCGGCATAGGCGTCGCGACGATCTACAGACATCTGGACAAACTGGAAACGGCGGGTAAAGTGCGCAAATACGTCTTTGACAGCGTTTCCGGCGCGTGCTATCAATATGTTGAAGACTGCGAGCGCTGCCTTTCGCATTTTCATCTTAAGTGCGAAGACTGCGGGACGGTTCTGCACTTGCCAAGCGACATGATAAGCGAATTGGAACGCAGCGTGCTTAACGGGCATTCATTTAAGATAAACGTCATCAAAACGGTGTTATACGGCAAATGCGCGTCGTGTCTCGCGAACGCGTAATAATTAGACCTATCCCGAAACCTGACTCCGGCGCCCGCGCGGTGAACTTTCCAGAACGCGGCTTTCGTTTCCTCGCCTTGCGAAGAATCCGCTCGTGAATCCGTCACAGTCAGGCTCCGGAAGGTCTATTAAATTTATACATACTAACAGGAGGTTCACTATGAAAAAGGTTTTTTGTCTAATTATCGCCGCGGCGCTGACGCTGACGGCCTGTTCGCGGCCGGACGAACCCGCGTCCGATATGGGCGATTCGCCGCCGTCCGCCGCTGAAAATGAAAAGATAAGCGTCGTAACGACTATTTTCCCGCAGTATGATTTCGCGCGCGCGATAGCCGGCGACAACGCCGAGGTAACCATGCTTTTACCGCCCGCGGCCGAGTCTCATTCTTACGAGCCGACCCCGCGCGACATTATGAAGGTTCAAGAGTGCGACGCGTTTATATATGTCGGCGGCGAGTCGGAACAATGGGTAGAGGACGTGCTGGAGTCCGTAGATACGAACGGCAAGAAAATTATAACGCTTATAGATTGCGTAGACGCCGTCGAGGAAGAAATCGTCGAAGGCATGGAAGATGACGAAGACCATGACGATGAAGATTTTGACGATGATGACGTGAAGGACAGGGCGCTGAGCGATTGGGCGGGGGAATGGAAATCAGCGTACCCTTACCTGCTCGACGGTACGCTTGACCCGTACTTGGAAAAACTAGCTGAAGAGGACGGAACGAAAACGGCTGAGGATTTCCGCGCGCGGTACGATTACGCCTATAATACGGACGCGGATAAAGTCACCATTGACGACTCCTCCATAACCTACTACGTAAACGGAGTCGCGAACAAAACGCGGTATGAATACGGGGGCTTTAAGATATTGCTTAACGAGTCCGGACAAAAGCGCGTTCGCTATCAATTCGACGCGGTCGGGGAGACGAACGGCGCGCCGCGTTATATCGAGTTCAGCGATCATCTGATAGCGCCCGGCGAGGAAATCGAACATTTTCATCTGTACCGGAGCGATGAAGGTCATGACGCGCTGTCGGAGGAATGGGAGCGTTGGCCGACGTATTATCCGGCGGCCTATACCGGAGATGATATCTTAGAAGAACTGACGGAAGGCGGCGAAGAGCCGGCGTATGACGAGCACGTCTGGACTTCGCCCAAGAACGCGAAGCTTATCGTCCAAAGATTGTCCGACGCGTTTTGCGAGATCGACGCCGCGAACGCCGAGACATACAGGAGCAACGCGGACGCCTATTCGCTGCGGCTCGACGAGATTGACGCGAAGTTTCAATCCATCGTTGACGGCGCCGCGCGAAAAACCATAGTTTTCGGCGACCGCTTCCCGTTCCGCTATTTCGCCGACGCTTACGGGCTTGACTATTACGCAGCGTTTCCGGGATGCTCCACCGAAACGGAACCGAGCGCCGCGACCGTAAGATTTCTTATAGACAAAATAAACGAAGAGCGCATTCCTGCGGTATTCCATATAGAGCTTTCGAACAAAAGGATGGCCGAGACGATAAGCGAAGCCACAGGCGCGGAAGTTCTCGAGCTTCACGCCTGTCATAATATATCGAAAGACGATTTCGCGAGCGGCGCGAACTATTTGGATATTATGACGCGAAACGCGGAAAATCTTCAGAAAGCGCTCAGCTGACATGGCGCTTATAACTTGTCGCGATGTCTCTTTTTCATACGACGGAAACGCCGTAGTAAGCGGGCTTAACTTCGAAGTAAGAAAAGGGGACTATCTATGCGTCGTCGGCGAAAACGGCTCTGGCAAAAGCACGCTTATAAAGGGGCTTCTGGGTCTTAAAGCTCCGTCCAGCGGTGAAATTACAATCGGCGACGGGCTTAGACGCAACGAAATCGGCTATCTGCCTCAACAGACCGTCGCGCAAAATGACTTCCCCGCCAGTGTGCGCGAGGTCGTTTTGTCCGGCAGACTGAGCGGGCGCGGCCTGTCGCCCTTCTATTCGCGAGAGGATAAAATGACGGCCGAAAAAAACATGAGCCTTCTTGGCATAAGAGACTTGCGCGACAAATGCTACAGGGAACTTTCTGGCGGACAGCAACGGCGCGCGCTATTGGCGCGCGCGCTCTGCGCCGCCGGCAAAATCGCGCTTCTTGACGAGCCGATGACGGGGCTTGACCCGGCGTCGGCTAAAGAGTTATACTTAGAAATTGAAAAGATAAATCGTGAGGAATCGCTCGCTATCATAATGGTTTCGCACGATATGCGAAGCGTAGCGAAATACGCCGGACGCATATTGCATCTGCGAAACAAGCAGGAGTTTTTCGGCGCGGCGGAGGAATACGCCGATTCCGACATAGGGTCCGAATATATGGGGAGGGCGCGCGATGATTGAAATAGTCGCCGAAATGCTGAGCTACGCGTTTATAACGCGCGCCATAACGGTTGGGTTGCTGGTGTCCTTGTGCGCGGCGCTGCTAGGCGTAAGCCTTGTGCTCAAGCGCTATTCCATGATAGGCGACGGACTGTCGCACGTGGGTTTCGGAGCGCTCGCCGTAGCGACGGCGGTTAACGTCGCGCCGCTGGCCGTTTCCGTGCCGATAGTCGTGCTGGCCGCGTTTTTTCTGTTGCGCATAAGCGAATCGAGCAAGATAAAGGGCGACTCCGCCATAGCCATAATCTCCACTAGCTCCTTGGCTATAGGCGTCGTCGTGATATCCTTCACCACAGGCATGAACACCGACGTATGCAACTATTTATTCGGCAGTATATTGGCCATGAGCAAAAACGACGTGAGACTGAGCGTGGCGCTCGCCGCCGTAGTCCTGTCGTTATTCGCGATATTTTACAACAAAATATTCGCGGTTACGTTCGACGAGACGTTCGCGCGGGCCACTGGCGTTAACGCGAAGCTGTACAACGCCATCATCGCGTTCCTTACCGCGATAACTATCGCGCTCGGCATGAGGATGATGGGCGCCCTGCTCATTTCGAGCCTGATCGTATTTCCCGCTCTTACTTCCATGCGCGTGTGCAAAAAATTTAAGACCGTGACGATATGCTCGTCCGTTATTTCCATAATATGTTTTTTAACAGGCATCGCGATATCTTACGCGTATAATACGCCAACCGGCGCCAGCGTAGTTTTGCTGAATATACTCGCCTTTGTCCTGTTTTGGCTATTTAAAAGTCTTATTCACGTTTTTAAAGGGAAAAACGCGGTTAGCTCGACATAATAAATGACTATCCAAAAGACCTTGGGACTCCGTCCCAAGCCCCGCCGGGGTCTTCGACCCCGGACCCCGCGCCGCGCATTCGCTCGGCTTCATAAAGCGATTAAATAGTCATATAATAAAATTGTTAAAGGGGGAATGAATAGATGAAAAAAATTCTCGCGCTTGTTATGACGTGCGCGGCTTTTTTGACTGGCTGCGGAGCGAAAGAGGCGGCGACGCCGGATGAAAACGCGGCGCGCGGCGCAGCGGCGTCCCCATCGACGGCCGTCGCCGCCGATTACGCCGTTGGCGGCGGCGATATAGTCGAAGTGAAGGAAAAGATGTTCGTCACGCAGTGTCAGGATATAGCGCTGAACTCAGACGAATACGTTGGCAAGACCGTATATATAGAAGGAATGTACGATGAATTCGTCGCCGAGGACGGAACCGTCTACCGCGCGGTAGTAAGAAACAGCCCTGGCTGCTGCGGCGACGACGGCTTGACCGGGTTGGAGCTTTTGTGCGACAACGCGCCCGAATGTAAACAGAATGACTGGATAGCCGTGAAGGGCGCTCTTACGCCATATGTTTACGAGGACGGGTTTGAGGCCGTGGTTATATCGAAACCGGACATAACGGTAAAAACTGAGCGAGGCGCGGAATTCGTAAGGCAGTAATATTGTCGGAGGTATCGCGTTGGACAACTTAGTGGAAAACGTCGCCACTTTTTTAGATCGCTACGCTTCTTCGGAAGTCATTGTTTTTTTAATATCTCTCCTGCCTGTTTTGGAGCTTCGCGGAGGCCTTATAGCCGCGAAGCTCTTTGGCGTTCCTTGGCGCGTCGCCGCGCCATTGGCCGCTTTGGCGAACATAGCGCTGACGCCGTTTGTAATCATATTTATCGAGCGAATTCTATCGCGGCTGCAACGCGGCGGTCCTTTTGTTAAAATCGCTCGATTTATTGAAATGCGCGGGCGGGCGGCCGGCGAACGAATCTTAGCGAAATATCCTAAAAGTCTTTTCATAGGGCTGTTATTGTTTGTAGCCATCCCTTTGCCTGGTACGGGCGTTTGGACAGGCGGTCTCATAGCCGCCCTTTTAGGTCTCGACTTAAAAAGAGGCGCGCCGCCGATTTGCCTTGGGGCCATAGGCGCCTGCGCCGCGATGTCCGCGTTGGTTTACGCCGTGCCGGAAGCGCTTGGATATTAAAGACAAACGCTTACCGCGCTTGTAAAACCGCGAGAGCGTTTGTGAGCGGCGGCTGACAAAAAGCCGCTTTAATTGGACAAAACCCTTCGCCTGAAACTTCATTTCCACCAAAAAATCCCGAGCTTATCTTAATCAAACGCGCTGCGAATATGAATATTCTTGGCTACGAATTCTGTAATAAATTAAATGTCGCGGAAATTAACTATCATTGACGGAAATTAGGATATAGCGTATCATTAGCGTTAGCGGAACAAGCGCCACCTGGCGGGCGGAGCTTGTTTTGAGCTAATCGTTCGTTTAAGTCTTATTGAAACGCGCGGGATACGCAGGATTCTCCGGAATCCTTTAGTTAATGGGAGGCTTTTAATGGAACGCAATCCGAAAAAATTGATGTTCGAAAATAGAGAGGTTTTTTATGGCAAAGGTTTTGGCGCGGATATTGAACGCGTCTGTGAAGTGGTTTTTAATACGTCCATGGTTGGCTACCAGGAAATTTTTTCCGATTGTTCGTACAACGAACAGTTCGTATGCATGACATACCCGCTTATCGGTAATTACGGCATGGCGGCGGAGGATTATGAGACGCTTATACCGCGGATAGGCGGGTTTATCGTAAGAGAATATAACGAGTCGCTGGCTAACTTCAGAGCTACGAAAACGCTGGCTAAAGAGATGGAAGAGCAGGGAATACCCGGAATAGACGGAGTGGACACAAGGAAGATAACGCGTATGATACGCGATCAAGGCAGTATGCGAGCCGCGCTTTGCGACGCGGACAAAAGCGACGCCGAAGCTTTGAGATTTTTGGAAAGCGTCCCCGTTCCCCGCGAACAGGTTAAAAACGTGTCCTGCAAAAAGCGTTGGTATATGCGCGCGGCGAACGCCCAGCGCAACGTCGTCGCCGTCGATTGCGGCGTCAAGCTGCATATTCTGAATGGGTTGACCGAACGCGGCTGTAACGTCACGGTCACGCCATACGACACAACGGCGGAAGACGTACTGGCTCTTTCTCCGGACGGCCTATTTTTATCTAACGGGCCCGGCGACCCGCGAGACGCTCAGCCCTTAGTACGGCTGGTCAAGGAATTGAAAGGCAAAATACCGATATTTGGGATATGTCTCGGGCATCAGATAATCGCGCTGGCGCACGACGCCGAAACGTACAAGCTTAAATTCGGCCATCGCGGAGGCAACCATCCGGTGAAACATTTACGTACCGGAAAGATTGAAATTACAAGCCAAAATCACTCTTACGCCGTGGACGCCGACAGCGCGGAAGCCGCGGGGCTTAACATTACGCACGTAAACCTGTTGGACGGCACCGTGGAAGGGCTGTCCGACGAATCCGGGCTTATATTTTCGGCGCAGTATCACCCTGAAAGTTGTCCGGGGCCGCAAGATTCGGCGTATCTTTTTGACATATTCATAAAAAATATGGAAGCGTTTCGCGAAGGGAGCGGCTCCGGTGCCAAAGCGTACGGACATTAACAAGATACTGGTTATAGGATCTGGTCCGATAATAATCGGTCAGGCCGCGGAATTTGATTATTCCGGCGCTCAGGCGTGTCTCGCGCTTAAAGAGTCCGGCTATCAGGTTACGCTTATAAACTCTAACCCGGCGACTATTATGACCGATACGGACATAGCCGACAAAGTTTACATGGAGCCTATCACGCTCGAGTTCGTGGCGCGGATAATACGAAAGGAGCGGCCCGACGCCGTTTTGCCGACGCTTGGCGGTCAGACGGGCCTGAATTTAGCGGTTCAGCTCGCTAAGAAAGGCGTTTTGAGCGAATGCCGATGTGAGATGCTCGGCACTGGGCTTGAGTCTATAGAACAAGCTGAAGACCGGGAATTGTTCAAAGCGCTTTGCGAGAGCATAGGCGAGCCCGCGCTTCAAAGCGGTATCGCCCGCACGGAGGAGCAAGCGCTTGAAATGGCGGAGACAATCGGATATCCAGTCGTATTAAGACCGGCGTTCACGCTGGGCGGGACTGGAGGCGGCTTCGCTGAAAACGCGGAACAGCTCGCGATTCTGGCTAAAAACGCGCTTCATTTGTCGCCCGTGGGGCAGGCGCTTGTTGAAAAATCCATAAAGGGCTTTAAAGAGATTGAATATGAAGTGATGCGCGACAAAAACGACACGGCCATAGTCGTTTGCAATATGGAAAATTTTGACCCTGTCGGCATACATACGGGCGACTCCATAGTCGTGTGTCCAAGCCAAACGCTTACTAACCGCGAGTATCACATGCTTCGCGACGCGGCGTTAAGAATTATACGCGTACTGAAGATAGAAGGCGGCTGTAACATTCAGTTCGCCTTAGACCCATATTCATTCCAATACTACGTGATAGAGGTAAACCCGCGCGTATCGCGTTCTTCCGCGTTGGCGTCAAAGGCGAGCGGCTATCCGATCGCGCGCGTTTCAGCGCTTATCGCCGTCGGGCATACCCTTGACGAAATAAAGCTCGCCAACACGCCCGCGTCTTTCGAACCCGCTCTTGACTACATCGTGACTAAAATAGCGCGGTTCCCATTTGACAAATTCGACCAGGCGTCTAAGCTGCTATCCACTCAAATGAAAGCGACGGGCGAAGTCATGGCTATAGGCCGCACGTTCGGCGAAAGCCTTTTAAAAGCGGTGCGTTCGCTTGAAGTCGGCGTGTCGCACGTGTGGCTGCGTAAGTTCGACGCGTTCGACGACGAGCGGCTTTGGGCCGCGCTCGAAAACCCCACGGACGAACGGCTTTACGCGATAGCGGAGCTTTTGAGGCGCGGCGCCAGTCCAATACGCGTTTCAGACAAGACTAAAATAGATTTTTTCTTTATAAATAAGATATTAAACATCGTGGAGTTCGAAAAAACGGCGCGCGACAACCCCGGCGACCTCACCGTTTTGCGCCGGGCGAAAAGGCGCGGGTTTTCCGACGGGTTTATAGCCCATATGTGGGACAAAAGCGAGCTTGACGTGTACCGTTTGCGCAAAGAAAACAATATGTTTCCGGTATATAAAATGATAGACACGTGCGCGTCCGAATTCGACAGTTACGTACCTTACTTTTATTCGACTTATGAGCAGGAAGAGGAAAGCGTCGTAACGACGGACAAGAAGATAATCGTACTCGGCGCGGGACCCATACGCATAGGACAAGGCATAGAATTCGACTACTCCACCGTACACGCCGTGTGGACTATACGTAAAGCCGGCTTCGAGGCTATTATAATAAACAACAACCCAGAAACAGTGTCCACCGATTATACCATAAGCGATAAGCTGTACTTTGAGCCGCTTTGCGTCGAAGACGTGATGAACGTCATAGAGCACGAAAAACCTGACGGCGTAATCGTAACTTTAGGCGGGCAAACCGCCATAAACCTGGCCGCGCGGCTGGACGCTTTAGGCGCGCCGATAGTCGGCACGTCGCGGGAAGCGATCGATAGAGCCGAAAACCGTGAATCGTTCGAAAGACTGCTTAATAAGCTGGGAATACCCCGACCTGACGGCGAAGCGGTGACCACGCTCGAAAACGGGCTTGCCGCGGCGGAGCGAGTAGGATACCCGGTTCTTGTGCGGCCTAGTTTCGTGCTTGGCGGCCGCGCCATGCAAATAGTGGCTGACGGCGACGCGCTGCGCCGATATTTTTCGCAGGCGGTTCTGGCGAGTGAAGACGCGCCCGTGCTTGTAGACCACTATATCGACGGCAAAGAACTCGAGATAGACGCTGTCTGCGACGGAACGGACACGTTTATAGCCGGCGTCATGGAACACGTGGAACGCACAGGCGTTCACTCGGGCGACTCTTTGTCGGTATACCCCACGTTTTCCGTAAGCGAAGCTGTAAAACGCGCGATAATCGACTGCACCGTAAAATTGGGACTTGAAATAAACATAAAAGGCTCGTTTAACATACAATTTATCGTGGACGAATATGAAAACCTATATGTAATTGAGGTAAACCCGCGCTCATCGCGCACCGTTCCGTTCATATCAAAGGCTTCCGGCGTGAATCTGGCCGATATGGCGGCGGCTATAGCCGTGGGCATAAGCCTTAAGGAACAAGGTTTTGGTACGGGGGTGGCGCCTGAACCCAAGCGATGGTATGTAAAATGCCCCGTATTCAGCTTTTCAAAACTGCGCGGCGCGGACGCGTACCTTTCGCCGGAAATGAAATCTACCGGCGAAGCCATAGGTTACGACCGAGCCTTCAATCGCGCGATGTACAAGGCGCTGAAAGCGGCCGGGCAGAAAATGGATAACTATGGCACAGTGTTCGTTACAGTGGCGGATCCTGACAAAGAACGCGTTTTGCCGCTTATACGCCGTTTTTATAACCTTGGCTTCAACGTGGAGGCGACGGACGGCACCGCGGAGTTTCTGAAAAATAATGGCGTACGCACAAGGGTTCGAGGTAAAATAAACGACGGCTCGCAAGATATTGTGGAGAGTCTGCGCCAGGGACACATATCTTACGTGATAAATACGATCAGACCGGAAATTGATGAAAACAGGCTCGACGGCTTCCTTATAAGACGGCTTGCCGTTGAGAATAACGTGAGCGTCTTTACAAGCCTGGACACGGTAGCGGTATTGCTGGACGCGCTTGAGGAAATGACCATAGGCGTCAGCGCCATAGATGAAGAAAGATCGGATGAAAAAAAATCAAAATAGCGGAATCCTAATGAACGGGCCGCAAGAGCTTTCGCCGTCTTCATGATATGCTTACCAAACGTATGCTAAGACCTCGATTTTCCGTAAACAGGACCTTAGAAAGACGCTCATATAGCGTCTCCTACGCTTTTCCGGGAACGAAGTTTCCGGCGAAAGTTCTTTGCCCCTCTTTCTTTCAAGAAAGAGGGCGGGTGTGGGCGGCGCCCACGGTCTAAAAGGATGGTATAATTTGAGAATACGCGTCTCTGATAGATTGAAAGCCATTGTATCGCTCGTACGATATGACTTGGTCGCTGATATAGGCTCCGACCACGCTTACGCGCTTATAAGCGGCGTTAAAGCGGGAGTGATAAAAAAAGGCGTGGCATGTGACATAAACGCTTTCTCAGTTGAACGCGCACGTCGAAATGTATATAATAGCGGCTTGGCCGACGTAATTGATATCCGGCTTGGCGACGGCTTTTCGCCTGTAGTGACGGGAGAGGCGGATTGCGCCATTTTGTCGGGCATGGGCGGTTCACTCATTTGCGGAATATTAGAAAACGGCAAGGAGAAGGTTTCAAGGCTGAAGCAACTTGCGCTGTCTCCGCAGAGCGATGTCCCGGCTGTAAGACGAAAAGCGCATGATATGGGCTTTAAAATAGATTATGAGGATATAGCGATTTGCGGCGGCGAATTTTATAATTTAATAAGCTGTCTATATGGCGAAGACCAACCGTATAACGAACTGGACTATGTTATTGGAAAAAAGCTTATGGAAAATCCGTCGCCCCGCTTTGTGTCATTTGCGGCGAAAGAGGCGGATCGTCTTGAAGTTATAAAAAAACGCGTCGACGCTCTAGGCGAAAGCGACGCGGCGAACGCGCGAAAACTCGATATCGCTGAAAAACTTGACGCCTATAAGCGCGTAGCGAATGGAGACGATTGGCGACGCGCTAATTGTCAAAATTATTGAGCGAATATTGTATAATGTCACGGGCAAGCGCCTGAGCGCGCGCCGTATTTTCAGCGTTTTCCATAATCACTGTCACGACGACGCATGGTTTTTCGGCTGGGGCGAACGCCGTAAACCAGCCGTGGTCACCGCCGGATGAATTTTCCGCCGTGCCGGTCTTCGCGGCTATTCGCACGCCGTCAATAGCCGCGCCCTTTCCAGAACCGTTTTCAACGACGCCTATCATTATATCGGTTAGAAACGCTGTCTCTTCCAACGTAAAAGCGCGCGCCATAGCCGTGGGAAGCCGCTTGTCCTTTATTTTTCCGTTTTTTGTAAAAGCGTGGTCAACGATATACGGTTCCATCATAACGCCTCCGTTAGCGACGGCGGACGTTATAACGGCCGCGTGAAGAGGAGTAATAAGGGTTTTTCCCTGACCTATGGAGGTTTCCACAATTTCGCTTATTTCGGAGTCGGCGTCAAGCGCGAACGACGAGCGGGAAAGCGGAAACGGAGCGGGATAGTACGCGTTAAACAGCAGACGTTCAGCGACCGCTCGCATATTCTCCGCGCCTATGTTTACGCCTATCGTCGAATAAAACGTATTGCATGAAACGGCCATCGCTCGAGCTATGTCAACGTCGCCGTGAGCCGTCGAATTGAAGCATCGTATGCGTTTCGCGCCAAAAACGGCGGACCCTTCACAATTATAGGAGAAGCTTTCGATATTCGGATCGAATTCAAAAGCGGCGGCGGACGTGACTATCTTAAAGATGGAACCGGGCGGATAAAGCCCCTGCGCCGCTCTGTTAAGCAACGGGCTTCGCTCATCATCCGTCACAAGGCTGTCCCATGACGAAGAGATTTCGTTCGGGTCAAATGAAGGCGCCGACGCCATCGCTAATATTTTACCGGTAGACGGTTCCATGACGACCGCCGCGCCGCGATAGCCACTGAGTCCGTTAAAAGCCATTTCTTGAAGCCCAGCGTCCACGGTCAATGCGATTCCAAGTCCCTGAAGCGGCGCGCCGCTGAAGACGCCGTTAACGCGTTGCATAATCTCACCGTCAAGCGTTTGAAGCGTTAAGTTATATCTCGACTCGGCGCCGGACCGACCGAAGGTGTCGAACCCGACGATATGCGCGAACGTTTCGCCGAACGGGTATTCCCGATTGTATTTTTCACTGTCCTTAACGCTCACAGCTAGAATTTCGCCGTTCGCGTCCACTATATCGCCGCGCCTGATGTCATCGTCAGTAAAGTTTCTCGGGCGCGGATTAGACGTATGTTCGACTATATAACGGCTGTCCGACGCCACGAATTTTATTAGATAAGCGGAAAAACACGCGAACATGACAAAATAAAGCCAAAAGACGTGGCGTATCCGTTTTTTTAAACTATCGGCGTCGTTTTTCGGTTCATGATGTATATCCATTGTAAAATTCCTATCATCATAACGCTTACGAGCATCGAACTGCCGCCATAGCTTACAAACGGCAACGTCACACCGGTAAGCGGTATGAATTTAGTTACTCCTCCAAGTATTATAAATGTCTGAAAGGCCAATACGCATGTAAACCCGGCGGCCAAAAGCGCGTAATAGCGATTCGCGCAACGCAGCGCCACGTGCGCGCCGCGATAAAACAGCGTTAAGAACGCCGCTACGACGCCTATGCCGAAAATCGCGCCGAATTCTTCGCATATGGCCGCGAATATGAAGTCGCTTTTGACGACCGGCACATAAGATGCGGATCCGAGCGTAAGCCCCGCGCCGGTCAGGCGTCCGGACGCTATGGCGAAAAGAGACTGGACGATTTGATAACCGGCGTCGCTTACGTCCGCCCACGGATCTCTCCATGCAAAAACGCGGGTTCGCACATGCTCAAACGCCGAAAAAGCCACTACGGAAGCCATGCAAGCCGCGCCGAGGCCCGCCGCTACCAGCGCGACATTGCCGGTCGCGATATAAAGAACGGACATAAACGTCATAAAAAATATTAGCGCCCCGCCTAAGTCACGCTGATACGTTAAAACGCATACTATGACCGCCGTAAAGATAGTTGGCGTAAGCGCGGCGTTTCGGTTCTTCCTCGCGAAATGCGCCGCCATGTAAATGACATAAGAGAACTTTACGATTTCAGACGGCTGAAAATTCACCCAGCCGTTTATATTAATCCAGTTTAGCGCGCCTCCGCTGCGTTCGCCGAATGCGAGAGGCGAGGCGACCAACGCCAGAGACGCCAAAAGATACGGAAGCTCGAATCTTTCGGAACGCGCCGCGAATTTTAAAGCGAGCGGCAGTAAAAGCGTCGCGGCGAACCCTACTCCAAACCATATTATTTGCTTTCGCGCGCTTACGATGTCTAGACGCGCAAGCGTTATAAAACCCGCATCCATTAAAAAAAACACGCAGTTCCACATAAGCGGGCAGCCTTTTTTATAAATCTTATCGACCGCAAACTGACCGCCTAGGAAAAAAAACAGGCCCGCCCCGCCGAGCGCAAGCGTCAACCAGTCGAATAAAAACTCGCCTGGCTTATACGCCAAAATTAAAAAACCCGTTAAATGCATGAAAATTATGGACACCCGTTGAACTGATACGCAAAGCGCCCCTGAACCCTTTATCAGACCGCGCTCTATCATTATATATTTCGCGCCTTGCGCCATGAACAACGATATATACAGCGTGAAAAGCCAACGGCAAAGCATTACCGCGATTTTGAACATCCGCGACCTCCGGGCGGGTTTAGTTGAAGTGGAAGACCTTGGGAGAGGAAACTTTTTCGAGAAAAAGTTTCCTCTCCCAAACCCTCTCCTTCAAAAAGCTTTGTCCCGAAAACTCAGCTTCGCTTCGTTTCCGAAAACATCAGAGAAAAGTATTTCGGTCAGCTGCAAACTTTGTTCATAAACCAATCGGAAGGAAACTTTTTCAAGAAAAAGTTTCCTCTACAAAACCCTTTCATTCAGAAAGCCTTGTCCCTAAACCTCGGCTTCTCCTTCGTATATTTCTTGGAAAGTATTTCGGTCAGCGGTAAACTTTGTTCATAAACCAATCGGAAGGAAACTTTTTCAAGAAAAAGTTTCCTCTTTCAAACCCTTTCATTCAGAAAGCCTTGTCCCTAAAACTCGGCTTCATTTTCGAATATATTTTGGAAAGCATTCCGGTCAGCGGTAAATTTTGTTCATAAACCAATCGGAAGGAAACTTTTTTGAGAAAAAGTTTCCTCTACCAAACCCTTTCATTCAGAAAGCCTTGTCCCTAAAACTCGGCTTCATTTTTGAATACGTCTTGGGAAAGCATTTCAGTCAGCGGTAAACTTTGTTCATAAACCAATCGGAAGGAAACTTTTTCTCAAAAAAGTTTCCTCTTTCAAACCCTTTCATTCGGAAAGCCTTGTCCCTGAAACATCGTGGAAAAGCATTTCGGTTAACTTCGAAACGTGTTTATGAACCGCCGCGGAGCGAATGAAAATTAACCCCTGTCGCCCGCGATAACGGAACGCCGCTTGGCCCCCACACGCCTTTTCGCTGAAATTTGGGCGGCGTTTCAAACGTTCACGGATTTCTTTCGGCGAAACGTTAGTCTTTAAAGACCGCGCGAAAGAAAAGGCGATTTCACGCTGATTACCCGCTTCGAGAAGTTCGAAACCAACAAGAGCGCGACCAGGCATATTTCAGAAAACGCCGTTAGCGAGGCGGCCGCAAGTCACGCCCTCATCATAGAGCGCTTTCATACGCTCCGCGATTTCATTGATTGTTTCCGGCGAAACTCCAGGCTCCAGCGCCTTGACATAGCCACGGACGATTTCACGCGCCCGCTCGTTCGTTTCGGAGGTCAAGACGACGCGAAACGCGCCAACGTTAACCGCGGTGAGTTTTTTAGCCATATCCATAGTGAAAAGCGCGCGCGGACTTAAAATATGCGCTATGCACGCGTCGCAATCCCTGGAAACTGGCAAGACAGCGCCTTTGCGGTCTAAAAGCGCGTAGCCGTCATTAGATTCGCGCGCGGCGCACAATCCGCCGCTTTCACCGCCGTATAACCCGGCGGGGCATTGTCTTGTCGTCATCAGCGGCAAGCGGCCATGTATTATCATCTCCGTTTTATCTCCGGCGATAGCGGCGGCTTCTTCAAAGGACAGCTCCGCGGATAGACAAACCGTGTCCGCATAGCGCAAAACAAAAGCCTTCGCGCGCGAATTAAAGATATTCATCCCATAGTCAGCCGCTGTCTTTTTCTCATAAAAATCAGTTCCGCCCTTTAGTCGCTTATGCAAAAATTTAAGCGTTCCAAGCTGGCCCAGAGTTCTGGCTAAAAAACCGTCCGCTCCCGCGCCGCGACACTCTCTTACAAGTTCCTCCGCGCGCGCGTGGTCTAAGTAAGCCGGCAGCGCCGCGTAAAGCAAGCTGCCGTTCTCATGCGCTTTAGCGGACATATCCGGTAACATGCGGGACGCTTCGACGTATATTATGTTTACGCCTTCCGCCAGCGCGCTATCAAACATGGATGGATCGGTTATTTGCACGTTTATTTTAGAATCGGCGACGCGGTTAACCTCAGGGTGAAACAAACGCGGCGGATATGCCAACCTGTCGGCTCTTTTGCGAAAGGCTGTAAGGTTTTGGGAAAAGCGCTTGACAACTGCGCGTTTAAGTTCATTTATTTGGCCGACGCTTATAAATACGTTTTCGCCTATGTCACAGTTCGAAAATTTAAATTCAAACGGATAGTCGCCCGTTTTGCCAACGCGCTCTAGGATCTCGCCGTTCATAGGGCGTGTCAACGCTTCCGACACGACGGCGCCTTTTAACGTGGCGGCGGCGAAATCGTTTTTAAGCGTTATTTCGAGCGGTTCGCCCACGCGCGCCTTGACCTCGCACAAAATCGTCATCTTCCGCGTATCGCGGGAATAAAAACCGCTCAATTCGTCATTAAGCTTTTTATCGAACGTGCGAAAAACTTTATCGCCGACACGAACGCCGGACGTTTTAGGCAAGTCTATAAACAAACGTTCCCCCGGTTTACAATTGCGGTTTAAGAAGGCGCCCGCCGGCGTTTTCGCGTCGATTTCCACGCCGTCTCCAGGAAACGTCTCACGCTCCGCTTTGATGAAGCATCTGCCTGACGCGTTGGTTTTGACGACGGTTCCGACCCTCAGACCAACGCTTTTAGGCGTCTTCAGGCTTATCATATCGATTCCGGAGCGCTTTTTAAAATAGCCTTCGGTAAACGAACCGCCGCGTCCGAATATTTGAAGCAGGCTGTCCGTATCGCGCGACGAAACGAACGGAGAGCCGTCTCTAATTCTGTCGAGCTGTTCACGATAAAGTCTTGTCGTAAGCCCGACATACTCCGGACTTTTCATACGTCCTTCTATTTTCAGGCTGGACACGCCGGTCGCGACAATTTCAGGTAAAATGTCAAGCGTCATCATGTCTTTCGCGCTAAGCGAAAAACCATCGCGCAGACGCTCGCCGTTTTTTAAAACGGAATATCTCTGCCGGCACGGTTGGGCGCATCTGCCGCGATTGCCGCTCCTGCCGCCAAATTCCGCGCTCATCAGGCATTTGCCGGAAAAGCAAACGCAAACGGCGCCATGAACGAAAACCTCTATTTCCGCCGGCACGGAACGCGCAAGAGCGGTTATCTCTTTCAGCGAAGCCTCCCGCGCGGCGGTAACGCGCGCGAATCCGGCCATTTCAGCCAAAAATCGCGCCGACTGCGCGTCATACGCCGCCGTCTGCGTGCTGGCGTGCAAAATGGCTTTTGGTAAATAGTCTTTTATAACGGCGGCTTGTCCCAGATCCTGCGTTATAAAAGCGTCAGCGCCCTCGTTGAACGCTTTCTCGATAAAAGGCAAGAGTTCCGCGAATTCGCTTTCTTTAACAAGCGTGTTCACGGCGATATAAACATTAACGCCGCGCAGATGACAATAATCCATAACGCGCCAAAGCTCGTCATCGGAAAAATTGTCGGCGCCGCTCCGCGCGCTGAACGCTTTGCCGCCGACATAAACGGCGTCGCATCCGCCATTAACCGCCGCGACGACGCTTTCAAAACGACCGGCGGGCGCCAGAAGCTCGGGCATATCGCTTTTAACCAAATCAATCACAATCTTTTCAATTTAATATGAGACACCGCTTGAGTCTTTTCGTCTTGTTCCAGGTCTTCTTGCAGACTTTTCACACGCTGCTTCAGGCGGAGGTTTTCGCTCGCTAATATTAGCGCTTTGTCGGCCTCTTCGGCTAATCGCGCGTTTTCAGTTTTCAGCCGCTCTATTTCAGTCTCTCGTAAAGCTAAAGTTTTTCGAACGTTTTCGGCGTTTTCCTTCTCTTTAAACATGTCGTCAGCTATATTTGCGGCTATCAGAAGGGTTTTCGTAAATGAATTGACGCCGAAAAACTTCTTGCCGCCCGACAGTTCGCTAATTTTCCTGTCTATGTACAGCGCCAGCTTTTGGATGTACTCCGCGCTTTCCGTACCCGACAGCGTTACAATTTCACCGTCTATGACAACTTCCACCGTGTTTTTATCGTCCATTCCGTCCCTCCTTTCGGATTTTTTCGTAACGCGCCAGATTATTATCGATGATTATAACATAAATATAGACTTGTTCGCAAACTAATCGTATATTTTTAAGCGTATTTAAAAAAATCGCAACGCTGAACTCAGCCTAAAATAGAGTGCGCCGGAGAAGAAGGTGCTTGAAAAGGAGCGTGGCGTAATGGATTTTTATGTAATCTTAACGCCTGTCACAGGCGCGCTTATAGGATATATCACGAATTGGATCGCCGTAAAGATGCTTTTTCGCCCTTATAGAGAAAAGAGGCTGTTTGGCTTGCGCCTTCCGTTCACGCCGGGCGTAATACCTAAAGAACGGCTTCGGCTCGCCCGCGCCGTTGGGCAAGTCGTCGAACAAAGCTTATTAACGCCGGATGTGATAATGGCGGCCGTGACGTCTAGCGACGCGGCGAACCGTATAGCGGAAAAGATTATGGCCAGGTTTCGCGATTCGGATGAAAGCGGCGAAACGGTTGACAGTCACGCGGAGCGGCTGTTAGGCGACGACTGCTGGAACGAGGTAAAGTCCGCCGCTAAGACGGTAATCGGCGAGCTAAGCGACAAGACGGTTCGCTCCGCTTCTGACGCTTTGTTGGACTATATGAAAAAAAGTCCCGCGATGCCCGTTCTGATACCGTTAGCCTGCCGGATTTTTGACGCGGTCGAAAATGATGACGCGTTCAACGCGTGGCTTGTTAAGGCGGTGCGTGGATTTTTTGACAACAATGTAAGCCACTTTGTAGGCGTTTTTATAAGTAAAGAAAAAATAGCCGGCAATATTAAAAGATATATAGAGAAAATTTTAGAAGATGACGCGCTTTTGAAGAAAACGGAGCCGACGCTTTACGAAATCGCTCTAAGGTGCGACGCGAACTTCGATGAAAAGCTTCAAGCGTTCATAGAAAACGGAGTGAAAGGAGATTCCTTAAAAAGCGTTTTCTCGCGCGTTGACGCGGGCGGCGTTTTGGCCATGATCGACGAAAGCGTTATAAAACTGGTTATAAACGCGGCGCTTAACGTGTGCGCTTCATTCGCGGCGGACAATATACGCATATCCGGTTTCGTCGAAGCGCGTATAAATGGGTTTAGCGTTGAGGAGAGCGAAAAGCTGACGTTGTCGGTAATACGTAAAGAGCTTGGAATGATAACGGCGTTGGGCGGCGTTCTGGGGTTTCTTATAGGTTTGGCGACGCTTCTGTTTCGTAATATTTAAACGCCGCCGCTTGTCAATTAAGGCGGCGAACTTTCCACAATGCGGCGTTCAGCGAAATCCTCGCCTTGCGAAAAAATCCGTTCGTGAATCCGTCGAAGTCAGGTTCCAAGACAGGTCCGATAATTTTCTTCATCGCTTGTATATTATTTATTATAACGGCTTTTCTTATTGTTGGATAGGATTCTACGAATATTGAGCGGCTCCGCCGCGTACGGCGCGCAAAGTCCGTCGCGATGCCACGATTAAGGGCAAGGAACGCAACCGCGACGGACTCTTTATAGAATATAGGCGAGTTTTCTAAAGAGGCCTATTTTTTCAGGCTTTCATACAGATCAAGATATTTTGACGCTGACGTTTTCCATGAAAAGTCACTTTTCATTCCATTCAGCATAATACGCTTCCATTTATTTTTATCAAATCTATAAACGCTTATGGCTTCGTTTAAAGCCCACATCATGCCGCTGGCCAAATAGTCGTTAAACACGAACCCTGTCGCGTCCGGTTCGTCGTGAGGGCGGACAGTGTCGCAGAGACCGCCGGTGTGACGCACGACGGGCACGGATCCATAGCGCATAGCGAAAAGCTGCCCGAGTCCACACGGCTCAAACAGGGACGGCATAAGAAAAATATCCACGCCGGCGTAAATCTTCTGAGCGAGAACATCGCTGAAATATATGTTGGCGCTCATACGGTCGGGGTATCTCCAAGCGGTATTGCGCAGCAGATTTTCATAATTTTCCTCGCCTGTGCCAAGAACCGCCATTTGCACGCCCATATTCATAAGCTCTTCAAGAGCCACGGATATAAGGTCAAGCCCTTTTTGATGAGCGAGGCGCGATATGACGCCGATCAAAGGCTCGTCAGACTGAGGCAGACCAAGTTCCGCCTGAAGCGCGCGCTTGTTCTCGCGTTTTTTACCTGTATCAAGCTCGACGTCTTCTACGCCGAAATTTACGTATATGTCCTTGTTCGTTTCAGGGTCATATTTTTTCGCGTCTATGCCGTTCAGTACGCCGCGCAGCTTATGGGCGTTCGACCGGAGCAATCCGTCCATGCTGTAGCCGTATTCGGGCGTCTGTATTTCAGCGCCATACGTTTCGCTTACGGTCGTTATAGCGTCAGCGTACAAGAGGCCGCCTTTCATAAAGCTGAACCTGCCGTAAAATTCAAGCTTGTCATCAGTGAAATAACCTTCGTTAAGACCGATACGCTCGAGCTTATGTTTTTCAAAATTCCCTTGATGTTGTATATTGTGTATTGTAAAGACCGACTTTATATTCCTGTAAAGCTTAAACCCGGCGTAAAAGTCTTTAAGAAAAACCGGACCAAGCGCGGTTTGCCAGTCGTTAAAATGTATTATATCCGGCTCAAACTCAACTATGTTAATCATTTCCAACGCGGCTTTGGTAAAGAAGGCGAACCTCTCGTCGTCGTCCCAATAGCCGTAAAGTCCGTCGCGCCCGAAATAAAAGTCGTTCTCTATTAGATATGTCGGTATATCGTCTTCTATCGACAATATCACGGCGTCTTGCGAACGCCATCCAAGTTTTACGGGAAGGCGATATTCCATTTTAGCGCTTTGCAAAAATCGCGGGTCAATTGTTTTGTACTTGGGGAAAACCACTCTCGCGTCCGCGCCCAAACGCGACAATTCTTTTGGCAAAGAGCCTAAGACATCGCCAAGTCCGCCGCTCTTAGCGTACGGCGACACTTCGGACGATACAAATAAAATCTTAATATCGCTCATATTTTCTGACCTTTCCATGTTATAGCCCATTCAAGATCTCGCTTTTAGCGGATTTCCGTTAGGATTTTTCGCCAAACGCGGGAGCGCGAACGCCGCGTATTCGAAGAATATACGCAAAGAGCGCTGACAAAGCGTGGCGAAAAATAAGCCGAAAAGACGCGAAATGGAGATATTAAACAGGCTCTTAGAACTTATGATACGTCGAAAAGGACGCGCAACGAAAAAACGACGATGCGAAATCCAGTCTTCCTTATAATATAATACCATATTTGTCCTCAATTTCAAGTTCAATTCGTCGAACGGCTAAGCGATATTTTTCTTAGCGAATGATACGCCGAAAATGTCGGCGAAACAAAAGCGCGTCTGAAAATCCTAAACAAATGATTTTCAAACGCGCGTTCAACGCTTGGGCCAGATATTTTGTTGAGTTTTCAGGGTTTTAGGCGTTTCGTTTTTGGGAGGCTCATCAGGCCGCGGCGCTATATTCAACTGAGTTTTCACGGGATTCGGCGTTTTTTTATTTTTTAGAAGATTGGCTTTTTTCTCTTTTTTATAGATGTACATCTTATTGTCCGCGCGGTCTATGATATCCTGAGGACTCGCCGGATCATCGCCCGCTTCCACGGTTTCGTTACCGTAACTGAAGGAAATTTCAAATTCGTTTTCGCCGGTTTTATTTATGTCGTCGGCTTTTTTCATTATTCGGTCAATAATCTTACACGAGTCTTTTTCGTCCGTCTGCGGCAATATAAGCAAAAACTCATCGCCGCCTATTCTGCAAAACGAATCATTTTCCCTTATAACTGACATAACGACGTTTACAAACGATGATATAAGCTTGTCGCCTATAGCGTGGCCGAGCGTGTCATTCGTCTGCTTAAGTAAATCTATGTCAAAGAAGCAAAGAGTAAACGCCTCGCTGTGAGAAAGCAGGGATTTAAGCGCGTTCATGGCGTAAGCGGTGTTATAGACGCCTGTTTTGACATCTATAAGCGTCGCTTTTTTAAGTTCTTCCTGCACCTCTCTTTCTTCCGAAATGTCCAGAAGCATGTTAAAATACGCTTCGCTCGTGTCCGTCCAGTCAATCTTCATCGACTTTGTTTTATACCAAGTATTTTCATGTTTAGAAAAAAAATTCCAATCTATCTCCTTTTCAGCCGAATTTTTAAATTTATCGACTAAAACGTTTATCACATCATTTTGAATCGCCTTGCGCTTTTCGTCGGAAAACGATTGATTCTTGGTTTTCGCGAATATAACGGCTCCCGTCTGAGCGTCTATAACGTATATATTTAGATCCGAATAGCTGAGTATCGCCTCCAGAAGCTTTCTGGATTCCGCGACTTGCTCTTCACGACGTTTAAGCTTTTCGGTCATATTGTTAAAGTATGTTGAAAAGTCGCCCATAAAACTGACTTTTTGATTGTAATTGCCTCGGGATATCTCGCCTACTTTCCATGTAAGATGCTGTAGATTGGAATGAAGCAGCTTAAGGCCGGACGTAAGGTAATTTTTCTTCGGGGGATAGTCAACGTCAAGGTTTCCATTGCCTAAAGAACTTGAATATTCCGAAAGTTCAAGCAACTGCAAGTGCAGCGTCTTGAACAGAGACGTCACTTCACGCCAGCCCATCTCGTCCACGATGTCATCTGGCTTTATGTCAAACGTCGGTTCTCTAACCAGTATAATAGATTCCAACATATTCTTTAAATATTGTATAGTATCCATGCGGTTTCACACCCAAAACTAGAGTTCGCCTGATTATATTGGACTCCGTTTGAAACATAGCCAACCCTGGCGAGGCTTAGCGACAAGACCCGGCGTGAAAAAGACGTTCGGATGGTTATGCTTTAGACGGGGTTCAGCGTTATTAGACCTGTCTCGGAACCTGACTTCGACGGATTCCACGAGCGGATTTTTCGCAAGACAAGGAAACGAAAACCGCCGTGTACATGGGCGCGTACACAAGGATTTCGCTGACGCCGCATTGTGGAAAAATCCGCCGCGCGACGCCGGAGTCAGGTTTCAGGACAGGTTTATATTCATAACGTTATAGAAATCGCGCTTCGGGCGGATATTTCAGCAAAAGCTCTTCACCGCTTCTCGTTCTTGTCTCAATGTCATGTCATATTATCGCGACAGCGCTTCGAACGCGGCGTTTTCAAGCGAATACCGTTCGCGTTCTTGAGTAAGAAAGCCTTGCGCGCCGCGTTTGGAAATAAACGCCCGATCGCGCTTTATGTGTTCATATGGCCTTTGAAGCGGCATACGCGGTCACCTGAGGACCAGCAATCGATTTCCCTTACCGTAAACTCGCTGCCCGTATAAAATGTCATAAGGCCGGCTATAAATCCCTCGTCATAAACGCATATGCGGTCGTCGGTGACGGGCATTCCCGAACAATCTAAGTCTTCATAAACTGAAAGTAGGATTTCGTTTTCCTCGAGATTAAATTTCTCCACTCGCAATATCCCTATCTTCATTTCGGACAGTAATTCCTGCACATCTTGCAAAAATTCCTCCTTTTCTTTGTTTTTATCTAAATGCTGTTCCGCCGTGAGCCTTCCCGACTCAAAACCCGCCTGCCTGACAAGGTCGTCGGCGCGTTCCTGGCCATATTCGCGCGCCAGAACTTCAAACACGGCGTTTTCAAACAAGCGGTATACTTCCACTGGCATTTCCGTGCCCAAATTCGGACGTCCCGTGGCTATGTCTCCTAAATTACGCATAATTCGCATTCCCCTTAAAATTTAATATATAAAATATACGACCCTAGTTTATTCAGTTATAAGTCTCTATTATATTATATAAAAAAAGCCCGTTTTTAATCTTCAAAATCAGCGGTTAAAAAATACATTAAATCTAGTCTCCAGCCTATGATGAATCGTATTGTTTTCATATAGCGATTAGTTTGACGAAAACGGCATAATATACTATAATTCCGATTGACTGAGAAAACTTTCACGCGATTCTTTTGAACTTCATTAGCAGAGGTGCGTAAAAAATGAAAACTTTGATACTTGCCGAAAAGCCTTCGGTGGGAAAAGATATAGCAAGGGTATTGAAATGCGCCAGAGGAGGACGCGGATATTTAGAAGGCGATAACTATGTCGTCACCTGGTCTCTCGGACATTTGGTCACACTGGCGGATCCGGAAAACTATGATAAAAAATATAAGACGTGGAATCTAGACGATCTGCCGATTATGCCGGAGAAGCTTGAACTAGTCGTAATACGCGAGTCAGCCAAGCAATTCGCCGTCGTAAAGGAACAGTCGCATAGAAAAGATGTGGACGCGATAGTCATCGCCACAGACGCCGGGCGCGAAGGCGAACTCGTCGCCAGATGGATAATTGAAAAGGCGAAATGCCGAAAACCGCTTAAAAGACTGTGGATTTCATCCGTGACGGATAAAGCGATAAGGGAAGGGTTCGCTAATTTAAAGGACGCGCGGAACTACGCTAACCTTGGCGAATCGGCGAGGGCGAGAGCGGAAGCCGACTGGCTCGTGGGGATAAACGCCACGCGTTGCCTTACGACGAAGTTTAACTCTCAACTTTCGTGCGGACGCGTTCAAACGCCGACGGTGGCCATTATATCGGCGCGTGAGGAAGAGATACGCTCGTTTAAGCCTGTAAAATATTACGGATTATCGGCCGCGTGCGATAAATTCAAGCTTACGTGGCGCGACACCAAGAGCGGCGAAGCCAGATGTTTTGACGAAAAACGCGTAACGGACATACGTGAGTCTTTAAAAAATATGAATGAGGGCATTGTAAAGGAAGTTATAAAAAAAGCCAAAACGATGTACCCGCCTAAATTGTACGATTTGACGGAACTCCAGCGCGACGCTAACAAACGGTACGGCTTTACGCCCAAAGAGACGCTTTCCGTAATGCAAGGCCTTTACGAGCGGCATAAGGTTTTGACGTACCCCCGTACGGACTCGCGTTATCTGTCGTCCGATATAACGCCGACTATCCCCGAGAGGCTGCGCGCGTGCTCCCAACGCCCTTTCGGCAAGATATGCGCCTCCCTTTTGGCTAAGCCTATACGCGCGAATCCTAATTTTGTGGATGACAAGCAAGTCGGCGACCATCACGCTATAATACCTACGGAACAATCCGCGAACTACGCTGACTTTAATGATCGGGAACGCAAGGTATACGAACTTGTCGTAATGCGCTTTCTGACCGTTCTATATCCGCCGTTTCAATATGAGCAGACGACGTTCAAAGTGAAGATCGGCCAGGAAACCTTCGCCGCGAACGGAAAAACCGTCATATCCGCCGGGTTTAAGGAAATATTCATATCCGCGCCGGAAGAAGACGAAGAGATCGAAGAGAAAGAGCAGACGCTTCCGGCGCTTAAAAGCGGCGATAAAATAAATATCAAAGCGATCAACGTAACGTCTGGCGTCACAAAGCCGCCGTCGCCGTTTAATGAGGCTACGCTGTTGTCCGCTATGGAAAACCCCGCCAAATATATGAGCGAAAGCGATAAAAATTTGTCCAAAACGCTTACGGAAACGGGCGGGCTAGGCACTGTGGCCACACGCGCGGATATAATCGAGAAGCTGTTCGACACGTTTTTGATAGAAAAAAAAGGCAAAGACATATATACCACGTCAAAGGGAAGACAGCTTTTAAAGCTTGTCCCCGATGACCTGCGCTCTCCGGCGCTTACGGGGCGATGGGAAACGCGGTTTTCGCTCATAGCCGACGGCGCTATGAATAAAGATGAATTTTTAAATGAGATACGAGCGTATACATTTAAAATAATAGCCGAGATTAAAAACAGTCAGATGATCTTCAAACATGACAATATTACGAACGCGCGCTGTCCTGAGTGCGGTAAGTTTATGCTGGAAATAAACGGTAAAAAGGGTAAAACGCTCGTATGCCAGGACAGAGAATGCGATTTTCGAAAAACGGTTAGCGTAGTGACGAACGCAAGATGCCCGCATTGCCATAAACGACTCGAAATTGTCGGTGAAGGAACCGGCAAAAGAGTCATTTGCGAATGCGGATACCGCGAAAGTTACGAGTCGTTTTCAAAGCGTAAAAAACAGGAAAGCGACGCGATGAACAAGCGCGACGTACAGGAATATATGTCAAAAATGCAGCGCGAAGCCGGAAACGGCGGGAAAAACAGCGCGATCGCCGACGCGCTGAAGGGGCTTAAATTTTAAGAGCGAATGAAAAACATCAAGATATTGTTTGACGAGTTCTTAGAGCCTGTTCAAGGCGTTAACGGAAGGGATTGATCTAAAAAATGGGCGAACGACAAAAGAAGCGTTCGGAAATCGACGAAGCTTACAAGTGGCGTATAGAGGATATCTTCGTGAATGACGCGGCGTGGCGCGAAGAGTTTGATCGAGCGGAAAGAAACTTGGACGCGTTGAAAAAATATCGCGGCCAGTTAAATGATTCGCGCGTTTTGGCGCGGTGTCTTTCTGAGAACGACAAAATTTCGGAAACTATGGAACGTCTTTATGTTTACGCCACTATGCGTTTGCATGAAAACAGCGGCGACAGCTTTTACCAGGGACTCGCGGAGCAAGCTGAAAATCTGGCGGTCAAAATTATGGCGGAGGCTTCGTTCATAGCCCCCGAAATCTTGAGAATAGATAGACGGGATATAGAAAGGCATATGGACGAAGATGTGGATTTGGCGAAATATCGGCATTATTTTGACGAACTGTTCCGCTCGAAAGAGCATATATTAGACACGGAAACGGAGCGGCTTTTAGCCGAGGCTTCGGAGATAGGCTCCGCGCCCGACAACATCTTCTCCATGCTTAACGACGCGGATATGAAGTTTGGTTTCGTAAAAGACAAGGACGGCCGGGATGTCGAGCTTACGCACGGCAAATTTACGTCTTTTATGGAGTCGCGCGACCGGATGGTCCGCAAGGCGGCGTTTGAGACATATTATGACGCTTTTTTTAAACTGAAAAACACTATAGCGGCGACTTACGGCGCGAGCGTAAAAAAGGACGTTTTTTTCGCTAAATCGCGAAAATACGCTTCTTCCTTAGACGCCGCGCTGTTCGCTTACAACATACCTAAAGACGTGTATACAAGCCTTATAGCGGCCGTTAATGAATTCTTGCCAGCGTTGCGCGGTTATATAAAGCTGCGCAAAAAGACGCTTGGCGTGGACGAATTGCATATGTACGACCTTTACACTCCGATTGTGGCTGACGCGGACACATCCGTCAGCTATCAAGAGGCGAAAACGCTCGCCCTGGAAGCGTTTTCGCCTCTCGGCGCCGAATATTCAGCGACAGTGGCCCGCGCTCTTGAAAACGGATGGATAGACGTTTACGAAAATGAGGGTAAACGCGGCGGCGCTTACGCATGGGGCGCGTATGGCGCTCATCCTTATATATTGCTTAACTTTGACAACAAAATCAACGACGCTTTTACGCTCGCGCATGAAATGGGACACGCGATGCACAGCTATTATACATGGGAAACGCAGCCATACGTCTACGCCGACTATACTATATTCGTCGCCGAAGTCGCGTCCACCGTAAACGAGCGGCTGTTTATGGAACATCTGCTGAAAAAAACCGACGACGCCACTATGCGGGCTTATTTAATAAACTATTTCCTCGAGCAATTTCGAGGAACCGTTTTTCGCCAGACGATGTTCGCCGAGTTCGAGATGAAAACGCACGAAATGTCCGAAAACGGAGAGCCTCTTACGGTAGAGACGCTGAGTTCTTTATATCGCGGTTTAAACGAAAAGTATTACGGCGACGGCATAACGATCGACTCGCGAATATCGCTTGAATGGGCGAGGATACCGCACTTTTACAACGCTTTTTACGTGTATCAGTATGCGACGGGTTTTTCAGCCGCCGTGGCCCTGTCCGAAAGAATATTGACAGAAGGCGAGCCGGCTGTTAATGACTATATAAATTTCTTAAAAAGCGGGTCATCGGATTATTCCATAAATTTGCTTAAAAAGGCGGGCGTCGATATGTCAAGCCCCGAGCCTGTAAGAAAAGCGCTTGAAAAATTCGCCGAGCTTTGCGAACGGCTTAAGGATATGCTCAACGCGTAATCGGAACTGGCCCTAAGGAGAATAAGCTTTTGCGTAATGACGAAAAATCGATTGACCTTCACACCCATTCCACGCGCTCCGACGGTACGTTCACTCCGTCGGAGCTTGTGCGCTACGCGGCGAAAAAAAGGCTTGCGGCCATAGCCATAACGGATCATGACGCGGTGTCCGGCATAGATGAAGCGGCGTCAGCCGCGGACGAAACGCAAGTGGAGCTTGTGAGCGGCGTGGAACTTGCGACGGCGTTTAACGGAACTGAAATCCATATCGTCGGTCTTTTTATAGACTGCCATGACGGACCATTTTTAAAAAAACTAGACGATATGTCAAAACGTCGAGCGGAACGCAACGCGGCTATTTTCGCGCGGCTAAACGGCATGGGGCTTTATATCGAAGAAGCCGACGTTTTCAACGACGGCGTGACTGGCGGGCGCTCCGCCACAAGGGCGAATTTCGCCCGCGCGCTCGTTAAAAGGGGTTATTGCGAAACAATAAAGGAAGGGTTTGAGAGATATTTAAACCGAGGGCGTCCGGCGTACGTTCCGCGTGAATTCCGGCCTCCGCGCGACGCTATAGCCGCCGTGCGCGACGCCGGCGGGCTTTCCTTTCTCGCCCATCCCATTCTATATGGTATGCCGCGCGACGACGTTGACTCTATGGCTAAAAATCTTAAAAACGACGGTCTGGACGGGATAGAGGCTATTTATTCCCTTAACGCGCCGTCCGATGAAGCTTTTTTCATGAAAATGGCGGAAAAATATAATATGCTCGTTACGGGCGGAAGCGATTTCCACGGCGCCAATAAAGCGACTATAGATTTAGGAGTGGGGCGCGGAGATTTGTTCGTTCCGGCATCCATCCTAAGCGCTATCAAATCATCTATGAAAACGCGAAAACAAGAAGCGCGGGGATAATACATTTCATTCGGCTGCTCATTACGTCGCTTATTATTCAAAGCCCAACGGCGCGAGCGGCTCATACTTTTACGGTCGGGGAAATCTAGCGAAGCCTATTCCCCGACCAAACGCGGCGGATTTTCACTTATTTTTATGAAGCGAACCCATATTAGCTTATCCGCGTTACGAACGTAACCGTCATTAGGCGCTCCCTTTGGGAATTGTCGTCGCGACAAAGACGTCGCGCGGGGCGCTAAGAGAAAATTATCTTCACGCGTTTCTTAGAGTCTGTTTAAGATCTCGCTTTTAGCGGATTTTTTATGATGATTTTTCGACAAACGCAAGAGCGCGAACGCCGCGTATTCGAAGAATATACGCAAGTAAGCGCTGACAAAGTGTGGCGGAAAATAAGCCGAAAAGACGCAAAATGAAGATATTAAACAGGCTCTTATTCAAGACTTAGCAGTCGATGCAGGATACCGGCCGCTTCGGCGCGGGTAGCTTTACCGAGAGGGTTTACGCCGTAACCGTCGCCCTTGACGATCCCTGTTTTTACAAGAGTCGCCACCGACGGACGAGCGTAGTCCGATATCAGCCCCTGGTCAGGGAAACTCGACAGATCTAATTCCGCGCCCGCCGGCAGCGGCTTGCCGATGGTCTTTGTAACGCGATCCGTCAGCGCCATAATATCTTGTCTTGTAATTTGCGCTCCAGGATTAAAATTGTTGTTTCCTTCGCCTTTGGCAATGCCTAACGCTTTGGCTATAGCCACGGACTCATAATAATAGCTGTCTTTAGGGATATCTTGGAAATTGCCGTCCGTTTCCGCCGTCAGCTTGAAAGCGCGAACCAGCATCACCGTAAAGTCGGCGCGCGTAATGTTCGCGTTAGGAGAGAAGAGGCGCGGGGCGGTTCCCTTGACGACTCCGGCTTCATAGAGAGAGTCTATCTCGTTAACCGCCCAAGACAGCTTCTCGTCAACGTCGTCAAAATACTTAGACTTTACGGTTGTGTTACTGATTGACGACTGCAAACCGGCGCTATCGGAACTTGCGCCATCAGGAATCACTCCGTTAGAACCTCCGGAACCGGAATCTCCGGAACCGGAACCTCCGGAACCTGAGCCGCTAGAGCTTGAACCTCCCGAGCCTGAGCCGATTGAGTCGCCTGAACCCGAACCTCCCGAGCCTGAACCTCCTGAACCTCCCGAACCTGAGCCTCCCGAACCTGAACCTCCCGAACCTGAATTGTTTGAGCCGGAACCGCCACCGCTTACTTTAATAGAGACTAGCGGGGAAGGTTTCTTATCCCCTATCGCGTTCCCATCTTCATCAATCCGTACGACTTGCGCTTCCGTCAAGACAATCGTTTGATCGCCGCCGGCATAGGCGAACTGTAATGTCCCGGCATGGATACGACCGCTATAATTATTGGAGGCTGTATAGAATCCGAAATAATACGCGTCATTTTTGTTTGTGATCGGTACTCGGGCCGCGCCTTTGACATCGTCTCCAAGCGTGAACGAGGTGAAGTTTAGCGCCGTTTCATCGCTCAGCGTAAGCCCGAATTCCGCGCCGGCGAAAGCTTCGCTTTCGTCCAAATACAGGTCATAGCTAAAGCTTGTCTGTCCTTGCGGGACTGTTATCGAGACCGTTTCCTCCGCGCGCGCTTGCGTCGCGGAAGCGGTCGCCAGAAGCGAGATGGTCAGAAAAAAGCCCGTCAGGCGACGGCGTTTGGCAGTTATGCTTAACATATGGATCGCTCCTTGTTCGTCTTTTTGTAAGAGCCTGTTCAAGATCTCGCTTTCAGCGGATTTTTTCGCTCGCTTTTGCAAACGCCACGCTGACAAAACATGGCGGAAAATGAGTCGAAAAGACGTGGAATAGATATCTTAAACAGGCTCTAAGCCCAAAACCGCCGCGCGTCCGCGCGGCGGCAAGGAAATTATAATTGAAAATAAAATTACAGGGCGCTGTAATGCGTGAATATATCTAGGATGTCGATCAGATCTACGACGCCGTCGCCATTAACGTCCGATTGGCTTGGCTTATATCCGTAGCGATCCGCCTCGTCCCAGCCGCTGTCATTTTTCGACGCGCGATAGTGTATAAGCGCGCGGTTTAAGTCGGCCTGATCCACTTTATCATCGTGGTTAACGTCCCACGTCAGATATCTTTTAACAATATCGTTTTTCGCTTCATCGGGGTCGCGCGAAATCTCCGCGGGATCGAGAGGGCTGTTTTCCCCGACGGTTAATTTCGTAAGCGTCAGTTTTGACGAACCTATCGATCCGGCTACGCGCCCGAGTTTGAATATGTCGGCGCTTTCCGCCGACGTGAACCCGGCTGAACCCAAATAAATCAGCGTAACTTCACCTTTCCAAAGATCATCGCCTAGAGACGTCCATTTTACGCCGTCCGGGCGGCCTTCCAGCTTAAGCGCTTCGAAGTTGTTCAAGATTTCTATAACATTATCGCCCGCTTCGAGATTTTCGGAATTAACCTGAAACTCAAGCGCTACGGTGCGAACCTGGCGCGCGCCTTGAAGCGAGACGATGAACTCAACGGGATCGCCTATAAAACTGGGCGAATTCGTCCTGACGCTCGCGATCGTATCCGCCGCTCGGACGTTTGGTATCGTGTGGGTATGGGAATTTCCGGCTAAGTCACTGACAATGACTTGGAATTCCAACAAATCGGCGGCTGATATGTTTTTGACCGATATCGAAGCGCCTGAACCGTAGTCTTCCCATTCGTTCTTGTCATTTTTAACCTGCCATTTGTAGTCCGCGACGCCGCTAAGCCGGTCGGAGGCCGACACGGTCAGTTCTATAAAGCCGTCGGTTCCCTTCACGGAAGTAACGCTGTCTACTGTCGGGGCGGTCACATCCACATAATACGGGCCGTATGAGCCTTGATTCGTCTGCCCATCGGAGTTTTCCACATACCAATGAAGATAGCTCTCGCCTTCAAGGTCGACGAGCGCCGTGTCGTCAAGAGTCTTCCATTCGGCGTCGTCAGCGCTGTACGCCGCTTCATGTTCAACGTCGTTTAGTTTGTAAAGCCGTTTGACGACCGTCGCTTCCGAACCGGTTACGTCGGAAGCCGTAACGTCCAGCGATACGCTTAAAGGTTTCGCGCTCCACTCGCCGCTGGTCGCGACATCGGCGATAACGTTAGGTCTGGGCGCATCTATAATGCCCGACGAACCGAAATATATCGCTTGGGCTATGATCGGCCAGTAGAACCTTGTGTTTATCCTAAAGAAGGTGTCCGTATTGATCAACGTCACAGGGACGTTTTTATCGGCTCCCGCCAGTCCGTAGATCGCGGCGGTTTTATTGTCGATTAGTGTATGATCAAAGCCGCTTTCAGAGTTTGGCGCGTTTCTCCACCAGCCGCCTATGAAGTTGTCTTCCCCTTCCTTTATCGTTATAAGCTTTTTGACGCCGTCAGGAAGGGTTCCGAAGAATCCGGACGATATCAGATAGACCGCTTCCTGGCTCGAGAGAGAAGACGTCAAAGGGCTAGTCAGTGAAATATCCGCTTTGAAAGTGGCTTCCGCGCTGCCGGGGCTGCTTGAGCGCGCGCCAAGCTGGAAGTTCGTAAGATTCGCGGCTCCGGTTACGGCGTTCGATCTTATCCCGATATAAGGTATCCCTTTATCGATGGCGTTCGCGTTTATCGTCGAGGCGACGTTGACATTGTAGCTTAGAACTACGTTATAGTCAGGTATCACGCTGTTATTCAGGGTGGTAGTGATGGAATAGTCCGCTTCGTCGAATTCCAGATACGGGAGCAGAAGCTTAAACGGCGTTACGTTACTGCCCTGCGGGTATGAATATGTCAACGGCGAACCTATGGCGGCGATTTTAGGTTTGACCGCTGGCTTTGAAACGGCGGCCAAACCGTCCGCTCCGCTGGGGAAGTCAACCGTCAACGCGGTAAGCCCGCTTTGCGCCGCGACCACATCGGCCCGCTTCGCGATGAAATCGCCGATATCGCCTTCCGGCGCGTAGCTAGTTATTATCGACACCGGCTTGTCGTTTTTCAGCAGCCTGTTAATTAACCTTATCACATCAACGCTACCGCTCTTGATCACCACGTATTCAGAGCCGGTTTCCGCGGCCGCGTCAGGTCGCGCGACGCTGTCCGTCACATCGTGCGCGGCGTCGTCAAACAGTCCGTAGCTCCATACCGGAATCGCCTTGAAACCGCGCAGCGTCGGCAGATCCACCGTTACCTCGGCGTAGGTATCCGTGAAATACGATGACCTGTAGCCTTTAGACAGAGCCGCCTGCGCGAAGTTGCGAGAATATTGGCGCATGTCGATCACATACGCGCCTTCCGGATACGTCGCTCCATCGACCGTGACAGCCTCGGACGTCTTTTTAAATTTCACGCCGTTGCGTTCCAGTTGTTCAATAGCTTCATAAGCTTCCGGCACGTTGCTCTGGTTCGTTCCGTCAACCGGTATTACATAATAATCCGGGAAATACTTCAGTTCCTCGCCGTTTTCATCGGTTACCCTAGGTCTTCCGATCACTTCGTCGTTTTTGAACGGATTGACTATGTAAGAATCGACTTTGTCTTTCAAATCCTCGTTAGCCAACGCGCGGCGCGCGAATTCCAGCTTATTCAGATAAAGCTCGTCTCTGTCGATCAGGCTGTCGTATATCAGGGATTTTGTCGCGGTGAACACTGCGTCCACGGCATCCTCGTTAGCGTATGGAATCTCTATTGTCCTGCCCAAAGAGCCGATCAGGTACGAATAGAAGTAAGACGCTCCCCTGCCGCCGTCGTCCCAACCGTCCACCCAATAATCGTACGGAACGGTAAAGCTCGTAAGCGGCGTGCTGCCCAGTATCGCGTCGCCCATCGTATGGGCGTGTTCCAGAGCGTTCGGATACAACAGGTCATGCTCGAAATACGGGGCGTGCGGGCCAGTGCCGGGCATTATGAGCATGGATGACGTATATCCATGATACTCATTGAATTCAACGGGGTTCCATTTGCGCATATCGGACGTAAGCGCCACGGACTCGATAGTACGCTGCGCCACGGACTGACGGTTGTGGTCAAGCCCGTATTCGTTGCCTCTTAAAACAAGTTCTCTGCCGTCCGTGTTGGATGTAATCGTAATGACTATAATGAATTTGTCCAGCGCGTCATCCACTTTGTACGAATATTCCGTTACGCCGGTTCCGTCTTTCGGTATCGCGTAACCGTTGGAATTGCCGCTAGGCCCGGTTTCGTCAACCTCGTTCACCGATTTGAACGTTAAAACGTCGTCATATATAAACGATTTAATCGTCTTGATATTAGCGTCGATGCCCGGAACCTCGTCAGCGTGTATCACGTTAAAGTAGATGGGGATTTTCTGATTTCCGCCGGGAATTTCTTTGGCAAGCGCTTCAGGATCCGTCTCTATGCGCGGTTTCGTCACATTTAAGTATTCGTCCGCCGCGCTTTTCGATTGAGCGATGACTACGTTCCAAATATCGTTGCCGCGCAGCGACTTCGCCAGCGACGACACGCCGACGTAACGATCATTGATCAGACCGCCGCCGCTTTCCGACTGAGCTTTTAGGTCTCTTACGAACTGGTCGATCTCAGGCCATGTGTTGAATGAGTCATAAAGCGTAAGCCTTATGTCGCGGGCGGCGAGATCTATCTCTTTTCCTCCGTTGCCGGCGGCGTCATCAGTATCGTAGCGCGCGGCCAATTCGTATGAACCGACCAGCGAGTCAATAAGCTGCGGATGATAGGAATTATTATTGCCCTGCGTAACGTTGGGATAGTTCGCGTACGGTATGTTTGTTCGGACGTTCGTGGAAGTCGAGAAAGCATACAATGGAGTATCGAACTTTATCTCCGCGGTAAGCGAGTAGCCGTCATCGATCTTATTCACGGCGCTGTTAAGCAGCGTGATGAACGGCGCGCCGGTAAACTGTCCGTTTACCCCAGACGACGCGGCTTTTTTCCACTCGCTGAACGGTTTGCCGCCATATATCCATTTGACGTTAGCCAAGAAATCGTTGTAAGCGGTCTCGGTGTCGGCCGGTATCAACGGGGCGCCCTCGCCGTCTTTCGCGGGCAAAAGCGCGCTGACCTTAAATATCCTGGGGTCCGTAATCGACGCGGCCCGCTCGGAGGTGTAATATTCGCCATCTTTTTCAGTAACTTTGTCCGGTCTGTAAACGGCTTGAACGGCCCCTCCGTTTATAACCTTCACTGAATCGATGACAAGCTCACCCGTATAGGGATCACCATTATCGCCGTGAACCGGCGTTATAAGTCCCGCAGTCAGCGTTAACGCCGTCAGCGCGGTCAGGACTCTCTTTTTTTGTCTTATAATTGTTTCGCCTTTCATTTGTTTTCCCTCCTTGGAAGCTTCTTTCGTTTTTCTCCGTTTCCCGGCTAGCGGCTTATTGTGACAATTGGCTATCCTGGGTGGGATTCGCCGCTAAGCCGGGCAATATTAAAATGACAAAGCGCGATTCGCTGTCTTTTTTCGCGGCTAAGCTTTAGAGTTCTCCTCCCTCAACGACCAAATCCTCGGGATTCACTACGTCTCCGTAAATAGGAGCGAGCGCTTCGTCGTAGGCTTGATGGATGAATCTCTCTTCTCCTAACGCCCTTAACTCCTCGTTCAGCCATTCCAGCAGTTCCGCGTTGCCTTTGCGCACAGCCGGCGCTATGACGTCTTGATTGCCCAGCGATCCGACGCCAACCGCGTATCCGGGGTTTTCATTCGCCCAAGCGAACAGGAACGTGTTGTCTTGCGCCAACCCTGCCCCTCTGCCGTCGGTCAGAGCTTGGAACGCCTCTGATATCTCGTCGAATTTAAGCAATTCTATTTCCGGGTATTCATTGGTAAAATAAGTTTCCGCCGTAGTTCCCTTTATCACGATAAGCTGTTCGCCCTCCAGATCCGACACGTCGTTTATCGGGGCGGCTTCCGGAGAGACGACGCCCAGCGCCACTTTCATATACGGCAGCGCGAAGTCAACGCGCTCCGACCTTTCCGGCGTAACGGTAAAGTTAGCGAACACCAGATCCACCTTGTCCGATTCCAGATAGTCAACGCGGTTCGCTGGCTCCACATGCGCCCACTCCACGGCGTTTTCATCGCCCAACAAATCTTTCGCGACGCGTTTAGCAATAACGATGTCGAAGCCGGCGTTCGCGCCGGTTTCATCCAGATAACCGAACGGCGGCTTATCGGCGAACACGGCTATTCTGACTTTCCCCCTCTCTCTAATTTCCGCGGTGGCTCCCCGCTCCAGTTCGGCTTGCGAAGCGTCCGGCTCTCGCGCGTCCTGTTCTTGCGCATCCTGTTCCCGCGGCGTATCGCCGCCCGAAGACTGCGCCGGCGTATCATTAGAGTTAGGTTGACACGCCGTCAGCAGCCCGGCCGCCAGCAGTCCAGCCGCCAGCGCCGTCATAGTTCTTAATGTTCCGTTCGTCTTGCCTTTCATAGCGTTTCCTCCCTATAAGATAAAGAATGAATGGCCGAATTAATCAAAGTTTTCACAGCGTATTCTCTTCGCGAGAGATAAAAAACGAAATGTCAATTTAATCAAAGTAAAATGTGTTTAAAAATCGCTTCGCCCGTTCCGTGCGAGGACTTTTGAAAAAATCGCCGGCTTCGCTTTCTTCGGCGATTACGCCTTCGTCCATAAAGATTATTCGGTCGGCGGCCGCTTTCGCGAATTCCATCTCGTGCGTCACAATCAGCATCGTCATGCCTCGCTTAGCCAGCCCCATCATCACGTCAAGAACCTCCCTGACCATCTCCGGGTCGAGCGACGCCGTAACCTCGTCAAACAGCATGAGTTCGGGGTTCATGCACAAGGCGCGGACAATAGCGATGCGTTGTTTCTGCCCGCCCGACAATTGTCTGGGATAATCATCTCGCCTGTCTGACAGGCCCACTCTGTCCAGCAGCTCCAAAGCTTGCGCGTAAACCTCATCTTTCGCTCGTTTCTGCGCCCGAAGCGGGCCAAGCATGACGTTTGACAGAACCGTCATGTGCGGAAACAGGTCATAGCTCTGAAAGACCATGCCTATCTTCTGTCTGGCGAGCGTCCATTTCAGCCCGCCTTCACCCAGCGGCTGTCCGTTGAAGAGTATGACGCCGCCTTGGTGGGACTCAAGACCGTTGACGCATTTCAACAGCGTGGTTTTACCGCACCCGGACGGACCGAGAACCACCGCGACCTCACCTCGGCTAATCGTCAAATCCACGCCGTTAATCACGGTCTTGCCGCCATACGTCTTTTTCAGACCTTTGATTTTAAGAATCTCCACGCTGTCATCTCCGCGCGCTAATATTCCCATTTGGCCTCCAGTCTTTTGGATAATCTTGAAACGGGGTAGCATATGATAAAATATACAACGAATATGAAGGCGTATATCCAGAACGAAGCCATCGGATTTTTCATCATATTAAACTCGATTATCTGCTTGCCTACCCTTAGAATCTCCGTCACGCCCACGAACACCGCAAGCGATGAGGTCTTAATCATTCTTGTCACAAGATTGATCGCGGCCGGCGTGAAACGCCTGACCGCCTGCGGGATTATCACATGGCGGTAAATCCGCGCTTTCGTCATGCCCAACGCCTCGGCCGACAGCCTCTGACACGCCGGTATGGACTGAACAGCGCCGCGTATGATGTCTCCCATTTCGACGGTTCCCCACATTGAGAACACTATTACGGACGCCGTAAAGCCGTCCGTGTCGGCGCCAAATGCGCGCGCGCCGCCAAAAAATAGCAGGAACAGCCATACCAGTAAAGGGATGACGCGAAACGCCTCCAGGTAGAGTTTCAATAGGCCGTAAAGGAGTTTATTTTTGGTCGTCATGGCTATTCCATATATCAGCCCCAGCGCTAAGCTTATAGCGATGGAAATTATAGAGAGCTTCAGCGTGACGGCCAGCCCCTGCCCCAACCGCGTTAAATTGTTGACGGAGAGCAACGCGTCAATCCCCGAATTCGGCATGGCGCAGTCTCCTCTCTATCAGCGAAAACGCTAACGACACCGGAATCAATATCAGCGAATAACACAAAACCAGTATCGCCAGCGTCTCATATGTATTGTAGTACATGCCGATAAGCTCTTTTGTCAATGACATGACGTCTTGTATAGCGATTACGCTTACGACGGACGTCTCCTTTATTAAGAAGACGCAGTTGGCGCCCAAGGCGGGCGCGGCTACGGAAAGGGCCTGCGGCAGTATTACGAATCGAGTCATCTGCCATGCGTTCAGACCTACGCTAAGGCCTGATTCCAGTTGCGCCTCGCTTACGGACTCTAAGCCGCCGCGGAAAGCCTCCGCCATGTAGCCTCCGCCAAGAAACGCAAGTCCGATAATCGCGCAGGCTTCGCCGGACAGCTTGAGTCCCAGCTTAGGAATCCCGTAATACAGAAAAAACAGCTGTATCACCAACGGGGTATTGCGTGACAATTCTATATACCCCCGAACTATCGTCCTGACGACTTTGACTTTGAAATAGAGGACCAGACCGCAGACCGCCCCTACGACCGCTGACAGTGAAACGCCTAAAACGGCCAATTTTACGGTAAGCGCCACGGCGGCCGCGTAATTCGGCAGGAATTTGACGATGAAACCCCAGTTGAAGCCCATTCGTCCACCTCTCCATTCGTCCTCGTTAAAGCCGCTCATCCGCGTCGATATAAGGCGGCGAGAAATTCAAGACGTTAGAATATTTTATGCCGGCGCCCGTATTCAGCATTACCACTCTGTCATTTTTTTTAATCCATCCCGTTTTTGACAATCTCTTCACCGCCGCGTACAGCGCCGCGCCCTCGGGACAGACGAAGACGCCTTCCATGCGGGCAAGTTCAGGCATCGCCATGAGTATCTCCGCGTCACTTACGGCGACGGCGCAGCCATCCGTTTCGCGAACGGCCTCCAACGCAAGGAAATCCCCCAGCGCTTTGGGCACATTGATTCCGAACGCCACTGTTTTGGAGTCTTTCCAGAATTCCGATTCAGATTCGCCCGCCTCGAAGGCTTTGACGATAGGCGCGCAGCCCTCAGCCTGAACCGCCACAAGCTTAGGCGGCTTACCGCTTATCCAACCCATCTCGGACAATTCCTGAAAAGCCTTGAACATGCCGATAATTCCGACCCCTCCGCCCGTAGGATACAATATCGCGTCCGGCGGGTCCCAGCCGAACTGTTCCGCGATTTCGAACCCCATTGTCTTTTTTCCTTCGATGCGGTACGGTTCTTTCAGCGTGGAGGCGTCAAACCAACCGTTCGCGAGAACGGATCTGGCGACAATCTTTCCGCAATCGCTTATCAGTCCTTTCACCAAGCGCAGATCGGCTCCCGCCGCCGCGCATTCATTGCGCGTTATGACTGGAGCGTCCTCAGGCATGATAATCTTCACGTCTATTCCGGCTCTGGCGCCATAGAGCGCCCACGCCGCGCCGGCGTTGCCGTTGGTGGGCATAATCAGCGTGCGCACGCCCAGTTCCTTGGCCTTGGAAACCCCTACCGCCGCGCCTCTGGACTTGAACGTGCCTGTCGGCGTAATGCCCTCGTCCTTTATGTAAAGCTCGCTGAGGCCCGCTTCCGCGCCGGCTGTTTTGAGCGGCAGCGACGGCGTGAAGCCTTCGCCAAGGGAAACGATATTCTCTTCCCGCTCAACGGGAAGCAGTTCCCTGTACCGCCAAAGGTCTTTCGCTCTTCCGCTCAAGTCTGATTTTTTAAGGCTTTCAGCCGCTTTTTTTAAATCATACCTGACCAAAAGCGGCGAGCCGCATTCGCATAGCTGGTTAACGACGTGGGGTGAGCGCTTAGCCGCGCATCTGGGACACGAAAGATAGTCGATCGCGCTGTTTGTGTTCGTCATAACGCACCTCGATTTAGCTTTGAAAAATTCGATCGCCGCGCCGTTTTTTTGACGGCGGCGATAACAAAAAAACCAACGCGGCAATAACATATTATACATATATGCGATATTTATTTACATAGTCTTATACTACAACGGCGATATTCCATTGTCAAGAGTTTATTGCAAATTTACCCAGTTATTTTAACGAAGAAATTCAGGTTTCAGGACAGGTCTAAATACCAAAAAAGATGTGAAATAAAAAAACCGCGCCGAATGACAAGCGCGGAAGAATCAAAGCGGTTATACGCGGGCGCGGGCGGTCATAGCGGCGCGCGAATTATTAACGATTATAGATATGAAACAATGTCGTCTATAAACAACTTTCCAGTTCATGGATCTCTCCATGCGAGACGCTTCGCTTTACGTCAATTACTCTCTGGTTATAAGAACCCGCGAAGGCTAGATCCAATGTTTTTTTGTCTTTTTCAAATCGACCGTCAACTAAAACGTCCGTATATTTTAAAACAACTTTTTTGTTTTCAGATTGTAAAATCTCTTCCCAAGTAAACCCCGTGTAAATCCAAACCGTCAAATTCATTCTTTTAATTTCGCGGGCGGCCTCAGTGACCGCTTCCGGCTGCAAAAGAGGCTCGCCGCCGGAAAAAGTCACCCCGCTCAACAACGGATTTTTTTTGACCAGTTGGATAATATCGTCCGTATCAATGAGTCTTCCGCCATAAAAATCATGCGTGGCCGCGTTATGGCAGCCTTCGCAATTGTGGAAACAGCCTTGAGTAAAGACAGCGAGCCTTATGCCCGGCCCGTCAACTATGGAATCGTTCACTATGTCAGCTATGCGTATTTTCATGCGGTTCAACTCCGTGTTTGACCCTGTCGCGAACTTCAGAAAGCTTCGCGTTATTGAATCTGTCTAAAGCGCCGACCAAATAACCCGTTATCCTTCTGATGCGTTCAAAAGGAACGTCGTCCTCTATTCTTTGGCAGTTCGGGCAGACGTCCCCGATAATGCCCGTATACCCGCAAACGGGATCTCTGTCTATGGGATGATTAATGGAACCGTACCCGATGCCGGATTCTTTCATATGGCGTATTATCCTTTCGAAAGCTTCTACGTTCTTTACCATGTCGCCGTCCAACTCAACATAGGTTATATGGCCCGCGTTCGTAAGCTCATGATAAGGGGCTTCTATTCCTATTTTTTCAAACGCGGTCATTTTATAATATACAGGGACATGGAAACTGTTCGTATAGTATTCTCTATCGGTTATTCCCTTGATACGCCCGTAAATCCGCCTGTCTATCTTTACAAAGCGGCCCGACAAACCCTCCGCCGGCGTCGCGATCAGACTAAAGTTCAATTTTCGTTTTTCCGCTTCCTCATCCATTCGCTTTCTCATGTGCGACACAATTGAAATGCCCAATTTCCGCGCTTCTTCCGATTCGCCGTGGTGATGGCCGACCAGAGCCACAAGACATTCCGCAAGACCAATAAAACCTACCGTAAGCGTACCGTGTTTCAACACTTCTTCCGCTCTGTCGTCAGGCCCCAGTTTTTCGCTGTCGATCCAAACGCCTTCGCCCATCAAAAATGGAAAGTTCCTGACCCTCTTGCCGCATTGAATCTTAAAGCGCTCAAGCAATTGATCAACGCACAATTTTATCATTTCGTCCAGCGACTTAAAAAAATAATCTATATCGCCTTCAGCCTTTATGCCCAAACGAGGAAGGTTTATGGAAGTGAAGCTCAAGTTGCCGCGACCATAAGTCGTTTCTCTCTCCGGGTCAAAAACATTGGAAATTACCCTGGTTCTGCATCCCATATACGCGATTTCGGTCTCCTGCCGGCCTTTTTCATAATATTTGAGGTTAAAAGGCGCGTCTTGGAAAGAAAAATTGGGGAAAAGGCGTTTGGCGCTTACCTTACAGGCAAGCTTAAATAAATCGTAGTTCGGCTCGCCTTCGTTATAATTCACCCCTTCCTTAACCCTGAATATGTGGATAGGAAAAATAGGCGTCTCCCCGTTGCCAAGCCCGCGTTCAAGCGCAAGCAAAACGTTTTTTACAACCATTCTGCCTTCCGCGGACGTATCCATTCCGTAATTAATGGATGAAAAAGGGGTCTGCGCGCCCGCTCTCGAATGCATCGTGTTCAGGTTGTGTATCAACGCTTCCATAGCCTGGAAGGTCAGCCTGTCAGTCGATTTTCGCGCGCTGCGCACAGCGAACGTTTGGCATTCGCAAATCAGTTTTTCTATATCCCCGCTCATATTTAACGACGGTTCTTTTTCGGATCCAAAAAACTCAACCCAATATCGCCGCTCTTCGTCCAAATATTTTTCACAGTCCTCCAATTTAAGCGGAACGCCTTTTTTCAGGATGGAATCTTGAACAGACTTTATTTCTTCTTCCATGTCTCGCAACCCGGCCAGCAATTGAAAAGATTTCCCTAAATCCATTCTGTATTGTTTTATAAACGTCTTTGTAACGCCTGGCGCCAGACCGTAGTCAAAATTCGCTACGCTCTGGCCGCCATGCTGGTCATTCTGGTTTGACTGGACGGCAATGCAAGCGAGCGCGGAATAGCTCAATATGTCGTTAGGCTCCCTAAGCGCGCCATGACCTGTTGAAAATCCGCCCTTAAACAACTTTAACAAATCGATTTGGCAGCAAGTAGTCGTCATCGTTAAAAAGTCTAAATCGTGGATATGTATGTCGCCGTCTTTATGAGCTTTTCCGTGTTCCGGGTTCAGAACATACATTTCGTAAAATTGCTTCGCGCCTTCCGAGCCGTATTTAAGCATGGCGCCCATAGCGGTGTCGCAATTTACATTCGCGTTTTCCCGCTTTATATCGCTGTCTTTGGAGTCTTTAAACGTTATATCCTCATATATCCGCATCAGGCGCGTATTCATTTCTCTGATTCTGCTTCTTCCCAGCCTGTATATGATATAATTTTTCGCTACGGAGGCGTGATTTTTTTGTATCAGGGTTTCCTCAACGATATCCTGCACCTGTTCGACCGTTGGAGCGAGCGTGTTCTTCAAATAAAGCTTCCTCACAACATCGTCGGCTATACTTTTGTAATGGGCGTAGCTTCTGTAATCCCCGCTGGCTTGGAAACTTTTTTTAATCGCCTCGACTATCCTTTCCTCATCAAAAGGAACTTCTCTGCCGTCGCGTTTAATAATCCTAGTAATTAAATTCTCTTCCTGTTTTAACACCATCATAATAAATTCTCCTTCAGCTTATTTGCGCGAACAAATCAGATGTTCTCGCCACATCTGGGTATTGGTAAGTTCAATTATACTACATATTGTGTTTATTGCAATATAAATATTTCACAATTTTTTCATAAAGAATATGAAAAATATGGACATACGAAAAACAGCGTAATGTTCGCCGTGCGCCGATAAGAATCGCTTGTGACTAAAAAAAGGTTCGGAGAAACATTAAAGGTTTCTCTAAACCCTATTCGTATCGATGGTTTTCAAGTTACAAAGAGGCCTGGGAAAATTAAAAAGAGCGATGTGTCAACTGATTACAATAGGCGCGTTGGACGTTTCAAAATTAATCGTGACATTACCGGCGGCGGAACCGAAATTCAGCGTTCGCGCCTCTATGCGTGAGCTTTCCTTGCGCGAATAATCTAGCCCTATAAGCCCGACATCGACCGTCCCCAAAGCGGAACCGGCGCTTAAGCGGTAGCCTATATTAGGGCTGGACGGCAAATTCGCGGTGATTTTCCCGTTGCTCGTTTCAAAACTCCACGTATATTCCGAAAATCCGGAAAAGCCATAAGCGACAACGGATATGCCGCCGTTTGTCGTGACGGTTTTAAGCTGTTTCGCGTTTACGCCGTCTATATTCACGAAACCGTTGAAATTCTCAGCTATGATCACCTCGGACTTCAGGCCGGATAAAGTGACGCAGCCGTTTTCCCCGCGGCATTCAAAGCGTTTCGTTTTAAACGACGACGCGTCTATCTCGCCGTTAGTCGTAGTGACGCGTATTACGTCGAACATGCTTTCCGGAGCGTAGACATCCGCTGACACCGAAGCGAAGTCCGCCGAGTCATATTTAAGCAAATATTTGGCGCCAAGCTGTATGATGGACATGTCAGACATATCGCCGCCGCCTGTGAAAAACGCTTTTATGGATATCTTATCGCCGTTATAGCCTTTTACACGCACGTTGCCGTTAAAGCCGCCTATATGCAATTCGCCGCCAATGCCTGACACGACGCTTTCCAGGACGCGCTCCTTATACGCCGAAGGCGAAGAGACGTCTTTACGCGCCGAGGAACGATCGCGCTCCGCGGAGCGTCCGTGCGCGAACTTATCCGCCATGTCGGCGGTCTTACCGACAATCGTTTCCGTGAATTTAGTTATACGCGGCTCCCAATCTTTAGCGAACGCGTTTATCTTTTTCCCAAGCTCGTCCGCGAAATCGCCCGACGGCGACCGATAGCTTTCTCGCTGGGTCGGCGATCCGGAAGAATAAGACGAACCGGAAGAATAAGACGAACCACCGTTTTCCCTTGAGGTTTCCAGCAGACGCGCGGCTTCATCCGCTGTAATTTTTCCGCTTTCAAGCATTTTCAAAATCTTGAGCTTTTCGTTTTCCATATGCTTTTCCTCCGCAGTTATATCGCATCGTTATCATAAAAATTTCAGACTTTTAATGTAAGGGACATTTCGCTTTATCAGCCGCTCAGTGAAACGCATAATGCCTCCCGCCGTTTCCCGTGACATATTAAGGTCAAACGCGTCCTTGGAAGAACCGCTCAACGCGCGAAGAATCGCGTCACGGACGCTCCGCGGCGCAAACGCTTCTTGCGAGACCGGCCATTCCGGCGACAGTCCGGCGAATTGCAAAAGTTTGAGTTCGAAAACAGCGCGCTCTTGAACCGACGGCGCGCCCAATTTTGACAAACGCGCGAACGCGATAAGCGTCAACGCCAAAATGTCGTTCGCCGGTTCATCGCTAACCGTAAAAGCGCCCGCTATCTCCGCGAAATAAGACGCCATGCAAAAACAGTCATAGTCATTTCTTAAGTCGTGAAAATTTTGGATGATATCTACAGAGCTAATTGAATAAAATGTTCCTCCGTCGTAAAAAACAAAATCAGCGTATGTAAAAAGCTGCGTTCCCGCCAAGAATTTGCTACCCGCCTTTCTGGCGCCTTTGGCGGAAGCCGTCAGCTTTCCATAGTCTTTTATTAAAGCCGTAACGCGTCTGTCGGAGTCACCGAACGCGTTTTCAGCGATAACGACGCCCCGGCCTTTAACCGAAGCCATTTATGTCATCCCTATTATTCGAGAATCCTTGTCGATTTTTAACGCTCGTATAATTCAGGTACGCGTCCAAAGCGCCGCTTACTTCAAACAGATTCCAGCAAAATTCATCTATAGCCATGTAAATTCCCCCTCAAACATATTATGCCGTTTATTTCTTAATTTTCCTTAGAGCTTGTTCAGCGATCCGCGCTTGGTGAAAAATCATCACAAAAAATCCGCTAAGAGCAAGATCTTGAACAGGCTCTTACAAAAATCGAGTCGTTTTTATTGTAATAGATATATTTAGCCTTTCCTTTAGTCGAGCTTTTATTCAAAATGGTTTCGCGTCGGAGTCTCCGCTGGATCACGGTCGATCACGCTATAGCGTAAAAACGCGACCTCAAAAACGCCGTTTTATAGAATAAAATACTCAAAAAGTCATATATCGCCTAAATCATAGCCAAAACGACGCATATTGACATTATTGTCGCGCCAGTCTTTTTTCACTTTCAGCCAAAGGGACAGATGCACGCGCGCGTCAAGCAGCCGCTCTATCTCCGGACGCGCCCTGCGTCCGATTTCACGCAGCATCATGCCGTTTTTGCCTATGACGATCCCTTTTTGCGACTCGCGTTCACAGTATAATACGGCTTCAATATCGAAAAAGTCTTTTCCGTCTCTTATTTTCATGGACGTCACATCCACGGCGATCCCGTGAGGCACCTCGTCCTGGAGCGTTATAAGGGCTTTTTCACGTATTATTTCAGCGGCGATAAGTCTTTCCGGCTGATCGGTAAGGGTATTCGCGGGGAAGTACATAGGTCCCTCGGGCAGATATTTTTTTATGGCTTCAAAAACGACGCCGGCGTTTTCGCCAGTCAGGGCGGAAGCGGGTATGATTTCGTTAAACTCACGGCGCGAGGAATAGGCGTCGATTATCGGCAAAATCTCCGGTTTTCGTATCGTATCAATCTTATTTATTACCAGAATCACAGGTATTTTCACGTTTTCAAGCTTTTGAAGGATAACCGCGTTATCCGCGTTTATTTTGGCGTAAGGATCCGTCAAATATAATATTACGTCAACCCCGGAAAGTGAGCGTTCGGCTGATTTTATCATATATTCGCCTAGTTTTGATTTAGGCTCGTGAAACCCGGGCGTATCGATGAAAATGACCTGAAAGTCTTCGCCGGTGAACGTCGCCTGTATTTTCCGGCGCGTCGTTTGCGGCTTATGAGTGACTATAGACACCTTTTGACCGACAAAGCGGTTCATCAGCGTAGACTTTCCGACGTTCGCTCTTCCCATAATTGTGACGAAACCCGATTTATACTTGTCCACTGCGTAATCTCTTCTTTCGTTACGTCCGAGCCAGGAGTTTAATCTTATCGCGTATGGATTTAAAATCCTCCCACGCCGGCCGTTTTTTTTCTTCATCGCGCAAAATCGCCGACGGATGGAACGTGGCGATGATATGTACGCCTTTTCGTTCAAACCACACGCCGCGCTCACGCGTAATTTTGAAATTTTGGTCAATTATTGCCCGCGCGGCGACGCGCCCAAGGCATACGATGATTTTCGGGCGGATAAGCGCGAACTGGCGCCGAAGCCAATAAAGGCAGGCGTTTTGCTCTTCTGAAAGCGGGTCGCGGTTACCGGGCGGACGGCACTTCACAATATTGGCTATGTACGCGGCCCGTCTGTCCAGGTCTATGGCCGCGAGCATTTTGTCCAAAAGTTGTCCGGCCGCGCCCACGAACGGCTCGCCGCGCATATCTTCGTGATAGCCCGGTCCTTCGCCGACAAACATGATTTCAGACTGTCTATTTCCCACGCCGAAAACTACATTCGTTCTGCCTTTGCTAAGCGGACACATCTCACACGCCATGCACAGGCTTTCAAGCTCTTGCCACGTCACTTGCGAAACACCGCCTTCTTGCCGGTTTCAACGATAACCTCGCCGTTATAAACGTTTATCCATGTCTTACCCGCGCTTACCGTAAGTTTATCGCCATTTCCGTCAAACCACATTGTAGCGTCGTCCAACCGCTCTTTTCGCCAGGTCAGCGGCGACGTAAAGCCGTTGGTGAACAAAAAACCCTTGCCGTCGCCAGTCAGACGCACGGCTCGCCGTCCGGCCGCGTCGCCCTGTATCACATGCATTTCGGCGAATTGCGCGATCACGTTCGCCACGGAGAGCTGTTCCCCCGTTTCTTCGTCAATAAGCGCGTCATCGCCATTGAACGCAAGATACAGGCCGCTGTCGGCGTCGTATTCAAAGCGTCTTACATAGCCTTTTGAATATGTAATCGCGATGGTCTGATATACCTCGGTTTTTTCGATATCCTTAAAATTAAAAGGCGAATCGCCTGTCGCGATATTCAGGTAATTTTCATTGTTTATTTTTTCGACAAGTCTTCGCCCATCGGTGTACGAACTGTGTTCGTACATGCCGGCGACAGATAAGCGCGACGGGTCGCGCCAAAACGCGTCGCTCGCGTACATGCCGTCAATGTTATCCGCCGACGAACGCGTTATTAGGGAATAAGCCGCCGGACTGCCTCCGTGGTGCGCGAAAATGGCGCCGTTATCAAATGCGAAGGCTAAGAAATAATCGCGCGCGCTTCTGACGGGTCCTATCTTCTCCGAAGACATATCTTTGAACACCGCCACAAGGCGTGTGATATCGCCTTCGGCCAAAACTTCGTATATGATATCGGCTTTTGATACGCCGCTTTGGGGAAGAGCCTTTTTTAAATTGTTGATTACCACCGCGACTGGTCTGCGCGCCGCCGTTTCCTCGTCGGTCATGAGGCCTGTAAGATTGTTTTCCGCCAAGGCTAATTCTTGCTCGGGCGCGTTATTGAACGCTTCATTCGCCCATTGTTCGCCATCGCGTTCAAAATCGGCCTCTTCAATCTTGAATTCCGCCGGTTGCGAAGAGCGGATAACCTCGCATGACGACAACGGCATGACGACAAAAACTAAAGCCCATGAAATTAAATGTTTATTCAAACGCGCGCCTCCTAATATTAATGCGCTGGTTTAGAGCGCGTGGCTGAAATTTTTTAAAGATTTCTTTGGAGGAAACTTTTTCGAGAAAAAGTTTCCTCCAAACCTCCTTCAAAAAGCTTTTATCCAAAAACTGCGCTTCGCTCCGTTTTTTTGAGAAAAATTAAAAAAAATGTTCTCTCGAAGTTTCAGCGCCTTTAAAAGAGGTTGAGAGTAGCTGGAGATTTCTTTTGGAGGAAACTTTTTCGAGAAAAAGTTTCCTCCGAACCTCCTTCAAAAAGCTTTTATCCAAAAACTTCGCTTTGCTCCGTTTTTTGAGAAAGATTAAAAAAAGTTCTCTCGAAGTTTCAGCGCCAATTTGGCTATAACCTATTTTTCCCGGACGAAAGTTTTTTGAAGAGAGGTCGAGAAAAGCTAGAGATTTCTTTTGGAGGAAACTTTTTCGAGAAAAAGTTTCCTCCAAACCTCCTTCAAAAA
>JAISER010000121.1 GCA_031263985.1 Clostridiales bacterium | reverse complement strand
GATTTTAACACACTTTATCGCGTCATTCAAAAAATATTCATGCGCTTGACGTAAAAATCTGTAAAAATTCATTGACAAACGCAAAACCCGGCGTTATTATATATTAAAGATATATGTTTAATATAACTTTAAGGGGGATAACACGATGCTTACTTTCATTGATAAAGTTAGTAAAAAAATCTTTTTCGCCGCGCTTCTCGCCGCTTTGGCGCTCACCGGATGCGGCTCGCCCTCTCCTGACGAACGGCAGTCCGCGGCGCAAACGTCTTCCGACGTCAGCGAACAGCCTGAACAACCCGCCCCTCCGGTTGAAATCACCAACGTATCATATGATCCGACGCGTGAACTGTACGAAAGCTATAACAAACTTTTTACCGCTCATTGGAAAAATCTTTCAGGACAGGACGTTACGGTCGTGCAATCTCACGGCGGCTCCGGCAAACAGGCGCGTTCGGTTTTAGAAGGCAACGCCGCCGACGTGGTCACGCTCGCCCTTGAACAGGATATATCCGAACTGGAAAAGGGCGGGCTTATAGAGCCAGGCTGGGTTCAGGAGTTCCCGAACAGCAGCGCCCCCTACACCTCGACGATAGTGTTCCTAGTGCGAAGCGGCAACCCCAAACAAATAAACGATTGGGACGACATCGTAAAGCCTGGCGTAGAGGTTATCACTCCCGACCCTAAGACCTCCGGCGGAGCCAGGTGGAATTTTTTAGCGGCATGGGCTTTCGCTGACAAAACATACGGCGGAGACGAAGAGCGGAACAAACAATTTCTGGCGGATTTATACGACAACGTAACCGTTTTAGACTCTGGCGCGCGCGGCTCGACGACGACATTCGTCGAAAACAAGCAGGGCGACGCGCTTCTCGCTTGGGAAAACGAGGCTTTTCTCTCCCAGAATGAGCATCCCGGCGAGTTTGAGATTATAACGCCAAGCGTAAGCGTTCTCGCCCAGCCGTCCGTAGCTGTGGTGGACGAAGTCGCGAACGAGCGCGGCACAAAGGAAGTCGCGGCCGCCTACTTGGAATATCTGTATTCCGACGAGGCGCAGCGCTTGGAAGGCGAAAATTACTACCGCCCATCGAACCCAAGCATACTGCAAGAGTTTGCTGACAGATTTGACCTCGGCCTTCAACTGGCGAACATCGACGATGATTTCGGCGGCTGGGCGGCGGCTACGGAGAAGTTTTTCGTCGACGGAGCCATATTTGACCAAATATATAAAAAATAACGAACGGAAATGGGACGTGTCAGCTATGATCAGGCTTAAAAAACGAAGCCGCGGCGTAATACCCGGGTTCAGGCTTTCAATGGGAGTCACAATAACGATGCTGAGTCTCATCGCGCTGATACCGTTATTGTCGGTTCTTCTAAACTTATCCGGCGTTACGCCCGGCGAGTTTTGGAGAATAGTCACCGACCGCCAGCTAGTCGCTTCATACAAGGTAAGCCTGTCATGCGCGCTGATAGCCTCAACCGCTAATTTTTTGTTCGGCGTGCCGCTGGCATGGACGCTGACGCGCTACCGTTTCCCTTTTCGCCGCGCGCTTGACGGACTGATAGAACTGCCGTTCGCGCTGCCCACGGCCGTCGCCGGCATATCGCTTACGACGCTTTACGCGGACACCGGACTTATAGGCGGGCTTTTCAATAAAATCGACGTGAAAATCTCATACACGACGATAGGCATAACGATAGCCATGACGTTTATCGGAATACCGTTTGTCGTGCGCTCCATACAACCCGTGCTTGAAAAACTGGATGTCCGTTGCGAAGAAGCGGCCGTTACGCTTGGCGCCAGCGGATCGCGCATATTTTTCAAGGTTATTTTCCCGGAAATATTCCCGGCGGCCATAGCCGGGTTCGGCCTCGCTTTCGCGCGTTGCCTCGGCGAATATGGAAGCGTCGTGTTCATAGCCGGAAACATTCCTTACAAGACGCAAATCACGCCGCTTTTGATAGTGAGCAAGCTGGAGCAGTTCAACTATGCCGCCGCTACGTCAATCGCGCTCGTAATGATCATATTTTCGTTCATAATTCTATTCGCGATAAACGCCTTGCAGAGCAAGATCGACGCAATGGCGAGGGGGTAGACGCGTGCGCCAAAAAGCCGTTAAGACGATCATAATATTAACATGCGTTCTTTTCGTGGCCATAATGCTAATTATGCCCCTTTTCACAGTCATTACATACGCGTTTCGACAAGGGTTTAAAGTATTTTTCAGCGCCATCGCGGATGAATACGCCGTTAAAGCGCTTAAACTGACGCTTCTGACCACAGTCTTCACCGTAACGGTCAATACGGTTTTCGGGCTTTTCGCCTCATGGAGCGTTACAAAGTTTCAATTCCGCGGCAAGCGTATATTAACGACGCTGATCGACATACCGTTCGCCATATCGCCAGTCATCGCCGGACTTATATTCATACTTGTTTTCGGGCGCATAGGATGGGCATACCCGCTTTTGAAGGCTTACGACGTCAGAATAGTATTCGCCGCGCCCGGCATAATCTTAGCGAGCATATTCGTTACGCTCCCCTTCGTCTCGCGCGAACTTACGACGCTCATGCAGTCGCAGGGAAGCGACGAGGAAGAAGCGGCGGCTCTCTTCGGAGCGAAGGGTCTGACCATATTCCGTAAAGTCACTCTACCTCATATAAAATGGGGACTTTTATACGGCGTAATACTCTGTTCCGCGCGCGCGTTAGGCGAATTCGGCGCCGTTTCAGTCGTGTCGGGCCATTTGCGCGGCAAAACGAACACGCTGCCTCTTCACGTTGAAATATTATTTAACGAATTTCATCTTACCGCCGCGTTCGCCGTATCTTCTACGCTTGTAGCAATAGCGCTTGTCATACTTGTCCTTAGAAACCTGGCGGAATATCGACTCAAAAAGGAGGAAAACGCCGATGTACGTTGAGTTGCGCGGCATAAACAAAAAATTCGGTTCTTTTAAAGCCTCCGACGACATATCCTTTTCCATTGATAAAGGCAAGCTTGTCGGCCTTTTGGGTCCGTCCGGCAGCGGCAAAACCACCATATTGCGCATGATCGCCGGGCTGGAGCCGCCTGACTCCGGCGACGTCATCGTGGACGGCGTCCGCGTAAACGACGCGCCTCCCGGCGAACGCGGCGTCGGCTTTGTCTTTCAAAATTACGCCTTGTTCCGCTACATGACGGTGTTCGACAACATCGCCTTTGGGCTTAACGTGCAAAAACGCGATAAGAAGCATATCAAAGAGCGCGTTCAAGAACTAATCGAACTCACAGGGCTGTCCGGCATGGAAAAGAGGCGTCCGCACCAGCTCTCCGGCGGGCAAAAACAGCGTGTGGCGTTCGCGAGGGCGTTGGCCCCTAACCCGCGCTTACTTCTGCTGGACGAACCGTTCGCGGCCATTGACGCGAAAGTACGCAAAGAGTTGCGCGCGTGGCTCAAAAACACTATATCAAAAGTAGGCATAACTAGCGTATTCGTGACTCATGACCAGGACGAGGCCATAGAGGTCGCGGACGAAATAATCATCATAAACAACGGACGCATAGAGCAAAAAGGCTCTCCTTCGGAAATATACAAATCTCCGACCACCCCGTTCGCGGCGCGGTTCATCGGGCAATCATTCGCCGTCTCAAACTACGACGCTCTGCGCGGCTTTGAAAAAGACGATAATTTCCCGGAAGCTATCTTGCGGCCCGAGTTCATAACCGTATCAAAGCTGAACGCGCTACTCTATCCGAACTCGACGCAAGACGGCGTCGTGGAAAACGTATTCTTTCGCGGCAATCTGTCCGAATTGCGCGTGGACGTGGCCGGCGTGAAAATTTCAGCCTATCGCTCGCTCGAAGATGACGAAATATACGTCGGCGAAAAGGTCGGCGCGCTTATATATCAGCTCTTCCTCGTGAACGACCGCGAAGTCAAGCTCATTCGCAACAGTCTGCTTCGCGATGAAAATTCCGTGTTTATATAAGCCGGAACCATGTGCGCAGTCGCGCCCGCTTCTCCTCAAAGCGCCGACAAACGCAAAGCGCGTTATTATACATATGTTAAAAAATTAAAAGCTTCGCTTAAAAACCCGGCCCCGATAAAAACGCGCGGTTTCGCTCATTAAAAACTAAAAGTCCGTTTAGCGTCTGTGTTCAACGTCTAAGCTTCAATTTTCTCGCCGCTCCTTCGGCGTCAAAATCCCAACGCAGCGAAAATTTCGCTCACTAATCCGCCAAACCTAGACGCTGAACAAACTTTAAGGAGGTTACAGCTATTAGCGTCGCGACAAAGAAGATAGACACGGACATTTTAATCATAGGCGGCGGCGCGGCCGGATGTTACGCCGCGCTAACGCTTCAAGACATATCGACCGCTAAGGTTCTCATCCTCGAGAAAGCGAACATAAGACGCAGCGGCTGTTTAGCCGCCGGCGTCAACGCGCTTAACGCGTATATAGCTCCTGGTTCATCCCCTGGAGATTACGCGGCTTACGCCAAAGCGGACGCGTTCGGCATAGCCAGGGATGACCTGCTTTTGTCCATGTCGCGCGGGTTAAACGCGGCAGTAAAACGCTTGGAGGAACTGGGGCTAGTCATTTTGAAGGACAGCGACGGAAATTATATTACAAGAGGCAAGCGAAACCTGAAGATAAACGGCGAGAACATAAAACCCCTGCTGGCGAACGCGGTCAGTGAAAGCGACCGCGTTTCAACGCTGAATTACGTGAACGTCATTGAATATATCGCGCGGGATGACAAAATCGTCGGCGCGTTCGCCATCGGCGCCAGAGAAAAAGTTCTATACATAATTCGGGCGAAAGCGGTCATTTGCGCCGCTGGCGGCGCGTCCGGCCTGTACAAGCCGAACCGCGCGGGGTTTTCGCGTCATAAGATGTGGTATTCTCCGTTCAATACAGGCGCGGGCTACGCTATGGGCATACGCGCGGGCGCGGAGATGACCACACTCGAAATGCGGTTTATAGCTCTGCGATGCAAAGACACTATAGCGCCGACCGGAACTATAGCGCAAGGCGTCGGCGCGAAACAAATCAACGCGCTTGGCGAGACATACGAGGATAAATACGGGCTCTCGACGTCGGAACGGCTTTATGGAACCGTACGGGAAAACTTGAGCGGGCGCGGGCCGTGCTATCTCAATACGGTTGGCATAACGGACGAGCGAAACGACGACTTACAGCGCGCTTATTTGAACATGGCGCCGAGCCAGACGCTAAAATGGATAGAGACGGGAAAACCGCCCAAAGAAGCCGCCGTGGAGATAGAAGGCACGGAGCCTTACATCGTTGGCGGTCATACCGCCTCCGGCTACTGGGTGGACGCGAACCGGGAAACGACTATAAAAGGACTGTTCGCCGCTGGCGACGCGGCGGGCGGCTGCCCGCAAAAATATGTCTCCGGCGCGTTCGCGGAAGCCGCTATAGCGGCTCGTTCCGCGCTGAAATACATGGACGGCGCTCTGGAGGACGTTGACCCGGCGCAAACGCTGAAACGGTTGGAAGATATGTTAAACGACGTAGCGGACAGCGGCGCGGCGGCGCTCACTGACGCGCTTGAGGAAGAAATGCAATCGGTTATGGACGAACACGCCGGGGGCATAGGCGCCGGCTACGCTTTTTCTCAGCGCTCTCTTAGCGTAGCGGGAAAGCGCGTCGCGGATATTGAGCTGCGCGCGCTGCGGCTTAAAGCCGGCGACGCGAGAGATCTCACTCGCGTTTTTGAACTTTTAGACCGTTTAACGCTGGCGAAATCCGTCATAGCGCATTTGGGAGCCAGAAAAGAAAGCAGATGGCGTTGCTTTTGCGAAAATACCGATTATCCTTACCGCGACGATAAATGGCTTTTATTCGTCAATTCAAAAATGGAAAGCGGACGGTTAAAGATAATCTATCGTGACATTCAAGGCAAGGAGACCCAAGTATGAGCGTTTTAATTGACGACAGCGAATGCGTCGGCTGCGGAGCGTGCGCCGACATATGCCCCGGCGACCTCATAGTCATGCGAAACGGCAAAGCCGCTATCGACAGGCCGCAATGCTGCTGGGGCTGCGCGGCCTGCGTAAAAGAATGCGCTTTTTCAGCTATAAAATTTTATCTGGGAAAAGACATGGGCGGAGCGGGCGGATTTCTTACCGTGAAGCGCGAAGGCAAAACGCTGATATGGATTATAACGAAGCCCGACGGCGCGATCGTAACGATAGCGGTGAACAGCGATGAGGCGAACAAATATTAAGGGGACGTTCATATGACCCATCTAGACATATTAGAAGCGGAAGCAATATATATTTTCCGTGAAGTCGCGGCGGAGTGCGAACGCCCGGTAATGCTTTATTCCATAGGCAAAGACAGCTCCGTAATGCTGAAACTGGCGGAAAAAGCCTTTTATCCCGAGCGCTTGCCGTTCCCTTTGCTTCATGTGGACACCGGCTGGAAGTTTCGCGACATGCTGGCTTTTCGCGATAAAGTGGCGCGAAAGCCCGGCGTGCGCCTTATAGCGTATAAAAACGAGGAAGGCGCGCGTCAGGGCATAAACCCCTTCGATCATGGGGCCTCTTACACCGACATTATGAAAACTCAAGCTCTTAAACAAGCGCTTGATAAATTCAATTTTACGGCGGCTCTCGGCGGCGGACGCAGAGATGAGGAGAAAAGCCGCGCCAAAGAGCGCGTGTTTTCGTTTCGCAATGAAAATCACGCGTGGAACCCTAAGAAGCAGCGGCCCGAAATGTGGAAACTGTATAACGCCAAGATACGCAAAGGCGAAAGCATACGCGTTTTTCCGCTCTCCAATTGGACGGAAAAAGACATTTGGCAATATATAAAGCGCGAGAATATAGATATTACGCCGCTGTATTTCGCCAAGGAGCGCCCTGTGATAGAACGCGACGGCGCCATCATCATGGCGGATGACGACAGACTAAAGCTTTTGGAGGGCGAAAAAATCGAGTTTAAAAAGATTCGGTTCAGAACGCTTGGATGTTATCCGCTTACGGGTGGCGTTTTGTCCGACGCTGAAACATTAGACGACATCATATCCGAAACGCTCTCCGCGGTCACAAGCGAGCGCACAAGCCGCGTAATAGACAACGAAGCCGCCGGGAGCATGGAACGCCGCAAGCGGGAGGGTTATTTCTAGGTGAACGATCTGCTTAAATTCATTACGTGCGGAAGCGTGGATGACGGCAAATCCACGCTTATAGGACGTTTATTGTACGATTCGAAGCTTATATACGCCGACCAAGAGCAGGCGCTGATATTGGACAGTCAAGCGGGCGGCGCGGGCGGCGAGATCGATTATTCACTGCTGCTGGACGGCCTTATGGCCGAGCGCGAACAGGGGATAACCATTGACGTCGCGTATCGCTATTTCACCGCCGAATCGCGCGCCTTCATCGTGGCGGACACTCCAGGACACGAGGAGTATACGCGAAACATGGCGGTAGGGGCGTCATTCGCGGATCTGGCCGTAATACTTATAGACGCGTCGCGCGGCGTTCTTACTCAAACGCGCCGCCACGCGCGCATTTGCGCGCTTATGGGCGTACGTCATTTAGTTTTCGCCGTAAACAAGATGGATCTGGCAGGCTACAGCGAGGCGCGCTTCAAAGATATTTTGTCGGATATTGACGCGCTGTCGCATGATTTCGAAACGGTCGCCGCCATACCCGTTTCCGCTTCTAAAGGCGATAACGTGACTAAGATTTCTAAGAATACGCCGTGGTATAACGGACCGTCCCTGCTTTCATACCTTGAAACCGCCGACATACGCTCAAAAGACGAAGCTCCGGGGTTTTATATGCCTGTGCAGCGCGTATGCCGTCCCGATCATACGTTTCGCGGATTCTCCGGTCAAGTCGAAGCGGGGGAAATAAGCGTCGGCGACGCCGTCGTCGCGTTGCCAAGCCGCCAAACGGCTAATGTCAAAAGCTTGATTGTGGCGGGATCCAAAACTAATACGGCTAAAAAAGGTCAGCCTGTCGTCATTCAGCTTGACCGCGAGATAGACGTGTCGCGCGGCTGCGTAATAGAAGCGGGCGCCAATTTGCGAGTTGGCAAATATATCCGGGCGTCGCTTCTTTGGATGGACGACGACGACTTAAATTTAGGCGGGGAATATTGGATAAAAATCGGCTCCAGGTCGCTGCCCGCCGCCGTGAAAAATATAAATTGCAAAATTGACGTAAACACGGGAGAAAAAATTAGCGCCGTAACGCTTAAAAAAAACGAGATAGCGCTGTGCGAACTTATGTTAGCTCAAAACGTCGTGGCGGCGCCATTTAACGAACGCAAAATTATGGGCGAACTTATACTGATAGACAGAGTCACTAACGCCACATCGGCATGCGGCGTTATACGCGATGTTCTGATGACGGACGCGTCAGGAACCATATTTGAAGATTCCGGCCGCAGCGCGGAGGTTCATTTATTTGACGAATTTTATTACCATATGAACGAAAACGCCGTGTTTCGCCACAGAGCTAAAGCCGCGACGTATAAAAAAGGGGATGTTTTGCCTCTTAAAAGCCCGGCGTACAACTATCCGCGCGACTTTGACGTTGCGCTGGGCGGATACGCGGCGCTTATCAGAGACGGAGCGTTTTTCGGTTTTGGCGAACGGGACGAGACCGCGCCGCTTATAAACGAATATGGCATAGGCTTTGACGAACCGTTCGAAACATATCGCTCCATAGGTTTACGAAGCGACCGCGGGGAGGGAGATCGTTATTCATGGGGCGAGGGGATATAAAGGAGGATTCTCTATGGCCATCGATTACAAGGCGCTTAAAAACGGCGGTTTTATGCGCCAGGTTCAAAAGAACCGTTTTTCAATGCGTTTAAAGGTCGTAGGCGGAAATCTGACCGCGAAGCAACTTTCCGCCATAGCCGACATAGCGACAAGATATGGGAACGGATATGTGCATCTCACATCTCGTCAAGGGGTTGAAATACCGTTTATCAAGCTCGATGACACGGACGCCGTTAAAAAGGAATTAGAGGACAGCGACGTGCTGTCTGGCGTTTGCGGACCAAGGGTGCGAACGGTAACCGCTTGCCAAGGCGAAAAAATATGTCCTTCCGGATGCATAGACACGTACGCGCTCGCGGTCGAGATTTCGGAACGATATTTCGGCAGAGAACTGCCGCATAAATTCAAATTCGGCGTCACGGGCTGCCAAAACAACTGCCTTAAGGCCGAAGAAAACGACTTAGGCGTGAAAGGCGGATACATCATAAACTATACCCGTGAAAACTGTACGCTTTGCGGACTGTGCGCTAAAGTCTGCCGCGAAGACGCCATAACCGTCACAAAAGAAACGCTTACGCTTGATCCGGAGAAATGCACTAATTGCGGGCGGTGCGTAAAATCATGCCCTACCGACGCGTGGACAGGCGAAAGCGGTTATATTCTATCTTTTGGCGGCACGTTCGGCAATTTAATAGCCAAAGGCAAACAACGATTGCCTATAATAAAAGATAAAGCTATGTTTTTCCGCGTGGCGGACGCCGCTCTCGACTTTTTTGACAAATACGGCGGTCCGGGCGAACGTTTCCGCGTCGTAATAGAACGCGAAGGCTGGGATAAATTTCAATCGGCCGTGGACAAAGCTTACGCGACCGTTAGTTAGAGCCTGTTCAAAATCTCCATTTTTTGTCATGCTTAACTCAGTCAATCCATAACCGTCCTCAGTATGAACAGGCTCTTAGAGATTTTTAAACGAATTATTGGAGGAATGCTAAATGGCTGATTATATCGTAGACGCTACGGTTGATATTACCGATGTCGTATGTCCGATCACTTTCGTGAAAGCTAAAGTCGCTCTGGAAGAACTCAAAATAGGCGCTGTGTTATCCATACGCCTGAACGACGGCGAGCCTGTTCAAAATGTGCCTCGCGGCGTAAAGGACGAAGGTCACAAGGTATTAAGGCTTATAGACAATGAAGACGGCACGTATAACCTTATCGTGCGAAAGGAGAACGACGAATGAAACTGACGGTGGCCGGCGTACAAAAGGAATATGCTGACGGGATAAACGTCGCCGAGCTTGTAGCTTTGGAAAAGATAGAGACGCCGGAATACGTTACGGTATCTATAAACGACGAATTCGTGGAGAATGGCTCGTTCCCCGACACCGCTCCGCATGACGGCGATGTCGTGGAATTTTTATATTTCATGGGAGGCGGTCATGACGCTTACTAACGAACAAATGGAACGATACTCACGCAACATCATATTGCGCGAAGTCGGGGTAAAGGGGCAAAACAAGCTCCTCGCGGGGAAAGTCCTTATAATCGGAGCCGGCGGACTGGGCGCGCCCATAGCGATGTACCTGGCCGCGGCCGGCGTCGGCGTAATAGGCGTAGCCGACGCGGATGACGTTGACTTATCTAACTTGCAGCGCCAGATTATACACGCTACGAGCGACGTCGGAAAGGAAAAAGTCACTTCCGCTAAAGAGAGCGTCAATAACATCAACCCTGACGTCACAGTAAACGCTCACCGCCTTTTCGTAAGCGCGGACAATATTATGGAGTTAATATCCCCTTATGACTTTATCATTGACGGGACGGATAATTTCCCCGCTAAATTTCTTATAAACGACGCCTGTGTAATAGCCAAAAAACCATTTTCTCACGCGGGCATTATTCGCTTTACGGGTCAACTTATGACATACGTTCCCGGCGAAGGACCGTGCTATCGCTGCGTATTTAAAGAGCCGCCCCCAAAAGACGCCGTGCCCACATGCCGTCAAGCGGGCGTTATAGGCGCGACGGCGGGCGTCATAGGCAGCTTGCAGGCTTTGGAAGCCGTGAAATTCTTTATCGGCAAAGGAGACTTGCTTACCGGTTCGTTGCTCACGTTCGACGCGCTCTCCATGTCATTTCGTAAGATAAAATTGCCTAAACGCGAAAATTGCGCGGTTTGCGGAGAATCGCCGACGATTAAGGAACCGTTCGACTACGAACAGCCTGTATGCGATTCGCAAACCCATATAGAATGTTATGGAAACCCGTAAGCCAAGGAGGAACCGCTATAGTTATAAGATTAAAGCCCTGTGATTATCAAAAAATTATCGCCCACGCGGTCGCGGCGGCGCCCAACGAGGCGTGCGGACTCATCGCGGGCAACGCGAATGAAGGGATAAAAATAGTCGAAAAGGTGTATCCGCTGCGTAATATGGACGACAGTCCGCTTCATTTCGCTATCGATCCGCGCGAACAGCTTTCAGCGATAAAAAATATGCGCTCTTTAGGCATAACGCCGCTTGGCAATTTCCACTCTCATCCTCAAACGCCGGCAAGACCGTCGGAGGAAGACATAAGGCTGGCGTTTGACGTCAACGCCAGCTATTTAATACTATCGCTCGCGGACACCGAACCCGTTCTGAAGGCATTCCGTATGGAAGGGGGCGCTCCTGTCGCTGAAAATATCGAGATTATATAGACTCATTTTCATATGCCTTCTGTTGACAAGCTGCTCAGGCCCAACGCCAAGCGCGACGGCGTTCGCTTCCAGCGCGCCCGCTTCTGAAGGCGTTAGCTTCATCGACGCGCTCGGCCATGTCATAACGGTAAGCGACCCTCAGCGCGTAACGGTTTGTCCGGCCAGCTTCGCGCATGTATGGCAGCTCGCGGGCGGAGAAATCGCGGCGACGACTTCCGATTCGTTTGACCCTGGAAGCGCGGTGACGCCTTCAGACGACATAAAGGTCATCGGCTCCGCGCATAATCCGAATTTAGAGTTAATATTAGCGGAAGAATCGGATTTTGTAATTTTGTCCAAAACCACGCCAGGACACGAAGAGCTATATGAATCGCTAAACGCCGCGAACGTTACAACCGCTTATTTTTCCGTCGAAACGTTTGACGAGTATCTAGATATGCTCAAGATCTGCTCCGACATAACGAATCGATCCGATCTGTACGAAACAAACGGCTTAAACGTTAAAAAACGCATAGACGCGGCTATCGAAACATCCAAAGGCAAGCCCTCGCCGCGCATACTATTTTTGCGCGCTTACTCCACAAATGTTACGGCAAAAAACAGCGACGGCCTGGCAGGGACCATCTTTCGCGACATGGGCTGTGAAAACGTCGCGGATTCCGACGATTGGCCGCTTGAATCGCTAAGCATGGAATCTATCATATTGGCTGACCCGGACTACATATTCGCCGTCACCATGGGCGACGCGGACGCTGCGAACGCTACATTATCCGAAATTACGCGGAACCCCGCATGGAACGGATTGACCGCGGTCAAAAACGGCCGGTTCCGCGTTCTGCCAAAGGAACTGTTCCAGCTAAAACCAAATAATCGCTGGGGAGAAAGCTATGAAACAGTCGCGGATATTCTCTACTCCGAATAGCGTTTTCATTATGCTCGCCGCGATGGCGCTCGTCGCTTCGATCTTCGTAAGCTTATGTTCAGGTTCAACCGGCCTTAGCGTCACGCGGACCTTTCACGGCTTTATCGAAGGCTCCGCTACGCCCGCCGGACGCATAATATATTTTGTGCGAGCGCCTCGAACATTGGCGGCCGTTTTGGCGGGCGCGGCGCTGGCTGTATCCGGAGCCGTATTACAAAACGTGCTGGCGAACCCTTTGGCCAGTTCAGGGACGATCGGAGTAAATGCGGGCGCCGGGTTCGGCGCGGCGCTTTGCGGCGTCTTTTTTCCATTTTCGCCGGCATTGCCCGCAGGCGCGTTTTTCGGCGCCCTTTTAACGATCCTTATTGTGTACGAACTATCGAGACGCGTTGGCGCCGCGCGCGTAACGCTCGTACTCGCCGGCGTGGCCATATCAAGCTTGATGAACGCGGCCACTAACTCGATAACGACGCTCGTTCCGGACGCGCTGCCGAGCGTACACGCGTTTCAGGTCGGCGGACTGTCCGGCGTATCTCTAAAGGCGCTTTTGCCGGCCGGACTTTATATCCTGTTCGCATTCGCCGCGTTAATCGCTTTAAACGGCGAACTGGACATCTTGACACTTGGCGATGAATCCGCCGAAAGTCTCGGGCTTAACGCGCGCAAATATCGTTTCGCGTTTCTTACTCTGGCGGCGGTTCTCACTGGCGCCGCGGTCAGTTTCGCCGGACTTATAGGGTTCGTCGGGTTGATAGCGCCTCATGTCGCGCGAATAATAATAGGCGGCGGCGACAGCAAAGCGCTTATTATTATGTCCGCGCTTTGCGGAGCGGCGTTTTTGACGCTTTGCGACACCGCGGCGCGCGCGATGTTCGCGCCGTTTGAACTGCAAGTCGGCGTAATCGTCGCCTTTATAGGCGCTCCATTTTTCTTGTGGCTGTTATTCAGCGGCAAAGGCAGGCGAAAGTTATGATCGAATTAACCGACGTATCCGGAGGATATCGCGGAAAAAAACGCGTGTTCGACGTCACGGTCGAATTTACGCGCGGTAGCGTGACTTGCGTATTGGGGACCAACGGTTCCGGTAAAAGCACGCTTATAAAACTCTCTTGCGGGCTTTTGCCACTTATATCCGGCATCGTCTCCGTAGACGGCGTAAAGCTTAGCGCGATGTCACGTAAAGCTATCGCCCAAAAAATAGCCTATCTGCCTCAGGAACGCGATATCCCTGATATTACGGCGGAAAAATTGGTTATGCACGGACGATTCCCTCATTTAGGGTACCCTCGCATATATAGCGAGCGAGAAAAAGCCATAACCTGCGAAGCTATGAAAACCGCCGGAATTCTGCATCTTAGGAGCGAATATCTGTCCGACATGTCCGGCGGCGAACGGCAAAAAACCTATATGGCTATGATGATCGCCCAAGATACGGACGCCGTGTTTTTGGATGAACCCACGACTTATCTTGACATAGCGCGCCAGATTGATATCGCGGACATTGTGAAAACGCTTAGACAAACTAATAAAGCGGTCATCATGGCGTCGCATGACATAAATCTGGCGCTTAGCGGAGCGGACAAGATAATTTTAATGAAGGAAGGACGGATACTGGCGGCAACCTCGCCGGATCTGGCCCTCGAATCAGGCGCGCTGGAAGAAACGTTCGGGGTTAAAGCTCTGTCTTTGACGGACGAAACCGGCCATACGCATTACGTGTTCGCGCGTAAATGATCGAAGCGCTTCGGAAATTCCATCCCTCAAAGACCTCTGTCAAAACGCCTTTCGTAAAACCTTTAGGCGCTTAATGCTCTCGCGCTTCGGCTGGTCGCAGCTTTAGGTGTAAATTAAACCCACGATTTTCTGGAAACGAAGTTTCCGGCGAAAGTTCTTCGCTTCTTTCTCTATGGCGCTAGACCGCGTCTTTCGGCTCTTCTTCGTAACAAAACTCTCTATTTGACGGACACACCAGCCATACGCATTACGTGTTCACGCGTAAATGACCGAAGCGCCTTTCGGAAAACCTTTAGGCGCTTCGGTTTGTCACAGCTTTAGATATAAATAAAACCCACGATTTTCCTGAAACGAAGTTTCCGGCGAAAGTTCTTCGCTTCTTTCTCTATGGCGCTAGACCGCGTCTTTCGGCTCTTCTTCGTAACAAAACTCTGTATTTGACGGGCAACCCTAACCATACGCATTACGTATTAGCGCGTAAATGACCGAAGCGCCTTTCGGCGCTTCATGCTCCGGCGCTTCGGTTGGTCACAACTTTAGATGTAAATAAAACCCACGGTTTTCCGGAAACGAAGTTTCCGGCGAAAGTTCTTCGCTTCTTTCTTTCAAGAAAGAAGCGGGCGCCGCCCGCGCCCGCAGTCTTCCTAGTGGCGCTAGATCGCGTCTTTCGGCTCTTCTTCGTAACAAAACTCTGTATTTGACGGGCAACCCCAGCCATACGCATTACGTGTTCATGCGTAAATGACCGAAGCGCCTTTCGGCGCTTCGGTTGGTAACAGCTTTAGATGTAAATAAAACCCACGATTTTCCGGAAACGAAGTTTCCGCCGAAAGTTCTTTGCTTCTTTCTCTATGGCGCTAGACCGCGTCTTTCGGCTCTTCCTCGTAATAAAGCTCTGTATTTGACGGGCAACCCCAACCATACGCATTACGTGTTCACGCGTTAATGACCGAAGCGCCTTTCGGCACTTCGGTTGGTCACAACTTTAGATGTAAATAAAACCCACGGTTTTCCGGAAACGAAGTTTCCGGCGAAAGTTCTTTGCTTCTTTCTTTCAAGAAAGAAGCGGGCGCGTGCAGCGCCCGCGGTCTTATAGCTTATAACGCCCCCCTCGCGACCTTAAATAAATTCTATCTTAGGCTTTGTCTTCGAGCGCCTGTAAAGCACGAATTTTTTCCCCACCACGGACACAACGTCCGCCCTAGTGCGTTCGCCCAAAGTCCGAGCGGCGTCTTTCGGCTTTTCTTCACAACTTTGCAAAATAGCGATCTTCACTAGTTCACGCTTTTCCAAAACCTCGTCAACGCTTTTGGTAATTTCAGGCGTAATGCCGTTTTTTCCTATATGCGCAACCATCTCAAGACCGTTAGACAACTTTTTCAAGAAAGCGCGTTGTTTTCCTGTAATCATAAAATCTCCTTACGCCGCGTCTTTCAAAACGCTTCTGTTTTTATACATGCATTCAACGCCGGAAATAACCGTAAGCGCGAGCGAAACCCATATAAGAGATTGGCTGATAAGCGGCGTCATACCTAAAATTACCGCGATTATCATAACCATTTGCACAGCCGTCTTCGCTTTCCCCCAAATGCCCGCCGCGATAAGCATATTTCGCTCCGCCGCGACCAACCTGAACCCAGTCACAATAAACTCGCGCGCTACAATTACGATTACAATCCACGAGTCGATAAGGTTCAGATCCACAAAAGCTATGAGCGCCGAACATACAAGGAGTTTATCCGCCAAAGGATCCATAAATTTTCCAAAGTTCGTAACAAGGTTATATTTTCGCGCTATGTAGCCATCGAGCCAGTCTGTCGCCGAAGCCAACGCGAAAATGACTGCCGCCGCTATATTATAACGCCTTTCTGACGGATTTATAAGCAGCGTAACGATAAACAGCGGTATCGCGGCAACTCGAGCGACGGTTAGTTTATTTGGCGTATTCATTTATCAGCGCTCCTGTCAAATCATACTCAGACGCTTCAATTATTTGAAGTTCCACGAAAGACCCTGAAAGCATTTCACCGTCGTGCTTAAACAGAATCGTACCGTCCACATCGGGAGCGTCCGCTTGAGTTCGACACTGAAAGCGCCCGTCCTGCGTTTTCCCGTCCACTATTGCCATAACGCGCTTACCGATCTTTCCGCGCGATATTTCCATCGAAATATCGCGCTGTAAACGCATCAGTTCGTCTTTACGACGTCTTTTAACCCTTGACGAAACTTGATTTTTCATGTCATACGCCGGCGTGCCAGGCTCGCGCGAAAATTCAAAAACGCCAAGCCGGTCGAATCTCGTTTTTCGAACAAACATCAAAAGCGACTGAAACTCTTCCTCCGTTTCACCAGGAAACCCTACTATAAGCGTCGTCCGGAGCGCGACGCCGGGAATGCCCTCGCGCAGCCTTTCTATGGCCGCCTGAACGCCGCCCTTGCGCCCCATACGCCTTAAAACGCCTTCGTCAGAATGTTGCGCCGGAACGTCTATATACTTGCATACCTTTTTATTGCGCGCTATTTCTTCTATCACGTCATTTGTCATGCGCTCCGGATACGCGTACATTATCCTTATCCATTCGACACCGTCAATTTCGGATATTGACGCCAAAAGCTCGGCCAGCATGTTTTTACCCAAATCCTCGCCGTAAAGCGACGTATCCTGCGCCACAAGGATTATCTCTTTCACTCCGCCCGCCGCTAAACGCCGCGCTTCAGCCATAACGCTCGCGAACGGCCTGCTGCGATATCTCCCGCGTATGGAAGGTATCGCGCAATAAACGCACTTGTTATCGCAGCCTTCAGCGATTTTAATGTAAGCGTAGTGAAACGGCGCGCTTAAAACGCGCTTTTCGTAAAAATCCTCACCGTAAGCGCCATTGAAATCCGTTAAGTTGATCTTCTGAGATTTTAACAATACGCCGTTTACCGCGTCCGCCACGGCGTTTAGACTTCCCGGACCGATAATCGCGTCAACTTCCGGCATTTCTTTGAAAATTTCATCTTTATAGCGCTGAGCCAGACATCCCGTCACCACGAGCGCTTTGCACGCGCCCTCAGTTTTATATCTGGCGGCGTCTAAAATCGTTTCCACGTTTTCCGACACGGCGTCAGCTATAAAGCCGCAAGTATTTATAACTATCGCGTCGGCTTTTTCAGCTTCGTCAGTCATAGAAAAGCCGGACTCAGCCAACGTTCCTATCATAACTTCGCTGTCCGTCAGGTTTTTATCACAACCCAAAGATATAAAATGGATTTTCATCTTGGCGTTTCGCCCTTCGTATAGTTCGCTCTCGAAGCTATCTCTTCCGTTATGCGCGCGACAAACTCGTCCAGCGGCGCGGAACCTTCCTCCCCTGCCCTGCTTCGGACGGAAACGGCGTTCGCCGCCCGCTCAGTCTCGCCGACTATGAGCAAAAACGGCGTTCTGTCGTTTCGCGCCTCGCGTATTTTATAGCCTATTTTCTCAGCGCGAAAATCGCCTTCGGCGCGGACGTTTCGCTGTTGAAGCGTGGCGACCGTTTGACGCGCGTAATCGTTGTATTTATCTGAAATAGGCAAAACTATCGCCTGTACTGGAGACAGCCATGTCGGCAGCGCGCCCGCGTATTTTTCTATCAGCATCGCGAGCGTGCGCTCATAACAGCCTATAGACGTTCGATGTATAATAAACGGATTCACTTTCGAGCCGTCTCTGTCGATGTACGTCATTGAAAAACGCTCCGCGAGCGCCAGGTCTATCTGTATGGTAATTATCGTATCTTCTTTTCCGTGAACGTTTTTAAACTGTATATCCAATTTCGGGCCGTAAAAAGCGGCTTCGCCCTCCGCTTCCGTAAAGTCCACATTAAGCTCAATAAGCAGCTTTCGCATAATGTTTTGGGATTTTTCCCACATATCAGGGTCGCCGATATATTTTCGCCGGTCGTTAGGATCCCATTTAGAAAAACGATATTTAATGTCATTGTCTATGTTCAACGCGCGCGTCATAAACCGGATCAAGTCCATTACGCCTTTGAACTCTTCCTCCAACTGGTCTCTAGCGCAGATGAGATGTCCTTCCGATATAGTAAACTGACGCACTCGTATCAGACCATGCATCTCCCCCGAAGCTTCGTTACGGAAAAGAGAACTCGTTTCGCTGTAGCGTATAGGCAAATCTTTATAGCTATGCTGTCTGGCATTGTATATCATATACTGGAACGGACATGTCATAGGGCGTAAAGCGTAAACATCGTCGTCCTTTTCCTCATCGCCCATCACAAACATGCTGTCGCGATAATGATCCCAATGGCCTGACAGCTTATAAAGCTCGCTTTTCGCCATAAACGGAGTTTTGGTAAGCTTATAGCCGCGCCTTTCCTCTTCATCCTCCACAAAACGCTGCATAATTTGCAAAACTTTAGCGCCTTTTGGCATAAACAGAGGCAATCCTTGGCCTACTATGTCACATGTCGTAAAAAATTCGAGTTCGCGTCCCAATTTATTGTGATCGCGTTTTTTCGCTTCCTCACGCGCAACTATATAAGCCGTCAAGTCATCGGCTTTAGTAAACGCCGCGCCGTATACGCGCGCCAGCATCTTGTTCTTTTCGTTTCCGCGCCAATACGCTCCGGACGAACCTATAAGCTTTACGGCCTTGACCGCCCTGGAGCTTATAAGATGCGGTCCGGCGCACAAATCTAAAAAATCATCTTGTCTGTAAAATGATATCACCGCGTCTTGGGGCAAATCATTTATTAATTCGACCTTATACGGCTCGCCCGCCTTTTCCATCATGCTTAACGCTTCCTCACGGCTCGTCTCGAACCGCTCCAGCTTCATGTCCTTTTTAGCGAGCTTCTTCATCTCGGCCTCAATCAGAGGCAGTTCTTCTTCTTTAAAAGCTCTGTCTATATCTATGTCATAATAAAACCCATCGTCCGTCGCCGGACCGATCGCTAATTTCGCTTCGGGATAAAGATTTTTGACGGCGTGCGCCAAAATATGAGACGCCGTGTGACGAAACGCTTTTTTACCGTCATCATCGTCAAAAGTCAAAATTTCAACATCGCAATCTTTGTCTATGATAAAACGCAAGTCACGCGTTTGACCGTCCACCCTGGCGGCGCACGCGGCGCGCGCAAGACCTTCGCTCAAATCTCTCGCGACATCTATAGCGGCGATCGGCGCGTCGTATTCCTTGACCGAACCGTCTTTCAATCGGATTTTCACTTGAATCCTCCTCTTGACGCTAAAAAAACAAAAACGACTGTCTCGCGTCGTCTTATAACCTGTTCAAAATCTCCATTCGCGTCTATTTAGCTTATTAGACCTATCCCGAAATCTGACTCCGGCGCTTGGCGAAAAATCATCACAAAAATCTATTAAAAGCGAAATCTTAAACAGGCTCTTAGTCCGTTATCGTACAGCTTATATAAATTCTCCTCACTTGTCAAGCAATCGCGCCAATTGATACATTTTTCGCCCTATGTTCCGCGTAACGCCGAAGAGTCCGAGAAAATCGCGCGTCCCTCATCCTCGGTAAAAATTATGTAAGAAATAAAAACGTCCATTCACGTAAAATTACGCCGAATAAACCATAAACAGACCGGCGGAGAAAGCTGATTTTTTGAAGAGCCTGTTTATACTGAACTTAGCGAAAAACTCGCAAACAGGCTCTTAAAAAAATATGACTATCCAATCGTTTCATGAAGCCGCGCGAACGCGCGGCGCGGGGTCGAAGACCCCGGCGGGGTTTGGGGCGGAGTCCCAAGGTCTTTATGACTTGTCTGGATAGTCATTTAAAAAATACGGAGCATTCCTGACGCCAGCGCGGCGTCAATAAAAAATATTTTTAGGGGAATCGCTTATTATTACTTCGTCAATGCGTATCTTTATATCAGTTTCAAGATTTTGAAAAGAAACGCCATACTCGGCCTCGCCGTCCTTCGTTGGTTTTTTGTGTTTCACAACGCCCTTGATGTCTATTTTAAATTCCGACATAAAGCCGTAAACCTTCAAATCGCAGCAAACCAAATCACCGGCCGCGTATTCATCCGACGCTATCATCCGTATCCCGTCGGACGATATGTCCAATATTAGGGCGTCCGTCCAATTTTTCCCGTCAACGCTTATTTTCCCGTCACATTTGATCAAGGCGCTTCTTTGATATAGCCTGCGTTCTTTATTTTTACGGCTGCCGTTCATTAATAATCATTCCTTTTATTAAGATGACTATACAAACAAGTCATAAAGACCTTGGGGCTCCCGCCCCAAACCCCGCCGGGGTCTTCGACCCCGGACCCCGCGCCGCGCATTTGCGCGGCTTCATGAAGCGATTGAATAGCCATATTTATTGATACTAGACCTGTCCTGAAACCTGACTCCGGCGTCCGCGCCAGGTTTCAGGACAGGTCTCCATTAAGCCGAAAAGACGCGAAATAGAGATCTTGAACAGGCTTTTAGCGTTTACCGGACGCGTTTAACCGGTTAAGCGCCCTTTTCAGCGCGACTTTTGAGCGTACATATTCAATTTCGTTTTGGCGCGTTTTCAGACGTTCTTCGGAACGCCTTTTAGCCTCCAACGCGCGATTAACGTCAATTTCTTCCGGCCATTCCGCCGAATCGGCCATAATCAGCACGGTCTTGTTTTTTATCTGCGCGAAACCGTCGGACAGCGC
>JAISER010000096.1 GCA_031263985.1 Clostridiales bacterium | reverse complement strand
CCAAAATCGCCTCTTAAACGCTTGCCTCACTTTGCCATTCTTTTCCGTAATAAAGTATACTGTTTATGGCATATAACGACGATATTAGGACATCGGAATATTCCCGCTATGCTAAAATGAACAATCGGCAATCCGCCCGAAAACCTATGCGTGCCGCCGATCCATAGCTCGCCACGCTTTATCCCTTCGCCGTTTCTTTGAAATATTTTAGCGCGCGCTCCGCATGGCTCCGCGACTTTCTCGACCCTTCCAAACATGGAGATTATTATACAAACCGTCCGTATAGTGACAATACTGCATTATGTTATGATATAATTATCAACTTTCGCATGTCAATAAATATGTAACGAATAGTATACTTTTTGTAACGAATAACTCGTTCCGCTTTCGCAAGCCTGGTAAATTCATACTGAAATCAGTTTGCGACACAGCCAAATCGGGCGAAGATTTTGCGCGTTGAACCAGGCGCAAAACGCAGGCAGACCAATAGATTCGGCGAGACTTTTCAACAAAGCCCGGCGTGAAAAAGACTGTTCGGATGGTTATGATTTAGACTGAGTTCAGTATCAGTTGATATGAACGATCGTCGCGACTTTATCGATAAAAAAAATAAGCGTCCGATTTTATGAACGGAATCGCCTACTCTTTAAAACATAATATCTTCGCGCTTTTTTCGGCGACGACAAGCACACCCGCAAAAACGACGCTATTCCCCGCTTCACCAGATATTTTCATGATTATGAACTGCAACAATCCGTCTTACTAATGAAGAAAAATAATGTTCGCGCTTTACTCGCTCTTTAAAACATAAATATCTTTGCGTTCATTTCGGTGGCAATGACATGCCCATAACAGTGTCGCTATTCCCGCTCCGCCCAAAATATTTCCTATCGTAACAGGTAAAAGATTCACAATGAAAAAATTGCGCCAGCTTAACGCGCTCACATCCAATCCGTACGCCGCCACTATATCGGGATGTCTGATCATAGCGAATATCCCCGCCGGTATGGAATACATATTAGCCACGGAATGCTCAAATCCCCCAATCACAAACAAAGCGACGGGTATGTAGGCCCCGGCGACGCATCCGATCGTGTCTTTAGCGGACATCGCGCATAAAACGCCCAGGCAGACGAGTATGTTACATAGAAATCCCAATATAACGGCTGAATGAGCGTCCAATTGGCACTTAGCGGCGGCGGCGCGGATAGCGTAAACGGCGAGAGCGCCGTCGTTACGTCCCATCTGCCCGCTAAACGCTACAACCGCCGCAAGGGGAACGCTTCCTAACATGTTGCCAACATATACGACCGCCAAATTGCGCAAAACTCCGAAAACTCGCGCCTTTTCCGACCAGATTGAGATAAACGCCATGCAATTGCCCGTAAATAACTCCATGCCCAAAAGCATAACTATCCCAAGCCCAAAAGGGAACAGCAAACCGCTTATCACTCGCGCTATCGATGGATTTTCCACAGCGTATGACGCGACGCTGGCCGCGAAAGCGGCGAACCCTATAACCATCCCGGCCGCTAACGCCAGCGCGAACATCCTCGGCGCCGAGCCTTCCGCTTTCTTTTTACCTATTTCCGTGTAGTTCTCCATTATCTCCGCCGGCGAATAACTCATATAATCCCGTTCCTTTCCGTCGCCGTTATCACATGTTCCGCCAGGACCGACGCGGTAACGCTTCCGACGCCGCCCGGCGCCGGAGTAATCGCTTCTACAATCCTTCGTACATTATCAAAGTCCACGTCTCCGCATATTTTTCCATCGCCATCCACATTAATTCCCACGTCAATAACCGCCTGACCCGGAGAAAAATATTGTTCCCGCGCCATTCTGGCGCGCCCGGCGGCGAAAATCACTATATCGGCTCGACGGCATATGGACGGCAGGTCTCGCGTACGCGTATGACACATAGTGACAGTCGCGTTTTTCCGCGTTAGAAGCATTGTCAAAGGCTTCCCTACAGTAAGGCTTCTGCCAGCTATCGTAATATTTTCGCCAGCGACGTCATATCCGTAAAACTCAAGCATTTTCAGGCAGGCGACCGCCGTGCAAGGCGCGAAACCTTTGTCTGTCGCCGAATATACGCCCGCCATCGACACATCCGTTACGCCGTCTATGTCTTTGGTCGGATCAATGGCATTGCGCGCCGCGTCGTCATCAAAACGTTCCGGCAATGGACGAAAAAGCAAAACGCCGTCAGCCGTTTCGTTAGCTTCGACGATGAGTTCCATCAGACGGCTTTGGTCCGAGTCTTTTGGCGAAACCAGCTTTTTAACCCGTATCCCCAGCGATTCGCATCGCCTCACCGCCCCGCGTTCATACGCCAAATCCTCCGGGCGCTCCCCTACCCTAACAACAGCCAGCGTCGGCGTTAACCCCCGTGATTTCAGAGTCTCGACCCTAAATCTTTGCTTGGCGCTCATATCATCCGCCACTTGCCCGCCATCAAGCAATTTCGCCATTATTACCTCCGTTATGTCCTGTTTAAGATCTCACTTTTTGCGAATTTTTGCAGTGATTTTTCGCCAAACGCGGAAGCGTAAACACCGCGTATTAATGAAGAATATACGCAAAGAGCGCTGACAAAGCGTGGCGAAAAATAAGCCGAAAAGACGCGAAATGGAGATCTTGAACAGACTCTTAAACAAACGATTTCCAAGATAATATTATACCATAGATTAATTCGAGGTTACAACCCTCAAAAATCACGGCGAACACATGAAAAACCATTATAAATACGCTATAATCTTCCGAAATGGAGACGCGCGGAATGAGAAAGCGTTTTGAGGGGACAAACGACCCGGAAGGCAGAACGCAACCCGCTTGAAATAATTGTAATGACGATATGCGCGGGCAAGTTGTAAAATGAATTGCCCAAAAGCATAAAAAAAAAGACCCATCGGGGATCCAAACCAGTTACAATGAAGTTGTGAGACAACAACGTGACTGGAGGAACCGCGATGAGTCAAGTACAGAGCAACGCAAAGACAAAGAAATGGAAACAGCTTACGGAAAAAGATCGGTATAAAATTGAGGCGCTGTTTCAGAAAGGGTTCAGGGCGGCGGAGATAGGGACGGCGTTGACGCTGAAACGAGACAGACGGACCATCGAGCGGGAGCTAGCCCGTGGCCTGACCACACTACGGAACAGCGACTGGACCGAGCGGAAGGCGTATCTGGCGGACGTAGGGCAGCGGAAGCATGAAG
>JAISER010000089.1 GCA_031263985.1 Clostridiales bacterium | reverse complement strand
TGCGACTATACGCGCGATTAGGTTCACAAGGTTTTGAAGGATATCCGAAGGAGCTTGAGTTTTAATTTTTTTAGGAAAGATGGTATTGAAAACAGTGCGAAAGTTAATTAACGCGTTGGGAAAAACGCATATGACGAGCGAACTGGCGGATTTTTTCGCTGAGGCCGAAATTAGCGACATAGTCATCAGCCGGAAAAATAGAGCTATGCGCATATATATTAATAATATTGACTGTTTACCCGAGACGCGCGCGGCGGAGCTTGAAAGCGCCATAAGGGCGGGGTTGCCGTCCATAAGCGGCGTCAAGGCGTTCATACGCTGCCCGTGCGCGGACGAAGATGAGCTTAACGTCGCTTTGAACAAGTTTTGGCCGAACATATTGCGCGCTGTAGGCTTAGAAAGCCCGGCGTGTCTCGCGGCGTTAAACGGCGCGAAATGGCGGACTAAGAGCGGGCGCGTGATAATATCGGCGGCTGAGGGACGCGTTTTTCTGCTGGAGAAGAAACGCGCTGATAAAATGATAGAGGATATTATGAAGGATATGTTTAAACAAGACGTGAGGGTAGGGTTTGAAAAGATAGAGCCGACTGGCGAGTATGAGGAACACGCGTATAAGAGGTATGAGGCGTTGCCGGAAAATAGGGTCAGGCCCATTTTTGATAGGAAAGTCGAAAAGAAAGAAAATAGACCGCGCCGGCGAAACGGCGGCTTGGTTATAACGGACAAAATAGAGGGCGTCGTCGCCGGTTTGGCTGGCGATATTGAGGAAAACGCGGAAATACTGATTGACGCTCGCGTTTTATACGTGGAAACGCGTGAAATAAAAAACGGAAAAACGCTTTATGTTTTCGATGTCGCGGACGCTAAAGGCGCGGTTACGGTCAAACTGTTCGCGCCAAGCGATAAAACGGCGGAAATTGATGGCATTATAAAAGTCGGCGAAAACACGCGCGTTTTGGGTGACGCGCGGTATGACGACTTTTCAAAAGAGATTGTAGTCATGGCGAAAAAGATAGCGCCTAGCTGTTTGACATTGACGCGGATTGACGATAAGCCGGAAAAGCGCGTCGAACTGCACCTTCATACGCAAATGAGCGCTATGGACGCGACCGACAGCGCGGAGAATTATATTAAGCGGGCGGCGTTATGGGGGCATAAAGCTATAGCCATTACGGATCACGGCGTTGTGCAGGCGTTTCCGGAAGCTATGACGGCGGCTAAGAAGTATGGCGTGAAGGTCATTTACGGTATGGAAGCGTACATAATGGACGACTTGGAAGCGGCGGCGGCGGACGCTGGCGATAGAAACCTGGACGGATCGTTCGTGGTGTTCGATGTGGAAACGACCGGGCTTATAGCTAACAAAGACAGGGTTATCGAAATAGGGGCCGTTAAAATCGAAAACGGAGAAATAACTGAATGTTTCAGTTCGTTTGTAAACCCCAAAACGGCGATACCTTATAATATTACCGAATTGACGGGTATAGACGAAGGCATGGTGAAAGACGCGCCTCCTATAGAGAATGTTTTGCCGAAGTTTTTAGAGTTTTCGAGCGGCTGCTCGTTCGTGGCCCATAACGCGAAATTTGATATGGGTTTTATGCTGGCGGAGGCGAAACGCGCGGGGAGAGACAGCGATGTGAGAAAGACACTGGGACAAAGACGCGCCGTAGCGGACACGCTGGAGCTTTCGCGCGCGCTTTACCCCAAGCTGACGCGTCATAAGCTTGATTACGTAGCTAAACATTTGGGCGTTAAGCTTAAAAATCATCACAGGGCTTTGGATGACGCGCGCGCCGCCGCCGAGATATTTATCGCGTGCGCGAAGGCTCTGAAAGAAAAAGGCGTGACTACGCTGGCCGGGGCGAACGAATATGCCCGCGAATTTATCGACAAGTCGAAATTGCGTCACTATCACGCGATTATACTGGCGAAAAATAAAATTGGGCTTAAAAACTTGTACGAACTTGTATCAAAGTCACATATCGAACATCTGTATAAAAGACCAGGCATACCGAAGTCGGATTTGATGGATTTACGCGAAGGGCTTATCTTAGGCTCCGCGTGCGAGGCGGGGGAACTGTTCCGCGCGTTCGTTGAAAACGCGGACGACGAACGCGTCAGGACGATCGCGGAGTTTTACGACTATCTCGAAATTCAGCCGGCCGCGAATAACGGCTATCTTTACCGCGATGGGCATGTGTCCGGCGCTAAGGATATTTTGGATATTAATAAAAAGATAGTACGTTTGGGCGAAACCCTTAAAAAGCCGGTCGTCGCAACGTGCGACGCGCATTTCCTAGAACCGGAGGATGAGATTTACCGCCGGATAATTATGTTCGGCGAGGGATTTAAGGACGCGGACAAGCAGCCGCCGCTATTTTATAGGACAACGAAGGAGATGCTGGACGAGTTTTCATATCTGGGCGAGGAAAAAGCCAAGGAAATAGTCGTGAGAAATACGAATTTGATAGCGGACATGACTGAAGAAATAAGGCCGATACCGGACGAAACCGCGTCTCCGTCCATAGACGGCGCGGAGACGTTGTTAGAGGACATTACGTACGCGAAAGCGAAGGAAATTTATGGCGAAACGCTGCCAAAAACGGTATCGGAGCGGTTGGAAAGGGAGCTTGGCTCGATTATAAAAAACGGATTTTCGGCGTTGTACGTGATAGCGCAAAAACTCGTTTGGAAATCCGTTGAGGAAGGCTACGTCGTAGGTTCGAGGGGTTCGGTGGGTTCTTCGCTTGTGGCGACGATGATGGGCATAACGGAGGTCAATCCGCTTTCGCCGCATTACGTTTGCGTAAAGTGCAAATATTCCGATTTTGATTCTACGGAAACGAAGCGCAGGTCGGGCGGTTCGGGTTGCGATATGCCGGATAAAAACTGTCCCGTGTGCGGTGAAAAACTGCGCAAGGACGGGCATGACATACCGTTCGAGACGTTTTTGGGCTTTGACGGCGACAAAGAGCCTGACATAGACCTCAATTTTTCAGGGGAATATCAAGCGCGCGCTCACGCCTTCGCCGAAGAGCTGTTCGGCGCGGACAACGTGTTTAAAGCGGGCACTATAAGTACGCTGGCCGACAAAACGGCGTACGGGTTCGTAATGAAATATTTGGAGGAAAAGGGCGTTATGGCTCGCAAGGCTGAGATAAATCGTCTGAAGATGGGTTGCGCTGGCGTGAAAAAGACTACGGGGCAGCACCCTGGCGGACTTGTGATTTTGCCTAAAGGGCGCAGCGTATATGAGTTCTGTCCGGTGCAGAGGCCGGCCAATGACATAAATTCCACCAAGACGACTACGCATTTTGACTTCCATTCGCTGGAAGGGTGTCTGTTGAAGCTGGATTTACTTGGACATGACGCGCCGACCATTATGCGGATTTTATACGAGACGTCGGGCATGGATCCGTCATCGGTCGATTTGAGCGATGAACGCGTATTGTCGCTTTTTAACGGAACGGAGGCGCTGGACATTTCGTCGGACGATATAGGCGGCTGTAAAACCGGCACTCTTGGTTTGCCGGAATTCGGCACAAGTTTTGTGCGCGGGATGCTTATGGAGACAAAGCCGTCTTCTTTTTCCGAGCTGGTAAGAATTTCCGGACTGTCGCACGGCACAGACGTGTGGACAAATAACGCGCAAGAGCTTGTGCGCGACAAAGTCGCTACACTTAAGGAAATTATACCGACGCGTGACGACATTATGCTTTATCTTATATCAAAAAATGTGGAGCGCAAAAAAGCGTTTAAGATTATGGAGCGGGTCAGAAAAGGCAAGGGGCTTAGTGAAGAGGACGAAGAAGTTATGCTCGCGGCGGGTATAGACGATTGGTATATACGGTCGTGCAAGAAGATAAAATATATGTTCCCGAAGGGACATGCCGTCGCTTATGTGATGATGAGCGTGCGCATAGGGTTTTACAAGATATATTATCCGTATTCGTTCTACGCCGCGCTTTTTTCAGTGAAAGCGGAGGATTTCAATTATGAGACGATGTGCCGCGGTCCCGAAGCCGTTGACCGCGAAATCGCGCGTTTGAAAGAAATGGGCGGAGAAGCGGGCGCAAAGGAGAAAGCGCTTTTCAGTTTGCTGGAGCTTGTGCGGGAGATGTACGCACGCGGACTGCGTTTTAAAGAACTGGATCTGTATAAAGCCCAGGCGTCCAGGTTTGTCGTTACGGAAGATGGACTTACGCCGCCTTTTTGCTCCGTGGAAGGGCTTGGCGCGAACGTGGCCGGTAATATAGTCGAGAACCGGGAAAAAGGCGCGTTTCTGAGCGTGGAGGATTTTCGTCAAAGGACGAAGGCTAATAAAAATGTGGTGGATATACTTAAACGAAACGGCGTTTTTAAAGATTTGTCCGAAACGAACCAATTGAGTTTATTTTAAGAGCCTGTTTAAAATCCCGCTTTTAGCGGATTTTTGTGATGATTTTTCGCCAAATAAGAAAGCGCGAACACCGCGTATTCGAAAAATATACGTAAAGAGCGCTGACAAAGCGTGACGGAAAGTAGACCTGTCCCGGAACCTGAATCCGTCGAAGTCGGGTTCCGGGACAAACATTTGCCCGTCGGTTCAGTGTATAAGCTGTGGCCGCGTCGAGTTGCGCTCCCGTGGCGTCCTATTTAGCCGTACTAAAAGCATTACAAGATACTTGGATGGTTATTCCATTTACACTAAACAATATTCACTATAGTTAAACGCTATTGAAACAGTAACGCAAACAATCACCAAAACTATCCAAATAAGATAACTCTTTCCTGAGCTTACATTAAGCCATGCCCAAAATTTCTCAATAGGGTTATATTCCGGGGAATACGGCGGTAGGAGCGCTATTTTTATGTTATTGCTTTCGGCAAGCGAAATAAGCTGTTTCTTTCGATGTAAAGCGTCATTGTCCCTTACAATGACGGAATTGAAGGCCATTCACGCAAGAGACAATTTTCAAACCAAAACTCAAATAACTGGCCACCCATTGTTCCGTTAAATTGGAGCGGCGACAATACCCAAACGCCGATATTTCCCGCCGGAAATTCGCCCAATAATTTTTTCTCCGCGCTTGAAATAAGCGTATTCTCTGCGTAAAAAAGTATCGATGCCGGTTTCATCAATATAAACAACGCTTTCCGGTCGAACATCACCGATTTGTTCTAAGAGCCTGTTTAAGATCTTCATTTCATGTCTTTTCGGCTTATTTTTCGCCAAACAAGGAAGCGCGAATTCGCTCAAGCCCTCCGTTATCGCGATATTGTTTTAGCCAGGCGTTCAATGTATTTGGCGATATGCCGGATATCTTCGCCGTTTCCCTGATACTGTGTCCTTCTTCATGATATTCTATTGTTCTTTTCTGATATTTTTTATCATAACTCATAGGATTATCTTACCACAATCCGTTACTTTTTCAAGAACATCTTCTATATTGGGCATTGCAAGCGGATATATAAAGCCGCAGGTCTACGAATGTCCCGTTGACCTTGAAATCAATATCCGGCTCCATAAAATCAATGAATTCCAAATTGTCAATTCTGCCTTTGACCACCTTTGAGAGGGTTTTCCTAAGAGAGATTAATTCCCCAAAGTTAAACAACTCGTCGTTCGTCTTCTCATATTCAAAGAAGCGGTTGATTATCCTCTTTTTCATCATCTTCACCGCGGTCTATCTCGAAGAAATCGAGCGGAGCCTTCCAGTTCTCAGGATAAGCGTTACTGCCGGCAACGTTTGTTACATGCCAGCCAGAATAGACGACATGTAGGCTTCATTGCTCACCGTCAAGGACGTGCGGGTTTAGGTAGTCGGAATTCCAATACTCAGTGTGGATTGCCGCAAAGCGTTGCTTGAGAGCGGCGGCTTCATCAACCGAGCGCCGAACTTTATCCTCTGACATTTTGCCGCCAAAGGTATGCGACTGGCTTGACTCCGCTCCATCGGCATCAAACATCAGACGGCAGGCTGTATAATCGCCGAAAAAGCCTCCGTCCTCAAACTCAATCTACTGAATTTGGCGTTCTTGCCGCTGCCAGTCAATGTCTTTCAGTCGCTTCAGCCACTTTGCCAAACTTCCGTCTTCAATAAAACCCAGCAAAGCGCCATCGCAGAAACGCTCGGCACGGATAGCGCCCGTTATCAGGGCAAGAACACACTGCTCATCAAGGCCATTCAGGTCAGCTGAGCGCATTTTCTTATTGTTCCATTTCAGGCCGTTCTTTTCGAGGATTTCCCTGTAGCCCGTCAATAGATACTCTGGGTTCGCTTCGAAGAACTGGTAGAACTCTTGCTCGAAGTCAATGACCAGACGGCTATAATTCACGAACGGCATATTGATTGGGTGTTCCGGCGTCCCGTCATTTTCCTTGTCGATTATCCATTCGCCCAAGGAATCGGCGGCGCTTATTTTGCCGATATATTTCGTCAGAACCTTGAATTTCTCGCCGTCGGACGGTCTGAATTCGTACCATGCATCGAAAATTGCCCGAAGTTCCTCATCAAGGTAGCTGAGGGCTTTTTCTTTGATGTCAACTGGGACACCGTAATATGCCTCGGCGATTGCGCCGGTTATCGCTCCAATCGTGTCGCTGTCGCCTCCAAGGGATATAGCCGTGCGAATAGCGTCCTCAAAAGAAGTTGATTCGAGGAAGCACTCGATAGCCTGCGGTACGGTCTCTTGGCAGGTTTCGTTGAACTTATAAGTAGAGCGTATGTCGTTAATCCTGAAATCCAGCGGGTAGTAGTCGAGGACAATGCGCTCTCTGATTTCATTCTTAGTCGCGCCGTGCCTGGCAAGGAAGATGGCGAGCGTAGTGGCGGTCGCTCCTTTGACACCCTCTTCATGGTCGTGTGTAATAACGGTTACGGCTTCGGCGAGGTCGATGGCGTCACGCTCTGATATTGCCGCGAAACCTGCGGGACTGACCCGCATTGCCGCTCCGTTGCCAAAGCTGTTATAAGGTTCAGGGTCTTTGCTGAAAACCCACTTATAGAACATACCGCCAAAACCGCAGTTCGGATATTTGTGACCGATTTCCTGCATATAGCGCTCAACCCTATCGGCGAGATAGCCATAGAACTCCGCATGGCCATAGGCGTAGCCGCTTGGCGGATTAGCTTTCACGACCTCCATTATGCCTTTGGCGACGGCGAGCGTCATAATGCTGTCGTCCGTGGCAAAGCAACCATCGGCAAATAGGTCAAATTCCTTGCTGCGGTGGTTATTGAACTCAAAGCGCGACCCTACAATGTCGCCGATAATCGCTCCAAGCATTATGCTTAATTCCTCCGTTCAAGGGCTTATTCTTGCCGTAGAACTTCCTCGCATTCACAATCCAGTCTTTTCGTAGCTCCCAGAATGTCGCCTGAACGAAGCCCACGGACAACAATTCTTATCAAATACCTTTTTCCAAAATTTACGCTTCACGCACTCCCACTCATCGGACGGCAAACTATCAAACCATTTGTCAGCGGCTTCCATAGCTTCGTCGTCATCGTCTGGAGCGTCGGAAAAGTAGCTATCGTTCAAAATCAGACGCCACATTTCCTCATCTCTCAGGAGAACATCCTCGTCAGTTATAGTTGAATGCTATTGAAACAGTAACTCAAACCATCATCAAAACTATCAAAATAAGATAAATCTTTCCTGAGCTTACGTTTAAGCCATGCCCAGAAATTCTCAATAGGGTTATATTCCGGGGAATACGGCTGTAGGAGCGCTATTTTTATGCTTATTACTTTCGGCAAGCGAAATAAGCCGTTTCTTTCGATGGAAAGCGGCATTATCCATTATTACAATGACGGAATTAGAAGGACATTCGCGCAAGAGACAGTTTTCAAAGCAAAACTTAAATAACCGGCCATCCATTGTTCCGTTAAATCGGAGCGGCGGCATAATTTTTTCGCCCATTTTGGCGGCGACAATACCCAAGCGCCGATATTTCCCGCCGGAAATTCGCCCAGTAACTTTTTCTCCGAGCTTAGAATAAGCGTATTCTCTACGCAAAAAAGTATCGATGCCGGTTTCATCAATATAAACAGCGCTTTCCGGTCAATCATCACGGATCTGTTCTAAGAGCCTGTTCAAAATCTCCATTTAGCGTCTTACTCTTTGTAAAGCTTCATCTTTTTTTACGCGTTATATTAAAGCGTTTAAGAGTTCGGCGAATCATAGATTAATGGCAGCTGAAGCGTTCGCCTATTTCTGATTGGTA
>JAISER010000116.1 GCA_031263985.1 Clostridiales bacterium | reverse complement strand
AGCGGAAAATATATCGTCGCGCGATATTTCGGATAACTTGAAGCGTCTGGCTCCGGCCATGAGCTGCTGCACGCCGGCTGACAGTTTGTCGGCCAATGTCCATACGGCGATCGCGCCGAGCGGTATTTTATTTATTTCATCGGCGCCGACTTTATTCTTTACGTCGAAATAGCCCGCGAAAATCTCTTCCGGCGTGGCGCCGAACTCGTCCGAGATATTTTTAGGCAGATCTTCCCAGTTGCCGCAAACGGCTTCGCGCCTGTCTTTAAATAACGCGCCCTCAATGTTGGATCCAAGAAAGCCTGGTATCATTAAGGCTCTGCCCATGCAGACAAGTTTGACAAACGGCGCGCCGAGCGCAAGCGCCTTAAATATGTGGTCTTCTCGCGCCAGACCGCCGGCGAACGCCATATCTACGACGTTGTAGCCGTTGTCATCAAGGATGCTCGCGTATTCGTAGGCTTTGGAGTGAAGGTGTATCGACGGGACGCCCCATGTTTCCATCATATTCCAGGGACTCATGCCGGTGCCGCCGCCGGAGCCGTCTATTGTAAGCAGGTCCAGCTTGGCGACAGTGGCGAGCTTTATCGCCGCGGCGAGAGCCTCCATGCCGTAGGAGCCTGTTTTGAGCGTAATGCGCTTATAGCCCAGCTTGCGAAGCAGATCCACATTTAGGAGAAAATCCTCGCGCACTTCATCATAGCTGTTTAAGCTTGTGTAGCCCAAGCGGCTGTGACGCGCGAACGATTTTATGGCGCCGTTTTTAAAGGCTTCCTGCGCTTCGGGCTTTGTCGGGTCGGGATCGACTATATAGCCGCGTTCCTTAAGGAAAAGCGCGTATTCTAGGCTTGTAACCTGTATCTCGCCTCCGATGTCTTTCGCGCCCTGACCCCATTTCAGTTCAATTACGACCTTGTCGCCGTATTTTTCGATTAAATATTCGGCTACGCCGTTTCGGGCGTCCTCTACGTTCATCTGCACGATGATAGCGCCGTAACCGTCGTAATATTTCAGATATTCGTCGATTCTGCGCTCAAGTTCCGGCGCTTTTTTAATCTTTCCGTTTTCGATTACAGATTGTTTGTCAACGCCTACGACGTTTTCACCGATAACTATCGGGAATCCGACGAGCGCCGCGCCGACGGCGAATGACCGCCAATATTTTTGCGCGACGAATGTGGAGCCAAGCGCGCCGGTCATTAAGGGAACGCGTGATTTGGTTTTTTGAGCTTTTCCGAAAGACGTCTCTAAAGAGACATTTGGGAAAACGCAATCGTCCTCGCTGTTAGTAAGAGCGCCGCTCAGACCGCTGGCGCCGTAATTGCGGCCTTGTACGCGCAAGTTGTTGTAACATACGCCGACATGGTTTATGTTTGAGCTGCCGGCGGTTACTAAGCCGAAATCACGGGGGTAAAGCGTTTTGCGCCCCTTCAAGGACGACAGCCATGTCTCGCACCGTCCCTTGCAGTCGGCGCGGCATAGAGTGCAAAGCCCCGATTCGGCGGGGACTCCCCTGTTCACCGCGTTGAGAACGTCGTTGTTCTTCGGATACTGAATCATGTAGTTTCCTCCCTGTTTATATTGAAAAGCTTTCACGCGCTCCGTCGCACGTAAAAACGCCTGTTAAGGCCGATGAGAAAATGATGAGACGGCGAGAAATGGCAGGTTTTATTTAAATTAAACGTCTGGCCATAAAATATGCGTATAAAGCGCCAAAGACGTTAAGCCGAAGGCGATATTGGACTTACAAAATTTACACACTCTAACATACAACCGCGCGTCTGAATTGTCAATCTGATTTTTTCCATTCGACGGAGTATTATATGTAAGCTCGACGGGCATATTTTCATTGTGGACGGATGACTGTAAATCCGTGACGTAAAAATTAACGTGACTATTGTTTTATTTCGGCTTTATGCTATAATGGCCATAATGTATAACGCCGAGCGATTTCATGGCGGTTTCGATTTTAGTGTCAATGAAAAGCGAAACCGTCTATAAAGGCGTTTTTTTAAGGAGGATTTTTTGTAATGCCTAATGACGCTAAAGAGCTTGAGCGGGAAAACCGGACGGAAACGGTCGAACTTAATGAAAGCTCAGTTGACGAAAAAGACTTGAACGGTGAGGACATCAGTCTGGCCCCAGGCGAGGTCCGCGTGGAAAACATTGAGGAAAACAAGGTTCGCTTTATTTTCGGAGCCGACAAGGATTTGTTTGAGCGAGGCATGAAGGCGGCCTATGATATTATCAAGACCAAATTTAACTCGCCTGGCTTCAGAAAAGGAAAGGTTCCGCGCAAAATCATAGAGCTTAATTACGGCAAGGAAGTTTTTTACGACGAAGCTATAGATTTTGCGTTTCATGAGACTTACCCTAATTTGGTGAACGATAGAGGGCTTATTCCGGTGTCTCAGCCGGAAGTGGCCGTTTTAAGCGTGTCGACTGAGGCAGGCGTGGTTTTCCGCGCCGATGTTTATGTGAAACCGGTCGCTGAAGTTTCGAACTACACGGGCGCTACATACGAGGAGATCGGCGCGGACGTTTCGGAAGAGGAGATAGACGCGAAAATCAACGAAGCGCGCGACCAAAACGCCAGGCTTATTTCCGGCGGCGATAAAATCATTGAAAAAGGCGATGTGGCCACGATCGATTACGAGGGCTTCATTGACGGCGAGCCTTTCGAGGGCGGCGAAGGTCATGATTTTGACCTGGCCATAGGTTCGGGAAGGTTTATAGCAGGTTTCGAGGAGCAGCTCACAGGTTATAAAGCGGGCGAAAACCCTGAAATAACCGTAAGATTTCCGGACGACTATCACGAGGAAAGCGTGAGAGGGCGCGAAGCCGTTTTCAAAGTGTTTATACGCGAGGTAAAGATCAAGGAGCTGCCTGACATTGATGACGACTTCGCCGCCGACGTCTCCGAGTTCGACACCCTTAAGGAATATCGCGACGATATACGCCAAAAGTTGGAACAGATCAAACGGCGGCAAGCTGACGAAAAAAAGGAAATTGACACTCTCGATCACCTTATAGCCAATACGTCGGTGACGATTCCGGAGCCTATGATAGCGGACGAGAGTAAAGCGCTCGCCCAAAATTTGCTGCGCAATTTATATCGGTCCGGTTTTGACGGAAGCCAATTTATAGACGAAAACGGCGAAATAGCGAGCTATGTCGTTGACGCGCAGCGTGAAACCGCTGAAAAACGCATTAAAGCGCGGCTGGCGCTGGAAGCGGTCGCGAGGGCGGAAAATATTTCCGTTTCAGACGAAGAGATCAAAGACGAAGCGTCTAAATTCAAAGAAAAAGTTAATTCGGATGAAGACGTTTTAAGCGATCTTAGCGAAAGGGAAAAACAAAACGTAAAGTCTGACATTGCGGTCAGAAAGGCGCTTGAGTTTTTGAAAAGCGTGGCCAAGCCGCGCGAAGCGGAGAAGAATATCGAGAATTAAGCGTTTATAACTTAACTATATGGAGGATAATAGCATGAGTTTAGTGCCTTACGTAATTGAGCAAACGAATCGCGGCGAGCGTTCATATGATATATATTCAAGGCTTTTGAAAGATAGAATAATCTTTTTGGGCGAGGAAGTGCATGACGTTTCCGCTAATGTCGTAATAGCGCAGTTGCTGTTTTTGGACGCGGAAGATCCCGATAAGGACATTAATCTTTATATAAACAGCCCGGGCGGCGTCGTTACGGCGGGTCTGGCGATATATGACACCATGAGATTCATAAAGGCTGACGTTTCCACTATATGCATAGGACTCGCCGCGAGCATGGGTTCATTTCTGCTCGCCGGCGGCAAAAAAGGCAAGCGTCACGCGCTGCCTAACGCCGAAATTATGATCCACCAGCCGTCCGGCGGCGCTCGCGGTCAAGCGACGGATATCAGAATTCAGGCCGACCATATGATGAGAACCAAGGAGCGTCTGAACAAGATTCTAGCCGAAAATACGGAAAAGCCTCTTGAAACTATAGAGACCGATGTGGAGAGGGATTACTTTATGACGGCTGAGGAAGCCGTGAAGTACGGGATTATCGATTCCGTAATAACAAGGTTATAGGATGTTTCGGGCGCCTCCGTTCGGATCGCCCGGGATATTGTCCATGATAAGGAGAAGATATAATGGCTTCAAAATCTGACGACAGAAAAACGCTCAGATGCGCGTTTTGCAACAAAACTCAAGAGCAGGTTCATAAGCTTATAGCCGGCCCGAACGTGTATATATGCAATGAATGCGTGGATTTATGCTATGAATTGCTTGAAGAGGAGACGCCCGACAACAGCGCGAGCGACATAACGGACGGGGGTTTTCGTTTGCCCAAGCCCAAGGAGATAAGAGATTTCCTCGATTTATATGTCGTTGGTCAGGATGACGCTAAAAAGGCGCTGGCCGTGGCTGTGTATAATCACTATAAGCGCGTGATGCTGATGGACGAAGGCGACGACGTGGAGCTTCAAAAAAGCAACATACTTGTAGTTGGGCCGACGGGCGTCGGAAAGACGCTTCTAGCGCAGACGCTGGCTAAGATGCTTAATCTGCCGTTCGCCATAGCCGACGCCACAAGCCTTACCGAGGCCGGATACGTGGGCGAGGACGTCGAGAACATCTTGCTTAAGCTTATACAGGCGGCGGATTACGACATAGAACGCGCTGAACGCGGTATAATATACGTGGATGAAATTGATAAAATCGCCAGAAAGTCAGACAACCCGTCGATAACGCGCGATGTCAGCGGCGAGGGCGTGCAGCAGGCGCTGTTGAAAATATTGGAAGGGACCGTCGCTTCCGTGCCTCCGCAGGGCGGACGGAAGCATCCGCATCAGGATTTTATACAGATCGACACTACAAATATACTGTTCATATGCGGAGGCGCGTTCGGCGATATAGACAAGATCATTGAGCAGAGGCTTAATAAACAGGTCATAGGCTTCGGAGCGGAGATAAAGACTAAGAAAGAACGGCTTCAAGACGATGTTTTGAAGGAGATTTTGCCTCAGGATTTGCATAAATACGGGCTTATACCGGAGATTATAGGACGGCTGCCCGTTATAGTGACGCTTTCTAACCTGGACGAGAATGCGCTCTTCGCTATACTTACGGAACCGAAAAACGCGCTTACGAAACAGTATCAATATTTATTTGAGCTGGATGACGTTATGCTGGAATTCGGCGCGGACGCGCTTAAAGCGGTCGCCGCGCTCGCGGTGGAACGGGAAACCGGCGCGCGCGGTTTGCGCGCCATAATAGAAAGCTTTATGCGCGACGTCATGTTTGACGTTCCGTCAGATCTAACTGCCGAAAAGATAGTTATCACGGAAGATACTGTATACAAGAGAATGCCGCCGCTTATTACGTATAACGAAAACAGGCAGCCGCTGATGAAAAAGCGCAAAAGGCGCCGCGCTAAAAAAGTCTCGGCGAGCTGAAATTATTTGAAATAATTAGGTAAGTTGACTAACCTTGGGGGATCTCGCTCCAAGGTTTTGTTTTACGAACCCGCGTATTTCGCGCGCTCGGCGGAATTTGAAAATATTTTACGCTGAACTCAGTTTGAAACATAGCCGAACCGGGCGCGAAAAAGACCATTCGGACGGTTATGGTTTAGACTGATTTCAGTATTAAAGGAGACGCTCGCGTATGCTCGTAACTATAAAGGATATTTACAGATCGCTTGGTGATTACGCGGATAAACGCGTCAAGCTTGGCGGATGGGTAAAAACGGCGCGCGCCGGTAAAAGCGTCGTGTTCGCGGAGCTTTCGGATGGCAGCTTTTTTAAAAGCGTCCAAGTCGTTTTTGAAGAGGGCGCGAGAGGGTTCAAGGAAGCGGCCAAGCTTGGCGCGGGCGCCGCTATAACCGTTACCGGCGTAATTGTGGAAACCCTCGGCGGCAAGCAGCCGTTTGAGCTTAAAGCGGACGACATTTTTGTCGAAAGCGGCGCGCTCCCCGACTATCCGCTTCAAAAGAAACGTCATTCGCTTGAATATCTGCGCTCGATAGCGCACCTGCGTCCGAGGACCAATACGTTTTCGGCGGTTTTTCGCGTGCGCTCAGTCGCAGCGTTCGCCATACACAAATTTTTCAACGAGCGCGGATTCATTTACGCGCATACGCCTATTATAACGACGAGCGACGCGGAAGGCGCGGGCGCCATGTTTCAGGTCACGAAGCTGAATATAAAAAATCCGCCTTTGACTAAAAGCGGCGATATCGATTACAACGAGGATTTTTTCGGAAAAATGGCGAATCTTACGGTGAGCGGACAGCTTTCCGCCGAGTCTTTCGCTCTGGCTTTTCGCTCAGTATATACGTTTGGACCGACGTTTCGCGCCGAAAACTCGAATACCCCGCGCCATGCCGCCGAGTTCTGGATGGTCGAGCCGGAGATATCGTTCGCGGACCTCGCGGACGATATGCGGCTTGCCGAGGATATGCTTAAGTATGTTATAAACTACGTTTTTGAGAATGCGCCGGAAGAAATGGAGTTTTTTAATGAGTTTATCGATAAAGGTCTCACGGAGCGTCTGCGAGGCGTCGCCGACGCGGATTTCGCCGAGGCGTCATATACGGAAGCGATAAAAATACTGGAGAATTCGGGCGAAAACTTTGTATACCCGGTAAAGTGGGGCGAAGATATACAAACCGAACATGAGCGCTATCTGACGGAGCGCTATTTTAAGAAGCCGGTTTTTATAACTGATTACCCGAAAGGCATAAAGGCTTTTTATATGCGCTCTAACGAGGACGGCGAAACGGTAGCGGCGATGGATTTGCTCGCGCCGGGAGTGGGCGAGATCATAGGCGGCAGTCAGCGTGAGGAACGGCTTGACGCGCTTTTGGCGCGTATGGACGAGATGTCTGTAAAGCCAGAAGACTATTGGTGGTACATTGAGCTTCGGAAATATGGCGGCGTCAGACACGCGGGGTTCGGGTTGGGGTTCGAGCGGCTTATTATGTATATTACGGGTATGTCAAATATACGCGATGTAATTCCATTTCCGCGAACCGCGCGAACCGCTGATTTTTAAGAGACGACGCCGTGTTTAAAGCTAAAAAAAGGACCGCGAGCCGTAATGGTCGGCGGCGGTCAAAGTCGAAGCGGTGAGAAGGAGGTATTTGAAGGAGGTATGGAGGCTAAAAATTTAGCTTACGCAATATATGTCGGATAAACATGTGAGTAACTTTAGAGCTTTCTAAAAAAAATTATATTTATATTTTGGTAATTATAATGAAAGCGGCGCTTCCGCGTTCGGCGGAAAATCATCACAGAAAATCCGCTAAAAGCGGGATCTTGAATAGGCTCTAAGGTTTTTATAAAAACTGGAACGCCGTAGGCGCTCCAGTTACAGTTTAGTTAAAATCTTTCTGAAACGTCATGTATATCCGCGTGAAATGCCGAAGGAGAAAGTTCCATATATGATGGCGCGCTTCAAGACATTAGCAACTTTCTGAATTCGGAGAATATATTTATATAGAGATATATATTTGGAGATATGGCGGTTATGACGATTAAGCAGATCAAAAATAAGATATTGCAAAAGACTTATCGCGCGTCGAGAAAACGTTCCGCGTTAGAAGAACTGTCGAATTCAGTCAATGCCGCGGAAGCTTTTTTAGATCGTAAAGTAAGAAAAATACGCAAAGGTAAAATGTAAATTATTTACAATTATGTTCCAATATGGTATGATGTCTCGCGAGGTGATTTTTTATGAAAGCGTTTGAGATCGTCACGCTATCAGGCAGACTTCATATCGTGGAGACATTCGTTGAAAACGGCGGTTTCGCATATTTGGACAGGCTTGAGGCTATACCTGATAAACCGCTCAGAAGGCTTTGCCGCGCCATAATTTGTACGGTCGTCGGCGAAGCTTACGATTGGTATTGCTATATGCCTGATAAATGGAACCTGTTCCACTCTAGCATTAAACGTCTGGATGATGATATGGCGAGCGATTTGTTTAAATGGTTTGGTTTTTATTACTTAACGCGCGTTGACGGCGAAACGAAGGAATTAATGCGCGCCGCGCAACCGTTTTTCAGGTGGATAACCGCCGAAAGGCATTGCTTTGAACTGTTTATAAAGCTGAGAGCTTTATCGGAAGCGCGTTTTGAAACCGCTTTCGCTCAAAAATTTATTAAAGATACGCTTAAAATTAAGTTTATAAACTTTTTATCGCTTGCTTACGTTGAAAATCTGTTTTATAATTCCGGCGCGGCGCTTTTGCGCGATGTCGCGTCAGATAGACGGCTCACAGTTTTTTAATTGCGGATATGGTGTTTTAATTGCGGATGGCGGGGATACAATGGCTAAAAAATTTACTAAAGAGCAAAAATCAGCTATAGAAGCTCGCGGGAGCGATGTTCTCGTCGCGGCGGCGGCCGGTTCGGGCAAGACGAGCGTGCTGACGGAACGTATAGCGCGCCTTGTCTCTAAAGAAAACGTAGATTTGGATAAGTTGCTGGTGGTTACATTCACGGAAGCGGCGGCGGCGGAGATGCGCGATAGAATTTCGCGCGTTTTGGGCGATATGCTGGACGCTAACCCGGGCGACTCAAATTTGGCCAGGCAGTGGACGCTTGTGAATAAAGCTCAGATAAGCACTATACACTCGTTTTGTCTTTTTGTCATAAGGCGTTATTTTTACATGACGGATCTTGATCCGGGTTTTAAGATAGCTGACGAAACGGAGGCCTCTCTGTTGAGAGCCGAAACTATGGACGAGCTTTTCGAGAGTGAATATGAAAACGGAGATGTCTTTTTTGAGCTTCTAGACTGCTATGACGGCGGTAAAACTGACGATGACGCTCTTAAAGAAATTGTGACGCGCTTTCATGATTTTTTATTCAGTCTTCCTTTCCCGCGAAAATGGGCGAGGGAAAAATTGGATATTTTGGAACGATCGCCTGACAATGGTTTTGAGCCTTGGGCGTCAGTGATTTTGGAGGAAGTTGAACAGACGCTTAAAGGCGCGGCGGAAAGCGCCGAGAAAGCTATGGCTATCGCTTTGGGGCCGGACGGCCCGACGCATTACGTCTCCGCGCTTGAGAAGGATATGGATATAATAGCGGTCCTTTTATCAGCCTGTGAGCGCTCTTATGCCGAAGCTTACGAAGAATTCAGCGGCGTCGTTTTTAGCGTCGCGCCTCGCAAAGCGAAGAAAGCGGCGTTAGATGAAGAGAAAAGCGAACGGGTAAAGAAAATCCGAAATGAAGAGATTAAAAAAACCGTAATCGGGTTAAAGGAAAGCTATTTTTTTAAACCGCCCGACGCTGTTCAAGTGGATTTGCGAGCGACATTGAGGTTTGTCGAAAAGCTTACGGCGATGGCGTTTGATTTTTCCGAAAGATACTCGGCGGCGAAAAGGGAACGCGGCATAGCTGATTTTGGGGATTTGGAGAGGTTTTGTTTGCGTATCCTGATGGATCCGTCCGAGGACGAATCCGCGGATTTGTCCGCCGGCGCGCCGTCCCAGGCGGCTAGAGAGCTTCAGGAACTGTTCGAGCATATACTGATTGATGAATATCAGGACAGCAACGCCGCGCAGGAGATGATATTGTCCCTTGTAGCGCGTGAAAACAATAGGTTCATGGTCGGTGATGTGAAGCAGAGCGTATATAAATTTAGACGCGCGAGTCCCGAAATTTTTATAAAAAAATATAAGTCATTTTCCAGCGATGATGACGCGCCAAAACGTAAAATTGACCTGACGCGTAATTTCAGAAGTCGTAAGGAGGTCATAGACGCGGTTAACTTCATTTTCGGACGCGTTATGAGTCAGCGATTGGGAGACGTAGTTTATGACGAGACCGCGGCGCTTAAAGAGGGCGCGTCGTTTGATGAAACGAACCTTAACGTCGCGTCGTTAGCGGAAATACATATAATATCGCCTGAAACGGAACAAACGGATGAAGATACGGAAGAATATGACAAAATAGCGCTTGAGGCGAATTTTATAGCGCGGAGAACGGAAGAGCTTGTCGGGCGCTTGAATGTGTTTGACGGCGACGCGGGCTATCGTCCCGCTAAATATTCGGACATAGCCATAATAATGCGTTCGGTGAAAAAATACTCCAGTGAGCTTGAAAAATCGTTCAAAGAGAGAAACATACCGTCTATATCCACGGCGGGCGAGGGTTATTTCGATTCCCTGGAAATAGCGACGGCGCTCAGCTTTTTGCGTATAATAGACAACCCGCGTCAGGACGTACCGCTGTTGACGGTTCTCGCGTCGCCGGTCTATCGCTTCAGCGCGGACGAGCTTTTGCGAATGCGCATGGCTCAGCCGGACGGCGTTTTTTACGAGGCTCTGGCGCGGTTTGACGCCGATAAAACGCCGCTGTTCGAAAAGACGCTGGCGTTTAAGGAAGACTTGAAAAAATGGCGCGAAGCCTCTCTGTACATGCCAGTAAGCGATCTGATAGATTTGATTTACAAAGACACGGACTATTTGAATATGGCGTCCGCGGATATCGCGGGCGAAACGCGCCGCGCGAATCTCGAGGCTCTTACGGAAAGAGCTTTCGAATACGAAAAGACGAGCTATAAAGGGCTTTTTAATTTTAACAGGTTTATAGAAAAGGCTGAGCGTTCCGGCGTTGATTATGGCGCAGCGACGCTTTTCTCGCAAGATGAAAACGCCGTGAGGATAATGACGATACACAAGAGCAAAGGGCTCGAATTCCCTATAGTGTTTGTAATTGGCTTAGGACGGAAATTTTCGGGCGCGGATGAGAGAGAAAGTTTTATTTTGCACGACGAGCTTGGGTTCGGACCAGTTTATGTGGACGCCAAAAAGCGCGTTCGCTCCAAGACGCTCGCTTCGGCGGCCGTGGCGCTGAAAACGCGCGCCGAAAGCGCGTCGGAAGAGTCGCGTATGCTTTACGTCGCTCTTACCCGCGCTAAAGAGCAGCTTATATTAACCGGCGTTGTAAACGATATTGAAAAAGCCAAAGAGAAAATATCCGCGTGGAATGAACGAAAGCCGCCTGTTTACGCGCTCAAAGCGGGCTCTTGTTTTTTTGACTGGATATTCGCGGCGCTTAACGATTCCGCGCCGTTTAAAATTTTCATCCACTCAGGCGTTCAAAGCTATTTGGACGTGGTCCAAAACCGCGTAAGCTCAGCGCCTTCCCGCGAAACGCCCGCGGCTGCAGGGTCGCTTGATTCCGCCGATATCCGTGTTCTAGACGAGAAGTTCTCGTGGCGTTATCCTTTTGAGCGCGAAAGCTCGCTGCCCGCGAAGCTGTCAATCTCCGAGATAAAGCGGATGCGTCGGTTAGAGAATCTCGACGATATATCATCGGCGGTTTTTGACGAGCCGCCGTTTATATCCCGGCCGGGGCTCACCGATCATTTGCCGGACGCCGCTCGAATGGGGACGATAATCCATACGATAATAGAACGGCTCGACATACGCCTTGATGACAGCGAACGGCGCATACGCGCTATCGTCGAAGAGCTTGAGCGGATGACATTAATAACTCCCGAAGAAGCCTCGCTTGTTCCGGCGGATAAAATACTCGCTTTTACGCGCTCGAATCTGGCGGACAGGATGCGCGCGTCAAAAACGCTTCGTAAGGAAGAACCTTTCGTAATAGCCTTGCCGCCTTATGATATCTATCGTGATGAGACGTTAAAAAGTTCAGACGCGCTCATATTGGTTCACGGCATTATAGACTGTTATTTCATTGAGCGGGATGAGAACGATGAAGACGGAATAATACTTGTGGACTATAAGTCAGACAAAAACGCGTCGCCGGACGCTCTGGCGCGCAAATACTCAACGCAGCTTGATATATACGCGCGAGCGTTGGAATCCGCCGTTGAGACGCGCGTGCGTGAACGAGCGATATACCTAATAGACGCCGAGAGGTGCGTTTGGCTCTAGGCCTTTCGCTTCTTTTCGGCATAATAGACCTCTCCCGAAACCTGACTCCGGAGTCCGCGCGGCGGATTTTCCGCAATGCGGCGTCAGCGAAATCCTTGTCTTGCGAAAAATCCGCTCGCGAATCCGTCGAAGTCAGGTTCCGGGACAGGTCTATTATAAATGACGAGAAACCTGGACGCCTGTTGTCATATTTCTTTTTAGCGTTTAATAAACTATAAAATAAACGTCAGGTAAACTCATGTTATACTGAATTCAGGTTGAACCGCAGCCAACCGGGCGAGGATTTTTCGCGTTAGGCCAGGCGCGAAACGCGGGCGAGCCAACGGGGTTCGGCGAGGCTTCGCGACAAAGCCCGGCGTGAAAAGGATTCTTTGGACGGTTATGGCTTAGACTGAGTTCAGTATTAAGCCCGCCGCTCTTGGTTTGGCCGGAGTTTGCGCATATTTAAGGGGGAAACGCTAAAATGAGCGGCTCTACGATTATGGTTTTAAATTTAAAGGAAATTATTAAAAAGCTCGTGTTAATAGGCGTTGGAGTTGTCGTCGTAGCGCTGATCATAGTGGCGCTGGCGCAAAAAAAAACGCGGGATAACCCGGATGAAGAGACGTCATATTATACGCCCGGCACATATTATTCCGAAATAATACTGCATAACAAACCAGCCTTAGTGTCGGTCACGGTAGATGAAATGGATATAATCGCGATAAGCCTTGAAAACATGAGTGAGACGCAAGAAGTTTTTTATCCTTTATTACGGCCGACGCTTGAATTGTTGAGCGAGCGCATTGTGGAGACGCAAAGTCTTGACTTGACGCTTGGCGAGGAAAATGTCATGACGGAGACCATATTAATGGGCGCTATACGTTCCGCTTTGTCGCAGGCGGAGGAGATTTAAAAATTTTAAACGGAGTTTTAGGGGGCGCCGAAGCGCTCGCTGAAACTCCGTTTTGTTTATAACGAGTTCGCGGGTCAGTCTTTTTGATTGAGAGCTATCGCGGCGGACGGACGGAATCGTCGCTTACATAAAATGGTTGGCTATATCGCGCTTTAGCGCTATAATTGATAGCGGCGGCCGGATCATAGCGATTTTTAAATGACGGTCTCGCTGAAGCTCCGGCGTTCGGTTCGCCGCCGGATGTAAGCTTTCAAAGGATAGCGACTGTTTTTCCGCCGCTTTTTTGGACGAACCTGGAAAAACGTCTGAAGATCAAGGCGTTAACACAACGCATAGAACAATACGGGGGTAGATAAGGAATGTCACGTAACATATCTCAAAACCGGCGCGCGCGCGCCAAAAAGATAGCGGCGGGGATTATAGCCGGCTTGATAGCGGCGGTTTTGCTGTTTGGAGCCATAGCTCCCTTTGTATACGGAGCGTGGACTGAGACTGATTCCGCGCTTGAGGTGACCGCGCGAATCGGTTATTCAGGCGTGTACAAGCCAGGCGGGCAAACGCCGATTCATTTGAGCGTGAAGAACGGCGGCGCCGCGTTTTCCGGAAAAGCTAAGGTTAAAATAAACGTGCGGGACATGACGCAAATGAACCCGAGCGCGGTTCAGGTTTCGCCGGAATATAACGTTTATTCCGCTTCACTAAATGTCGCGCCGGGAGGCGAAAGCGCCGTTGAGATTTACGCGGTTATAAACAACTTGGTAAAGTCGATTTTAATAACGCTCGAGAACGAAAAGGGCGAAGAGGTATTCACATCGAGCGTAGCGTGCGAAGGCGTAAACCCGGAGAACTATTTCGCGGGCGCGCTGACGGACGACCATGACAGTTTGGCCTATTTGAAACAGCTTAGCTTAAACGCCGCTTATTCAGGAAGCGACCGGGCGCTTAACAAAGGGTTGGTTTTTCTGGATGAGGCGAACTTTCCGTCAACCGTAGGCGAACTTAATAATTTTAACATGATAATATTAAATGATTGGGATACGGGCAAGTTGTCGGAAACAAAAAAGGGCGCGCTGCTGGAATGGCTTAAAACCGGCGGAACGCTTGTAATCGGAGCGGGCGCGAATTATCCTAAAACGCTTGGAGGCATAGGCGCCGAGTTTTTTGAAATCGAGAGCGCCGGCGAAATTGAAATCGCCGATTTATCAAACGACAAGTACCGGTTGGCGCTGGAGGGCGCCGAAACGGCGGTATTTCAGAGGTTTAACGTCAAGAACGGAAGCGATGTCATTACGTATTCAGGGCAGTCCATTACGACGATGGCGTATAACGGCGACGGCATTATTATACTGCACCCGTTTGACTTATCTAAAGAGCCTTTTGTAAAACTGGCGGGACGGGACGAATTTTTGACGTCTCTTTACGCTGAAAAACTGGCTCCAAGACGCGCTTTCAAGTACGTTTACAGCGGCGCCCCCGATTTTTCTTATATCGCGTCGTGGCTTCCGTATATGGGTGAAAACAAAATTACCGTTATATTTTTCACGGTTTTCGCTTACGCTATAGCGATAGGTCCGATAATGTACTTGATATTGAAAAAACGGGACGCGCGCGAACGAGGTTTCATAGCCATACCGGCGATAGCCGCGCTTACAACGGCGGCGATATTTGTAATAAGCTCGGATTCCGTTTATAAAAGACCTATTTTTAATTTAGTGTCATATGTGTCCGCGAACGGCGACGACGGGAGGGCGCGTTCTTTCGTGAACGTTTCCGCGCCGTGGAAAGGCGATGTGAACGTGACTCTGGACGGGAGCGTTAAGCCGTATTTTCAAGAATATTATCAGTCGTACTATTACTTCGACAGCGCGAGCGGACGCCGTAAAAACCCGGATATAAAAGAGATGACGTTAGGAGAAGCGCCCGTTGTGTCATTTTACGAAACGAAGGTATGGGAAGCGCATAATTTCGGTTTTGAAACGAACGCGGACGTAGGAGAAGGCATAAAAGCCGATTTGCGAATTGACGGGAAAAATTTAAAGGGCAAGTTGACTAACTCTACCGGTAGAAATTTAAAAGATTTGATTATCGTCGTCAAGAACTGCGGGGTCGCGTTTAACGATATTAAAAACGGCGAAACCGTTGAGGTTGACGCGCAGCTTAAAAATGTGCGGAACGCCTATATGAACTTTTATTTAATTTATAAAGACACTTACGGCGATGTGGATGACAGGACGAGCGTTATGCCGGAAGAGGACAGGCGGTGGATAAGACTGATGAGAGATATGTCGTCTATGATTTATGATTATAAGATCAACGGAGTGAATAATTACGCGTACTCGGCGTATCCGATAAGTTCTCATGCCATGTCCGCGGGATCAGGGGGCGCTGGCGCGCTGACGCTTGGCGCCTCGGACTTGCGGGCCGATATTTTCGCTTACAGTGACGAAAAGTTCGTTGACGCGAAAATTAAAATAAACGGCGGACCCGCGACGGAGCTTTACACAACGGTTTACGTCGCCGACGCGCCTGTGGGTCTGTACGTTTCCAAATCTTTTGATTTGCCATACGGGTTTATAGGTGTGGGCGCCGTGGAGAGCGACGCGCCTTATAGCGTTCAAGGCGGGCTCTCGGTTTATATGACGGCGTTAGGGGACTTGACTGTAAGTTTTCCGATGCCGGAAGGCGCCCATATAAGCGAAATGTCAATCATTTGGGACGCATACGCTACGAAAGAGATTTATAACGCCGCGAGCGGCGAATGGGAACCGTTCGTAAGCGATGCGGGCGACTATATGAATGACGAGATAGCGTCCGAAGATATAATGTATGACCAAACGTATATGGAATATTTTGACAGAGTTGACGTTTCGGGGAACGTGTCCGACTACGTTGAGGATGGCGTAGTTAAGGCGCGCGCTCAAAGCGTTAGAGATAACGTTAATTTCCCTATGATAAGCGTTAAGGGGGAATTTCCTGATGCTTGAAGTAGTTGATCTCGTTAAAAATTATGGAAAGTTCAGAGCGCTGAATGACCTGAACATCACCGTGTCTGATGGCATAATATACGGTTTTGTCGGGCCTAACGGAGCCGGTAAGACGACCGCTATGAAAATTATGTCCGGCCTTCTGACGGCGACAAGCGGGTCCGTATTTATAAACGGTGAAAATGTGGTTGAATCCCCGCGCGCGCTGCGCGAAAAAATAGGCTATATGCCTGACTTTTTCGGCGTTTACGACAATCTCAAAGTAGATGAATATATGGATTTTTACGCCGGCGCGTACTATATACCGTATAAGGAACGCGGCGATATTATAGGTAATTTGCTGGAATTGGTCGATTTGTCGGACAAGCGCGCAAGTTACGTGGATTCGCTGTCGCGCGGCATGAAGCAAAGGTTGTGTCTGGCGAGGAGTTTAGTGCACGACCCTGAAATCATTATATTGGACGAACCGGCTTCCGGTCTTGATCCGCGCGCGCGCGTCGAAATGAAGGAAACTCTTAAGCACCTTCAAGTTTTGGGTAAAACGGTCATTATAAGTTCGCATATATTGCCGGAGCTGGCGGAGATGTGCACGGAAATAGGCATTATAAATAATGGAGCGCTTGTCAGTTCCGGTTCGATAAACGACATTATGCGCGCGATGACAAAAAAGCGCGTAATCCATATAAAGCCGCTCGAAGGCGTTGAAAGACTCGCTTCGCTTTTGTCGGAAATCGCCATTGTGTCGGACATACGTGAAAATATTGACAACGTTGAGTTTGAGATTAACGGCGATGACAAGGATATAGCCGGCGTCACGGCTAAAATCGTGGGAGAAGGAATAGATGTCGTGTTTGTAAAGGAAAAAGAAGGGAATTTGGAAGATATATTCATGCGGCTTACAAAGGAGGATGAAAATGATTAACCCTGTTTTGAAAAGAGAGTTAAGCGTTTCGCTGCGTTCGCCGCGCACGTTTATAGCTTTATGCGTTTACGTGATTTTAATGACGGTCATAACGGCTGTCGCGATCTTTATTATGAAGAGCAATATCCTATATTCAGGATTTACGCCGTCAAGCGCTACGAATCTATATGTCTTTATGGGCGTGTTTCAATTGGGGATAGTAATGATTTTTACGACGGCTTTCGCCGGAACCGCTATAAGCGGCGAGAGGGAGCGGCAGACGCTTGACGTTATGCTTGTTACTAAAATGTCTACGCTTTCCATAGTTTTAGGGAAGCTGACAGCGTCGCTTTCAATGGTTTGCCTTATAATCGTCGTGTCGCTGCCTGTTTTTGGCATAGCTATGTATTTTGGCGGCGTAGGGCTTTTCGATGTGTTCGCGCTGGCGTTTTTCACGCTTTCAGCGGCGGTGATGGTCGGGGGAATAGCCATTTTTTTCTCGTCGCTTCTAAAGCGCAATGTGACATCTATAATATTGACTTATATAGCGGTCGGATTCTTGACCATCGGTCACGCCGTCTTGCTTTTGGCGGGAAACTACATAGCGAGCGTAACCGTATTAGCTAACGGAAGCGATGCGCTGGCTGACCGCGCGTCAAATATATTCGCGATTTCTGACGTATTATTGTCATTTAACGTAGTTTTCGGACTCGTAAGCCTCTTTGATACGCTTATAGGGTCTTTCTCATTGCAAAACATAGCGTATTATTCTACAATATATACGGGTTACTTAAGAGAAAATAGTTTCACGTCGATGGTTTGGGCGTTTAATATTATTTTTAATTTGATTGTAGCCGCTGTTTTCACGCTGTTGGCGTCAGTTGTAATAAAGCCCGTGAAAAACAGCAGGAAGTACAGGTGACGGCATGAAGAGGCTTAACGGAGTTTTGCGCCTTTTGAGACTAAAGATGACGCTTGGAGTGTTTCTGAATAATATTGTTTTTGGCGCTTTCGCGGGAGCGGTTCTTGGATCCGCGGCGCTTATGGCGTCAAAATTTACGTTTGTAAAGGACGCCGGATTTTATGCGGGCGTTATATTCGCGGCGTTTTGCGTGGTCGGCATGATTTTTACGCTTTTTAAGGTTCCGTCGCCGAAAGCGGCGGCGGCGGCGGGTGACGCTTTGGGCTATAAAGAGCGGTTTATAACCGCTATGGATATCTTAAAGGAGGGCGCTAAGAATGCGGGGGAACGCATGGTTGCGGACGACGCGCTAAGCGTGGCGACCGCAAGGGAACTGTGTGAAAAATACAAGATATATGTGCCGCGTAAAAACGCTGTCGCGCTTATCGCGGCTCTGGCATTTATGTTTGTAGCGGCTTTCGCGCCGCCCATTCGCGCGGTTGAAATAGCCGACGCGCGTAAAATTAATGAAAAAATAGAACGCGTTGCGGCGGATATCGAGAGAGACGCTAAAGAATTTAAAAAAGCGGTGACTGACGCTCGAGCTAAAGAAGCGGATGAAAGGATAAAAGAGTTACTGAAGGCGCTCAGACGGACGAGTAATGAAGCCGAGGCCGTGAGGCTGACGCAAAGTACGCGCGCTGAAATACAGAAGCTCGCCAATGACACGGTGTCGAAGGATTTGAAAATGCTGGGCGATAAATTGTCAGCGTATCAGAATACGGCGGCGCTGGGCGAAGCCTTGACAAGGGGCGATATGGATGGCGTTAATAACGCGTTTAACGCATTGGCCGAGCTGTTGAAAAGAGCTGACGAGAAGCAAAAACGTGAAATAGCGGAGATTATGGCGGAGTCGGCTAGAAGTCTGGCGGAAAACGAAGAGTTGCGAAATTTGCTTGATGAGGCGTCGCAAACGCTGAATAGAGACGGCGCGCTTGATGAACTCGGCGGATATATTGAAAATTTGGCTGGCGAAAACGCTGATTTACGTGACGCGCTCAATGACTTAAATGATAGCGTTGCGAGAAGCGGCGGAAATTTGAACGGTCAGCCGTCAGGCCAACAAGGTCAAGGCCAACAAGGTCAAGGCCAGCAGGGTCAAGGCCAACAAGGTCAAGGACAACAGGGCCAAGGTCAACAAGGCCAAGGCCAACAGGGCCAAGGCCCGGGGCAAGGATCGCCGGGAGGTAACGGACGGGGAAGTGGACATATAGAAAATGAAAACGTATATTTTCGCGGAGCCGCGGATAAGAATGCGGTTGAGGCGAATGTGACGGGCATAACGGGCGAAGGCGGCGAACTTACGGAACAGACCGTCACAGGGATGGGACAAAGAGGTGAAAGCGTCCCATATGGCGAAGTTTTGGATGAGGTTATAAATAGTGAGTTGAAATCAGTGGACGATTATGACATACCCGCTGGTATGAAAGATCTTGTGCGAGATTATTTTTTGTCATTGGAATAGCCCCATTTTTTTAAACGAAAGCTCATGAACACGATTCGCGCGTTCATGAGCGAGTTATAATGAATGGATATTTAAACATTAGTTTCTTATTTCTGATTCAATCAGTCTTTCTATAATTCCGGCGATATCGCCTATAAGTTTTTCACATTTTCCTTCAGCGCCACGTATTTTAATTAGAGCGGAGCAATTTATGTTCGGGTAAAGCGATGTAAATTCATCAAATAGACGCAATCTAAGACGTTTTACCGTGTCCGAGTCGAAAAACATTCCGAAAGCCATGACTCCGGCGATTAATACGCTGCAAACGCCGCCTATGCCGAACCCGACGTTAACGCCGTTAAGCATGGTTAGGGTCATTTTGGATATTGGTTTGCCATATTTTGACTCTACCGCCTTTAGAACGCATTGCGAGCAATTATATCCGTTTCGGTAATAATATATCGACCGTTCTTTCATAAAACAAACGCCTCCTTCTAATATTGTATAAGCTATCTAAAAAAAGGTGTAAGTTTTTAAAAGAGCCGGATTTTATAAGTCTGTCGGTTATGCCGCGTAATGTTGATGGCGTTCGGTTTGGAGGAAATTATTTTGAAGTGATTTGGAAGACCATGCGAAGTGTTAGAGGTGAAAGATTCACATATGCGGGAGGAATGGGGTCCGGGGACGAAGTCCCCGGCGAGGTTTGGGGCGGAGCCCCAAGGTTTAATGGGTTTGGGGCGAAGCCCCAAGATTGTAAATAGAAATGGGAACGCCGTAGGCGTTCCCATTACCTGGAACTTAAAAGCTTAAACAGCCGCTATATTATCATAACGTTGTAACTTCAGTTCTTCGATTGCCAGTTCCCGCAATTTGTATTTTTGTATTTTCCCGCTGGCTGTCATAGGGAACTCGTCTATATATTTGATGTATTTCGGAACTTTGTGGCGAGCGGCCCGTCTGCGAATGAATTCTCTAAGTTCGTCTTCGCAGGGCGGATTCGCGATGTCCTTAAGAATTACATAGGCCATAACTTCTTCGCCATATCCTTTGCTTGGCACGCCAATCACCTGCGCATCCTTTACGGCGGGATGCGTGTATAAAAATTCCTCTATTTCTTTGGGGTAGATGTTTTCCCCTCCGCGTATTATCATGTCTTTTAAACGCCCTGTGATTCTGTAATAACCGTCGGGATCGCGCACCGCTATGTCGCCGGAATGCAGCCAGCCGTCGGAGTCTATTATTTGCGCCGTGGCCTCAGCCATCTTGTAATAGCCGTTCATTATATTATATCCACGCGCGCAGAACTCGCCCGGTTCTCCGTCCGGCAAGTCTCCGCCGGTATCAGGATTTATTATTTTACATTCGACGCCAGGCAACGGAAACCCGACTGTTGAGACGCGGTGTTCAAGCGTATCGTCAGCCCGTGTTTGCGTACACCCCGGCGACGCCTCCGTAAGACCGTAAACTATAGTTATTTCGCGCATATTCATGCGCTCAACGACTTGTTTCATCAAAGGCTCCGGACACGGCGAACCCGCCATTATGCCTGTGCGCATGCTGGAATAGTCATATTTATTAAAGTCGTGGTGTTCAAGCATGGCGATAAACATGCTGGGCACGCCATGACATGCCGTACATCTCTCTTTTTGTATAGCATACATAACCTTTCGCGGAGCGTAAAGGTCAATCGGCGCCATGACGCTGCCATGAGTCACGCACGCCATTATGGACAGAACCATGCCGAAACAATGAAAAAACGGCACGGGTATGCAAAGGCGATCTTCCGGTGTGAATTTCATGCGGTCGCCGATCGCTTTGCCATTGTTTATTACATTGTAATGAGTAAGCGTCACGCCCTTCGGAAAACCGGTCGTGCCGGATGTATATTGCATATTTGTGATATCATGAGGGCTGACCGATGTTTGAACGCTTTCGAACTCCTTTAGCGACGTATTTTCCGCCATGTCATAGAGATCCGTCCAATTGAACATACCCGTGGGCGTGGCGTTTTTAGCGCCTATATATACCGCGTTTTTAAGTAAAGGTAACTTCTCGCAGCGCAGTTCACCCGGTTTTGACGAAGCTAGCGTCGGACAAAGATCGTTTAGTATGTCTACGTAGTTGTTGTTCGCCGATTTACCCATTAGGACAAGCGTCGTTGAATCACTTTGCCTCAGCGAATATTCAAGTTCAAATATCTTATAGTTGGTATTCACGGTAACCATTACGGCTCCGATTTTAGCCGCGGCCCACATGAGTATGAGCCATTCCGGCTCGTTAGTGGCCCATACCGCGACTTTGTCTCCTTTTTTTACGCCTATGGATATCAATCCGCGCGCGGCCCTGTCGCAAAGCTCCCGGAATTCTCCGTACGTTTTTCTGAAATCACGGTCAGTATAAACGACCGCTTCGTTATTTGAAAATTGTTCAGATATTTTGTCGATAAGCGCTCCCATCGTAATTTCCCACAACGGTTCCACCGTCAAACACCTCGGCTCTGTAAACGCGGCGCGAAGCTTGTTTGCCGCCGCTTATTTTATCATAGCGAGACGAGCCGCCCGTTTAAACGAATTCCATCCGCCGTCTTAGTTACAGGGCGAGAGGCGCTTTATGTTTATCCGGGAACAAAAAACGCCGCGTCGCGTTCGTCGCGGCGAACGTCTCGTCGTCTTTCGCCTGTAAAAAAACCGCCGCGCATATCATGTTAATCAGCTATTCTCAGGTTTTTCTTTAACCTGCACATACAATAGGCATCGATAATCCTCCGATTCTTGATCCCCTTGAAGATAAACGTCTATATCGGGCGCACCGGTTCGCTCATATTTCGAAGTCGGAAACCAGTCTTTTTCGATGCTCTCTTTTTTTGCGGAAATCGCGTCGGGCATGGCGCCGATGGACTCAAAAATGACCCAAGTCCCGGCGGGTATAGTATATTCCGTTAAATCCTCCGTTTCTTCCGTGATAGGATTTATCGTGGAGGCGCCTATATAGTAGTCGAAACCGCCGTCGTCCGTATAGTCGCTTACGCCAAGCATTCCATAAGGCTCCATGTTTATAAGTTCAATCATACCCTCTATCCTGTCCAGCGAATCTTTCCAAAACTGATACATGTCATCGGCGCTCTCTTGCACAGGCTTGTCAAAATGAGTTTTCAGACACAGCGCGCGAATTTCTTCTTTTTCCACGAATCGAAACTCTTTTTTATCAGTAAGAGGAATCCAATATTCGCATCTGTAATCAGGCGCTTTTTGGTCGCCTTCAGGATAGACTTCCACGCACGGAGTGACGGAACGATCATATTTCTCGTCCGAAAAATCTTTCGCGATCTTTTCTTTAAGAGCGCTGAGCGAGTCCGGTATGGACCCCACGCATTCGAAAATCGCCCATCTGTTGGCCGGAACAATATATTCCGCCCATTCTTCATCGCCATCCGGGAACGGTCTGTCCGTAGCGGTTGAAACATAGTAATCCAACCCGCCTTCATTAGGAAACACGCTCACCCCTATCAAGGAGTATGGTTCCTTCGTCATAAGAGCGACTATCTCCGGCATGGAGCTTAAGCAGCGCTCCCAAAGTTCGGGAATCTCTTTCGCCCAATCCATAAGTCTGGATTCATAGCGCGTTTTAAGGCCTACAATGCGAAACGCGTCTTTTTCCTCGACTTTATAGTCCAAGTCCATTTTAGATTCTCCTTTATAGTAAATTAATATGCGATTATCAACGGCGGGAAAACGAAGGCGCTTTTATCATTAGTGACGGGCGCTTACATTTTTCGAGCCGTTGTTCGCGTATCTTTTTACGTCAACGTATGATTGCGGACGATGCTTAAATTTTAACATGTCAAGCTGTTCAATGCAACTTTTTTCGTTGAAGTTTAACATTTTACGGGTCAAAGCGGGCGAAACGCGTCGCTATGGCCGTTAGAGCCTGTTCAAGCCGCTTAAAACGACCAAAGAAAATAATCTCTTAATTGATGTTTATTTATCGGACGCTATATAATAGAATGCTCTATAATAAAATGTACTATGTAAACACTCTTTTGGAGATGGTCGCTTTGAAGAAAATTATTTTGACAGGCGGCGGAACCGCCGGGCATGTCATGCCGAACGTAGCCCTTTTGCCGGCGCTTAAACGCGCCGGGTTTGAAGTCGTTTATATAGGGGGCGTGAACGGTATGGAAAAAGACATTATCGCGAGGACGGGAGTGAAATATTACAGCGTATCCGCCGGTAAACTGCGTCGTTATATCGACGTTGAAAACATAAAGGATATATTTAGAGTAATAAAAGGCGTTGGCGACGCCTATGGCATAATAAAAAAAGAGAAGCCGGACGTGATATTCTCAAAGGGCGGTTTTGTCGCGGCGCCTGTCGTCATATCCGGCAGGTTGTTGAAAACGCCGGTAATAATACACGAATCCGATATAATCCCCGGTCTTGCCAATAAAATATCCATGCCTTTCGCTGAAAAAGTATGCGTGTCGTTTCCGGAAACGCTTAAACGCGTGGGCGGTAAGGGGATTTTGACGGGGCCGCCCATACGCGGCGAATTGCTGAGAGGCGACAGAGAGAGAGGTCTGAAATTGTGCGGATTCGGCGGCGCGAAGCCTGTCGCTCTGATAATGGGCGGCAGCTTAGGGTCCGTTAGCGTTAACAAAACGGTGTGGAAAGCTCTCGACATATTGACCGCGAAATACGACGCGGTTCATATATGCGGGCGCGATAATTTGAAAGACGCTCCGACACGCTTGGGATATAAGCCGTTTGGATACGTAAGCGACGAAATGGCGGACATAATGGCGGCGGCGGACGTAGTGGCGTCGCGCGCGGGCGCTAATTCCATATTCGAACTTCTGGCGCTGAAAAAGCCTCATGTTCTGATACCGCTGTCCAAAAACGCCAGCAGAGGCGACCAAATCTTAAATGCGGCCTCTTTCGAGACTCAAGGCTTTTCAGTCGTGTTGCAAGAGGAGAGTATAGAGTGTCTTTACGATAAGCTTGACGAGGTCTATCGGCGGCGCAGCCAATTTATTCGGAATATGTCTGAAAGCGGTCTTATGGACGGGGTTAGCGGTGTGATGAGCGTTATTCAATCGCGCGTTAATGCGGATTAAAAAACTTTGAGCATGGGCGGCGCCCGCGGTTTTTATCGACGTCCATCGTTTTTGATGTTGTAAAGACGCGTTCGCTATGCTATTATTGCAGTTGTATTAAGGGAGGCGCGTTATGAACTATTCTAGGGAGAACACTGTGAAAAAACGAAGGAAAAGTTTAGCGACCGGCAAAAGGGCGCGTCATAGAGTAGGCGTGATACTATTTCGCATAGTTTTCGCGGCTGTTATAATAACGATTTTCGCCGGAGGGGGAGCGGCCGCCGGCGCGTACATGGGCATAATTGAAAACTCGCCGAAAATTGACGCTATGGCGGTCAAACCGAGCATATATCCTTCCATTATTTATTACGCTGACGGCACCGAATCCTCGCGTCTTAAGGGTGAGGAAAACAGGGAATACGTCACGCTTGATAAGATTCCTCAATATTTAAAGGACGCGTTCGTAGCGATAGAGGACGAGCGGTTTTATTCGCATAACGGGATAGACCTGCGCGCGTTAGCGCGAGCGTTTTATATTACGCTTACCACTGACAGGACGGAAGGCGCCAGCACTATAACTCAGCAGCTTATAAAAAATAATGTCGTGAAGATCGCGAAAAATTCTTTCGTAACGAAGCTTCAGGAGCAATATATGGCCGTGGAATATGAAAAACGGCTCGCGACTGAGTTGAAGTCTAAAAAAGCCGCTAAAGACTATATTTTAGAGCTTTATCTTAATTCCATAAACATGCATTACAGTTTGAACGGAGTGCAAACGGCGTCGGAGTATTATTTCGACAAGCAGGTCACGGATTTGACGCTTTCGGAATGCGCCGTAATAGCGGCCATTACGCAAAATCCATCCAAAAACGCGCCTATCATGAATCCGGAAAATAATAGACATAGACAGGAGCTTGTTTTGGCGAAGATGCTGTCGCTGGGCATGATAACTCAAGATGAGTATGACGAGGCGTATGGGGACGACGTATACGCCAGGGTGAGTTCCAAGGTTAAGATAGAGATGGAGAATAATTCGGTTTTCAGCTATTTTAACGACGCGTTGTTGAACCAGCTTGTTCTGGACCTGCAAACTAAGTATAACATTGGCGAGACGGAGGCTTTTAACTGGGCGTATAACAGCGGTCTGCAAATTTACGGCACGCAGGACAAAGCCGCGCAAGATATTATGGACGCGTCTTTCGCTGACGAGAGGTTTTTTCCTAAAAAAGATTTTGAGATAGACGTGCAGTATACCGCTTCCATAAGGAATAACGTCACCGGTAAAACTGAACATAAGTACGAGGAAGATACGGTTAAAAGCTTCGATGGAATAGAAGCGCTTACAGATACGTTTAAAGCGCGTATGCTGGGCGCGAACGATGAAATTATCGATGAAAAGATTTTGCCTGTAATACAGCCGCAGGCGGCTATGGTGGTGATAGATTACCACAACGGATACGTTAAGGCGCTTACGGGCGGGCGCGGGGAGAAGATGGTGAACCTCGCGCTTAACCGCGCGGTGGAATCCGAGCGCCAACCCGGTTCGGTATTTAAAATATTGGCGTCCTACGCGCCGAGTATAGACTTGGGCGTCACAACGCCGGCGACGCTTATAGAGGATTCTCCATTTGAACATAACGGATACCGGCCGGAGAACTGGAACCATAGATATCTGGGGTATGTCACGGCGCGTCAGGGCGTTCGAGATTCCATGAATGTCGTTACCGTGAAAAATATGTATAAAACAGGCGTGGAAGAGTGCTTTAAATATTTGCTCAACTTCGGCTTCACTACGCTTGTGGGCGACTTGGACGAAAACGGAAACACGGATAAAGGGCTGGCCACATGCCTTGGCGGGCTTACGAACGGCGTGACGCAGATGGAACTGTGCGCGGCTTACGGGTCTATCGCCAATCAGGGCGTTTATAACAGACCTGTTCTGTACACTAAAGTGCTTGACCACGACGGCAACCTGCTTTTGGAAAATAAGCCGGACAACCGCGAAGTTCTAAAGAAACAGTCGGCGTACGTTTTGACGGATATGATGGAAGACGTTATAACGGCGGGAACAGGCGTGAAAGCGCGTTTTAAAAACGTTAAGATTCCGATCGCCGGTAAGACCGGCACCACGACCGATACTAAGGATTTGACTTTTGTCGGATATACTCCATATTACGTCGCCAGCATATGGCTGGGCTTCGACCACCCCAAAACCATAACGCAGGACGAGGGGTATCACATGACTCTTTGGTCAGACGTGATGGAAAAGATACACGCCGATTTGCCGGTGAAAACGTTTGAGAACCCTGAAGGCATGGTAACCGCCACTATTTGCGGCATTTCGGGGAAACTTGCCGTAAAGGGGCTTTGCGACCATGATCCGCGCGGTAATATGACGCGTACTGACTTATTTATCTCTGGGTCGCAGCCGACGGATTATTGCGGTTTGCACGTGTCCGCTACTATTGATACGTCAACCAATATGAAAGCCGGCCCGAATTGCCCTGAAGAGTATGTGAAAACAGTTATAGGCGTTTTGGATGATTCCCCGAACGCTTTTACAAGCGACGGAGTGCGATATAAAATACCGTCCGCGTGGATAGACGGGCCGGTTTGTACGCTGCACCACGGACATGGTCAATCGAGTTCTTATAGAGCGCCGGAAGGTGGCATAATCCTTCCGGACCTGGAACCGATATCGATTTTACCGGAAGATGTCAGCGAACGGTCGTCAACGGGGTCCGGACGCCATGTGTCGTCGGACGACTTGCCGACGGAGGGTTCTCCGACGGAGGATACTCCGTTGGGAGATCCCCCGCGGCGGGAAGAGGAGCTTACGCCTGTTCCTGACTATGTGCCGAATACGAATCAGCCGTACCCTGAGGAACATATAGTCATACCGGGATACGGAGATCCGGTGGCGGACTATCCCAGCAGTTATGACGGATTTAACTATTAAGGCGATTTTTATGAGCCGGGCCATGATAAAGAAAACGGATTGAAAGCGCTTGTGCGCGCGGAAGCTTTTAGTCTGTTTCTAAAGCGCGTCAAGCGCGGTTGAGCTACGTATGTTACTGATCGATTACGCGCCAAGCCCAGCGGTTATCAGGTTTAACCGTTAAGGGGATTTTTCTGAACCGAGCCGTAATGAGAAAAAAAGACTGAAGGCGCCGACGCATACGGAAGCCTTCGGTCTTTTTCGTAAACGCGGCAAAGGTTGCCGGACAATATAACAATACTGAACTCCGTCTAAACATATGGTCTTTTCACGCCGAACTTTTTCACGAAGCTTCGCCTAACCCCATTGGTTCGTCCGCGTTTCGCGCCTGGCTCAACGCGAAAAATCCTCATAAAAAATCCGCTGAAAACGAAATCTTGAATAAGCTCTAAGAAAACGGCTGTCAGAGCGGATGTTAGAAGCCGTATTCAATAAAAGCAATAAAAGCGCTATAATCAACAAAGGGTGAAGGAATATGGGATATAGCACGGATTTAAGAGATAAACAATGGGAAATGATAGAGCCAATATTCAA
>JAISER010000088.1 GCA_031263985.1 Clostridiales bacterium | reverse complement strand
ATTTCTTTGTCTTTGCGTTACTCTGTACTTGACTCATCGCGGTTCCTCCAGTCACGTTGTTGTCTCACAACTTCATTGTAACTGGTTTGGATCCCTGATGGGTCTTTTTTTTATGCCTTCGGGCAATTCATTTTACAACTTGCCGATTAGCGGACGAAACGCTAAAAATCGCTCCCACAGCGGAATTCATCCCGCAAGTTTCAGATCCCGTTCAAAATCTCCATTTCGTGTCTTTTCGGATCATTTTCCGTCACGCTTCGTCAGCGCTCTTCGAGTATATTCTTTGAATACGCGGCGCTTTCGCTTTTGGCAAAAAAAGAGCGCGAAAATCCGCCAACAACGAGACCTTGGACAGGCTCTAATATTCATTTGCATGTTCGCGCCTTATAATATATAATTTTCTAATGCTTTAGCGATCAGCGTCTTTCCGCCGCTCGTGAATCCGTCGAAGTCAGGTTCCGGGGCAAGTCTAGTATAAAGGCGGACGGAAAAAGGAGGGGGAGCGGTTTGACGGACGCCGTAAAAGGCCGCTTATACGCTGGCTTTACCATAATAATATGGGGTTCGTCACTGACATCGGCGCAGACGCTACTCTCAGAGCTGGACCCTCTGCAAGTCGTCGTGTTCAGGTTTATTTTGGGCTATATAACGCTTTTCGCAATCCGTCCGCGCGTCAAAACGCCGAAAAACCTACGCGAAGAGCTGTCGCTGTTTCTAGCCGGTTTTTTTGGCGTAACGCTCTATATGTTTTTGCAAAATATAGCGCTGCGGTTTACTTCGGCGGCTAACGTGTCGCTTATAACAAGCGCGGCGCCCTTGTTAACCGCGTGGTTGTTCGCGGTTATCTACAGAGAAAAGCCGTCAAAAAGGTTTTTAATCGGTTTTTGCGTAGCTATATCGGGTATCTTTCTAATCGTGTACGAGGACAGCGGCGACTCTGGGCTTTTAGGCGACGCGTTCGCGCTGCTCGCGTCGGCTAGCTGGGCGGCCTACGGCGCCGCGATGAAAAACGCGCTTTCGAACGGCGACGTAATTGAGACAAACAGAAGGGTGTTCTTTTATGGGATCATAACAATGCTGCCTATGACGGTCGCGTTTAGAACGCCGCTTAGCCTGGCGCCGCTTAAAAACCCGGTTATCACGCTTAATCTGCTGTATTTGAGCGTATTATCGTCCGCCGCGTGTTTTGTGACATGGTCAAAAGCCGGCGAATTTTTGGGCGTGGTTAAAGCGTCGTCATACCTATATTTAACGCCTGTCGTTACAATTATCACATCTTTTATAGCGTTCGGCGAAAAAATAACTTACTTAGCCGCAGCCGGGGCCATTCTCGTACTATTGGGGCTTTATATATCGGACAAAAAGACAAAGCGTCGAAAGCCGCTAGCTCATTGACAGGCGGGGTTATGAATGCGAAGGCGGACGGAAGTTAAAGGAAGAGGGGACCTCGATGAAACCTAAGAGCGGCGCGCAAAAATTAAAAGAACTGTTTATAGTGTTTTTTACGTCTATGCTCGTATCATTCGCCGGAGGCCAGATGGTTTTGCCGATGATAAAAGACAGGTTGTGTAAAAAATACGGATTATTAAGCGAGGATAAAATCTTAGAGGATTTCGCGCTTGGTCAATCGCTGCCCGGTATAGTCTCGCTTAACGCGGGGCTGTTGATAGGTCGGCGCGTGGCGGGGGCGCTCGGCGCCGCGGTCGTGGCGTTCGCCGTAATATTCCCCGCTTTTTGCACAATGCTTTTAATCGCGCTGGCATACGACTTTATAAACGGCGTATCATTTATAGAAGGCGCTATAAACGGCGTACGCGCCGCGTCAGTGGCGATAATTTTTATTATCGCGCTGGATATCGTCAGGCGAAGCTCAGGCGCTTTTAAATGGGTCATAATCGTTTTCGCGTTCGCCGCGCCGTTTTTCTTTAACATGAACATTATTTTAGTCATAATAATAAGCGGTCTTTTTAGCGCCTTCATGGCTTTTCGCCAAAAGCGCCGCGGACTTGAGGAGCCTGAGGATGATCGCTAAACTGATTCTTTTATTTTTCAAAATAGGCTGCTTTAGCGTCGGCGGCGGTTACGCCATAATGGGCATGATTTTGCAGGAGGGCGCGGCGGTAGGACTTACCGCGGCGGAATTCGCCGACCTGGCCGCTCTTGAACTGCTTGCGTCCGGCCCAATCGCGATAAACGCCGCCACTTACGTAGGCTATATAAAAGGCGGGTTTCTGGGATCGGCGGCCGCTACGGCGGCGATTTGCGCGCCGGCGTTTTTGTTCACAAGCGTAGTTTACATCATCTTGTCGCGCTATAAAGAAAGCCTGTATGTTCAAAGGTTCTTAAAAGGCATAAGCGTAGCCTGCGGCGGCGTTTTGATGTCCGTAGCGTTCACGCTTGGTTCCGACATACTTATAAACGCTTCGTTTTTAGCGAACGCGCCGAAACGCGTTATAAACGCGCCCGGCGCCGTAATTTTCGCGTTATGCGTTTTCGCGTCGCTTAAATTCAAGATAAGCCCCGTAATAATCGTCATAGCGAGCGCCGCGGGCGGGGCGGTCTTCGCCGTCATTACGGGCGCGTAATGGCGACGCTTCCGCGTCATCCTATCAGCGCGCGTCCTGACGTAAGCGTTCTTTTGCCATGCGGCGTTTCTACGATGAGCCGTCCGTCATCCATTACACCAAGCGCGACCGCTTCGGTTCTCGCGTTATCTATCTCTATAATGATTTTTTCACCTATGCTTACGCATTTATCACGGTAATCCTCTAAAAGCCCGGACCGCCTCTTTCCGTCGCTTACGCGTTTCAACTCTCTTAAAAAAAGCTTTCTCAGCTCTTCCTTATCCGCCTCTTCGCCGCGTTCCAGCGCTATCGACGTAGCTGACAGCTCCGCGGGAAAAGACCGCGCGTTCACATTTACGCCCACGCCCATCACGGCGAAGCTCCCGCGATCGCCGGTTGAAAAGCGCTCTATCAAAACGCCGGCGACTTTCTTTTTGTTTATCGTAACGTCGTTGGGCCATTTTATGTAGGCCATCACGCCGCTCAAAGCGCAAACGGCGTTTGACAGCGCGACGGCGGCGGCTACGGGCAAAAGCTCAAAATCGCGTTTTATTATCACGCTCATATAAAGACCTTCGCCCTTTGGAGAAAACCATTTGGCTCCGCGCCTGCCGCGTCCGGCGATTTGGCTTTCCGCGACGACGCAGAACCCGTGCGGAGCGCCTAACCGCGCCATATCAGCCGCGACGTCGTTAGTTGAAGTCACTTCGTCAAAGCGGCATACTCCCATCACGTTATTCACCTTCCCGCTTAATCTTTCGCGTAATGTCGGCTATCACGCTTTCCGCGGCTTCCGTCGGCACCGTACACGCGGCCGCGAATTCATGACCGACTCCTCCAACATGTGACATAATATCGGATATATCCACTTCAAGCGAGCGATTTACAACGCTGTAGCCCGCCGATATATTCGTGTGATCATTGTCGCGCCCGTCGGTTATCCACAGCGCGACATTCTGTTTTGGATACATTCCGTATACCATAAAACGATTGCCCGCGTAAATAGTCTTCTGCCCGCGCAGATCCGTAATGATAGCGTTGCCGTCGGTTTTCGTATGCTTTTCAATCATTCCCGCGAATTTTTCAGCCTGTTCGTTATAAAAAGCGACGCGTTCCACCACATCTGGAATGTCCATAATTTCATCAATCGACATTGACCGGCACGCTTCTATAATTCGCTCCGCGAACGCCGCCGGGCTTTTTTCAAATTCCCGCGCCTGACCAAGACCTGTTTTCGGGTCTAATATAAATCCCAACAGCGCCCATCCTGACGGTTTGGAAATTTCCGCGATGCTCAACCGCCCTGAATCCACTTTATCGACATAGTATATCATTAATTCAAGGTTGGGCAGCGCCGAACGACCGCCGTAATATTCGTAAACTACCCGCGCGGCGCTTGGAGCCGCTTTCGCGGCGCCTTTAACCGTCGCCTTCATATCCGCCACTCGTTTAATTTCGGCTTTATGATGGTCGAACCACATGCCGCAGCCTTCCAGATACGGCAGATTAGCCAATATGTCATCGCTTGACGCTGCGATCAGGCCATCCTGAATATCCTTGGGGTGCGCGAAAAAGAATTTGTCCGCGACTCCCATTTCTTTTAAGATCGTTCCGCAAGCTACGCCGTCAAAGTCCAGACGCGTTATCAGTCTCATACTATCGCCTCCAAAACGGATAGCATTTTTTGGTCATACGCAAAATGTTTGAACGGAGAACTTACCATTCGCGAATCGCGAAACTTCAGGCGCCGTTTTTCACGCCTGAACCATAGCTTCGGCGTACTCCACGCCAAGCCCGTAAGCCCCGGCGTGTTCTTTGATAACGCCCATGACTTGATCATAGGTGTCTTTGTTGTTCCAATCGCGCTGGAACTCAAGCATAACCTGAAGCCATGTGACAGGAACGGCGCCCTGCCGCGTCATGCGTAAAATAGCCGTCTCATGAGCTTCTTTGGACACGCCGCCGCACGCGTCAGTGACGACGTAAACCTCATAGCCGTCCGACAGCATTGACAACGCCGGAAACAAAACGCACGCCTCCGTCCAAAGTCCGGAAAGAATAAGTTTTTTTCTGCCGGTCGATTCGACGGCTTTATGCACGTTGGCGTCTTCCCAACAATTTATCGACGTTCTATCAATAGGTTTAACATCAGGGTATATATCGCGCAGTTTCGAGTACAGCGGACCGGAAAACGATTCCGCGGCCACTGTAGTCAAAATGCACGGGACTTTGAACACGTTCGCCGCCTTAGCGAGTCCAAGGACGTTATTTTCAATAAGCGACCTGTCAGAGCTTTCAAAACCAAAATACATCTGAGGTTGATGGTCAATTATCAACACAGTCGCTTTCGACGGATCTAAAAGAACATTATCATATTTGCGCATGGGAATTAAGCTCCTTTCTATATCGAAACATTTTTCCGAGACGATTTCCCCGCGCTTCGCCGCCAACCGCGAGCGGTTACAAAAACGCGCTGACTGAGCGCCGCGAAAATGTCTCTTCATACAATTTGTCCTTATGTATCGAATAATATGCTTATCTCCAAACGCAACAATTTTACTTAATTAGCAGTATTCGCCTAATATAGCCTAAAAGCCCGTTCATAGACTGAGTCAGTATAAAACGCGAACAAAAAAATCCCAAAATGCCGGTCCTATTTTTTTGACACCTAGCTTGTGCTAGGTGGGTGTCCGCAATAAAGCTCAAGCCTTCCGCCGCCCAAAGGGAATTAGATTGCGGCCTGACTATCGCTTTAAAATGTAGGACGCCCCTTTACGTCATGTAGGTTCAAAATAATAGGTTATCGTACATTTCAGGATTCATTACAAAACATATTATAGAGTAAAGTTAAACTGATTTCAATAGCGTTTACAGTTTTTTGTCATTGTTGTCAATAATGACTAGTCACAAGACAAGCGCTTTTGGTTATTTTGCGCCTAATTAAGATGTCGCCCATAAAGGCGCACATTCCCGCTAATATGGAAATATCAGCCACATTGAACGCCGGCGATGATTTTATCTGTAAAAAGTCCGTAACATAGCCTTTTTTTATTCTGCTATATATGTTTCCCGCGCCGCCCCCTATTATACAAGCTATAGAAAACTTAAACGCGCCGCTGGAGCCGTATTCTTTCGCGCGTTTCGCCGCTTCCAGTGAAAAAAGCGCGACGGAAACCGCCGTAAGCGCCGCCAGCGTTTTCGGGCGATCCGATAAAAGACCGTATGGCGCGCCCCTGTTTCTGAGTTTTGTAATATATACGGCGTTCTTTATCACTTCGACCTTATCATATGCGGACAATTTCTTTTCAACTAAATTTTTCGAGGTTCGGTCCGCCGCGAATATAGCGGCCGCCAGTAAAGCGATTTTCAATGTTATCCCCCTCCTGCCTTGGAAAAACGCGGACGTTGACTATGACGGCGTTGCTCTTGACATTAAAGCTTGATTCTCCGATTTTTCATGAGCTTACGCCTAACGCTGAACTCGGTTTGGCCATGTTTCGAACCGAGTTTAGTATAAGTTCGCCGAAGAATTTCGCCAGTAAAAGTATACGTTAAAAATATAATTAACGCAATATGAGAGAAGGTAAACGGGTTGGCGCGTTTCTAAGGAACTGTTAAAAAATAAAGCGTACAGTCGGCGCAGCGATTTTGTGTCCCGGCAAGGCGCTGGGTTCCGCAAATGCTTGTAGTATTCAAGGGTTCCGGCAACGTAGCCGGGGCGCAAAAGGACAAGCCGAATGTATAGGTTATTTTTTTAACAGTTCCTAACCAAGCTTTTTAGCGCTTTCGCGCAATTCATACAATTTTTGCAGAGCTTGACGCGGCGAAAATGAATCTATATCCAACTTCAGCAGTTCGGCCGCGATTGGATTCTTCCTTTGCGGAGGGCGCGGCGGCGGCGCGTCCAAAGGGCGGCTCGCGCTCAGTGAATCCAAAATATCGTTAGCGCGGTCCAGAACTTGTTTGGGCGTTCCCGCCAATTTCGCCACATGAACGCCATAACTATTCTGCGCGCCTCCTTTCACTATTTTGCGCAAAAACACGACATCATCATCGTTCTCTTTTACCATGACCTGGAAGTTCGCGATCCCGTTTACTTTGCCTTCCAATTTGGTCAATTCGTGGTAATGCGTGGAGAACAGCGTTTTAGCGCCTATCTCGGTCGTTATGTATTCAAGAACCGCCCACGCTATGGCCATGCCGTCATAAGCGCTCGTGCCGCGCCCGATTTCGTCCAGTATAATCAGACTGCTTTTGGTAGCGTTATTCAATATGGCCGCTACTTCGGACATTTCCACCATAAACGTGCTTTGGCCAGTCGAAAGATCGTCAGACGCGCCGACGCGCGTAAAAATTTTGTCCACTACGCCTATTTCGGCCTCAGACGCCGGTACGAAACTTCCCATTTGGGCCATCAGCGCAATAAGCGCGGTCTGGCGCATAAATGTGGATTTTCCTGACATATTGGGACCGGTTATGACGATGGATATGTTTTGATCGTCTAAAAACGCGTCGTTCGGCACAAAAGTCTCTTTCGCCGAAGCTTCGACGACCGGATGACGTCCTCCTTTTATGTTTATGACGCCGTTCGCGTTGACGCAAGGCTTTACATAAGCGTTGCGGTCCGCGACGTCAGCGAGCGACTGTAAAACGTCGATTACGGCGAGAGAATAGGCGGTAAACTGTATGCGCGGCGTATGGCTGGCGATTCGCTCCGTAAGCGCGGCGAACATATCGAATTCCATCGCGGCGGCGCGCTCGTCGGCGCCCAGTATCGTCTCTTCAATTTCTTTGAGTTCAGGGGTAGTGAAGCGCTGGCAATTTGAAAGCGTTTGACGCAGTATGTAGTGTTCCGGCGCAAGTTTCGCCTGGGAATGAGAGATTTCTATATAGTAGCCAAAAACCTTGTTAAAACGTATTTTTAGGTGTCTCGCGCCGGATTTCTCTTTTTCACGCTTTTCCATCTCAACAAGCCAGCGAGCGCCGTCTCTCTTAGCCGCTCGTAATTTGTCCAAATGTTCGTTATACCCGTCTTTAAAAACGCCGCCTTCCCGTATGCCGTTAGGCGGTTCGTCACATATCGAAGAATCGATAAGCGAATATATATCGCTCAAATCGTCGAACGCCGCGCTCATTTCGTCGCATAAATCGCCGCGCAGCGAACGCATGATAATTCCTATTTCAGGCAGGCGCCTAAAGGATCTTTTTAAACCGATTAAATCACGCCCATTCGCCGTTTTATAGGCGATTTTACTCATAACGCGTTCAAAATCCTTCACTTCAGAAAGGGCGTCCCGCATTTCCTCGCGCGCCAGCGCTTCGCTTTTGTACATCTCGACAGCACCCAACCGCCTTGAGATATCTGAAACGTTTGTAAGCGGATATTTAATCCATCTACGCAAGAGCCGCGCGCCCATAGCCGTTTTTGTGCGATCTAAAACGCCCAGAAGAGAGCCTTTAACGGAGCGGGAGCGTATCGTCTCCAGCAGTTCAAGACTTCGCGCGCTTGCCGAGTCTACGGCCATAAACATTAATCTGTCATAATATTTCACGGCTAGTATATGCTCAAGCGAGTTTTTCTGCGTACGCGTCAAATATTCTAAAAGGGCGCCCGACGCGTTAACGCATAAAGGCTTATCTTCAAGACCTATCCCGTTTAAATTCAAAACGCCCAGGTGGTTGCAGAGCTTTATATACGCCTGATCAGTCTTAAAAGCCGTTTCGTCAAAAACGTAAGGTTTGACGTTTAAAGCCGTTTCTACCGCGCTTTCTCCCGAAAATCCGTCATTCACTATAATCTCTTTGGGCGACAGCTTCACAAGTTCGTCCAAAACGCCGCTTTCATCGGACGCGAACGCCGTGGTGAAAAACTCGCCTGTGGAAACGTCGGCGTACGCCAAACCGACGCCGCGCGCGTTTTCACAAACGCAAGCTATGTAATTGTTTTTGTTTTCGACGAGTATATTCGGGTCCAACGTCGTGCCTGACGTCACTACCCTAATTACCTCGCGCTTTACAAGCCCTGTAGAGGCTTTAGGATCTTCCGTTTGTTCGCATATCGCTATTTTATAGCCCTTCTCGATGAGCCGCGCGATATACCCGTCGGCGGAGTGATAAGGCACGCCGCACATGGGAGCGCGCTCTTCCTGGCCGCAACTGCGGCCGGTAAGCGTAATATCCAGTTCTTTTGAAGCCGTTACGGCGTCGTCAAAAAACATCTCATAGAAGTCGCCTAGCCTGAAAAAAATTAGGCAATCGGCATACCGTTCCTTTATATCAAAATACTGCTCCATCATAGGCGTAAATTTAGACATAACGTTTCTCCTTAGAGCTTTGTTTAAAAAACTTTAATTCCAAAAGTTTCGGTTTAATACTGAACTCAGTCTAAAGAATAACCGCCAGAACGGTCTTTTTCATGCCGGAATTGGTTCGTCCGCGTTTTGCGCCTGGCCCGACGTGAAAAATTCTCGCCCGATTTGGAAAAACTACTGTAGTTTCCGCTAGAAGATTCATAAAACCGCGCGAAGATCGGCGCCGCGCTTCGCGCGGAGGGGGGGGGGGGG
>JAISER010000108.1 GCA_031263985.1 Clostridiales bacterium | reverse complement strand
CGGATGACGCCTACTAACGCAGATTTGCGGAAGCCCGCCAAGCTCTTTCGCCCGATAATGTCCCTAGTCGGCGCGAAGCGCGGGAAAGGCATCTAGGATGACGCCTTTTATCGAAGTTTTGCGGAAGCCCGCCAAGCTCTTTCGCCCGATAATGTCCCTAGTCGGCGCGAAGCGCGGGAAAGGCATCTAGGATGAAGCCTTTTATCGAAGTTTTGAGGAAGCCCGCCAAGCTCTTTCGCCCGATAATGTCCCTCAGTCGGCGCGAAGCGCAGGAAAGGCATCTAGGATGACGCCTTTTATCGAAACTCTGCGGAAGCCCGCCAAGCTCTTTCGCCCGATAATGTCCCTCAGTCGGCGCGAAGCGCGGGGAGGGTTCCTAAGGGACGAAGTCCCTTAGCAGGGGGTTCGGGGGACGGAGTCCCCCGAAGATTTCCAGAAAGGAAGCTCTTATGCATCGTTTTTTTACGGACAAGCCTGTTGTCGATTCAAGCGCCATAACGCTTTCGGACGGCGACGCGCGTCATATTAATGTGCTGCGAGTCAGAAAAGGCGATGAGATCGATGTGCGAGACGGTTCGGGCGCGCGTTATATCTGCGCGGTTGAAGAAATTGGCCTTGACGAGGTTTCGCTCTCGATATTGTCAAAAGAGCCGCTTGATGTCGAGCCGTCGCTAAAAATCACGCTTTTTCAAGGTTTGCCAAAGAGCGATAAGATGGAGCTTATCATACAAAAGTGCGTAGAGCTGGGAGTTTATGAAATTATTCCTGTCGAAACGGAACGCTGCGTTTCCCGTGTGAACGAGAAAAGCGCGCGAAAAACGCGACGTTGGCGCGAGATCGCGAAATCCGCCGCCGAACAGTGCGGAAGAGGGTTTACGCCGAGCGTGAAAGAATCGGTCTCATTCAGAACGGCGATTGAAGAAGCGTTGAGGTTAAAAAACGCGTTTATGGCTTATGAAAATGAGAGCGATGTTTCGATAGCCGATATGCTTAAGGACATGAATACGAACGAAATCGGCGTTTTTATAGGGCCGGAAGGCGGTTTCAGCGCCGCTGAGACGGAGCTTTGCGCGGAAAAAGGTATTCCGTTCGCGTCGCTTGGCCGTCGCATATACCGCACGGAGACGGCGGGTTTTGTCGCCATCATAGCGCTTTTGCTTCTAAGGGGAGAACTGTAGCCTTGATATATTTTGACAACGCCGCGACGACAAAGCCTTCGCGCGAAGCGATCGAAGCCTCGTCGGCGGCGAATGAATCGGTTTACGGCAATCCGTCTTCCGCCCATGTTCTCGGCGCGGAAGCCGAAGCTCTTTTGAAAAAATCGCTTGCGGCGCTCGGCGGATTCTTAGACGTTTCCCCGGATGAGATTATTTTGACGTCCGGCGGCACGGAAAGCAATAATATGGCGTTTTTCGGCCGAAACGCGAAGCAAACGACCTTTGTGACAAACTATGCCGAGCACGCCAGCGTAGTCGCGCCGGCGGAGCGCTTAAGAAATGATGGATACGCCGTTATTTTTTCGTCGCTTCTAAGAAACGGGGCGCTTGATATGGACGCGCTCGAGAAGATACTGCGCGAATCGCGCGGAGCGTTTTTGAGCGTGATGCATGTTAATAACGAAACGGGCGTGATTCAGGACATGGACGAGATAGGACGGTTAGCCAAACGCTACGACGCCGTCTTTCATGTGGACGGAACGCAGGGGTTCGGAAAACATAGGTTGTCTCTAAGACATGTGGATTTATATACTTTTAGCGCGCATAAAATACATGGGCTTAAAGGTATGGGCGCGCTGTTCATAAAAAAGGGCGAACATTCGCGTCCGATGTTTTACGGCGGACATCAGCAAGGCGGCGTTAGACCGGGGACGGAAAACGTGGCGGGCGCGGCGGCTTTCGCGGCGGCGGCGGCGAAGGCGTTTGCAAACATGCGTGAAAACGCGCTTCGCGTTACGTCCGTGAAGGACGCGCTACTTCAAAGAATTGGCGACGCGGTCGTAAACGGTGAAAACGTTTCGCCGTACATAGCCAACGTAAGCTTTGTCGGCGCCAAAGCCGAAACGATAGTGAACGCGCTTAAAGACAAAGGAATATGCGTTTCCGCCGGAGCGGCGTGTAATGCGAAAAAAGCCAAAGCCGGCATATTGAGTCATTACGGCGCGCCGGATAACATCGCTGAATCGGCGGTCAGAATTAGCTTTTCACCGCAAAACACGACGGACGAGGCGGAGCGCTGCGCCGAAGTCATTTTGGAAACCATGGGTTTGCTGCGCAAATTTCAACGAAATTAATGAAAAGGCTGATTTTATGAAAAAAGTAGCGCTTGTGAAGTACGGCGAAGTGGCGCTTCGCGGGAAAAACCGCAGATTGCACGAAAATAAACTGGCTGGCGCCATAAAAGCGAAACTGCCCGACGGATATTGGGTGAAAAAAGAACAAGGGCGATTGCTTATAGAAAAGGACGGCGAAGATATTGATTTTGAAAAGGTCATTCGGCTGATACGCCATACGACAGGCGTCACGGGGTTTTGTTCGTGCATCCAGACTGATGATATGGATATTGAATGTCTGCAAAAGATCGCGCTTGAATATATGCTGGACAACTATGGACAAAGAGATAAAATTACGTTTAAAGTAGAAACGCGACGCGCGGACAAGAGTTATCCGTTTACATCGCAAGAAATTTCAGCGCGCGTCGGCGGCTATGTTTATGACGGCGCCGGAAATTTTGTCGCAGAGATGCGGTTTCCCGACGTTGTTTTGCATGTTGAAATACGCAACAGCGCGTATGTTTACGCGGGAACGGTAAAGGGCGTCGGCGGGCTTCCGTCCGGAACCAACGGAAAAGCGCTTCTGCTGTTGTCAGGCGGTATAGACAGCCCCGTGGCGGGTTTTTTGACGGCGAAGCGCGGCGTGAGGCTCGACGCGGTTTACTTCGACTCTCCGCCATTCACTTCAGCGCGCGCGGCGGAAAAAACGCGCGATCTCGCGGCGCGCCTGGCGTTGTACGTCGAAAATTTGCGTTTATACACGGCGTTTTTTACGCCGATACAGACGTACATTTATGAAAATACGCCGCCGGGTAAGCTGAATATCATGCTCAAGAGGGCTATGCTGGCCGTCGCCAGTAAGCTGGGCGAAAAATTGAAATGCCACGGGCTTGTCGTGGGAGACAGTTTAGGGCAAGTTTCCAGCCAAACGATGGAAAGCATTCTGGCTATAAATTCCGCCGCGACGTTGCCGGTATATAGGCCGCTGTCGGGCATGGACAAAGCAGAGATTACGGAAATGGCGCGACGCATAGAAACGTACGAAATTTCCATACGCCCGTATGAAGATTGTTGCACTGTTTTTACAGATAAAAACCCCGAAACTCGCCCGAACGCCGCGGCGGTTTCGCGCGTTGAAAGACGGTTAGCGGATTTGCCGGATCTTATTGAAAAAGCGATTGAATCCGTCGCGGTTACGGAATACGGTCGCGTAAGCGATGGCGCTTAGGAACTGTGAAAAAATAAAGTGTACAGTAGGCGCGCAAAAGGGCAAGCTGACTGTATAGGTTATTTTTTCACAGTTTTTTGGGTTCCGGCAGAGCTTTAGAGTCTATCCGTAAAATAACGAATAGGGTAAAATAATCCTATTGATCACGATGAAAAATATCGGAAAAGAACAATAGAATATTATGAGGAAGGATACAGTATCAGGAAAATTACAAAGATATTCGGCATATCGCCAAACACATTGAACGCCTGGTTAAAACAATATCGCGATAACGGAGGGCTTGAGCGAAAATACCGAAGCTATAAAACGGCTGTAAGCGAAGAAGAACTGTTAGCGT
>JAISER010000071.1 GCA_031263985.1 Clostridiales bacterium | reverse complement strand
CGCGCGACGATATATTTTCCGCTAACCGCGAGACCGAACTTGAAACCAGCATACCCTATATGACGCGCCTCGGCGACGAGGTCGCTAAAAAGATATTAAAATCATAAAAACCGCGGACGCCGCCCGCGCCCGCCAGTTTTTTGAAGTTTTCGGTAAGAGATCGCGGGCTTAGCCTATATCCGTTTCTTTCTTTAAATGTAAGAGCCTGTTTAAGATGATTATAGAGATAGAAACTTTGTCTGGCCGCGCGGTTTCGTCAAAAAAACGCGCGGCTTTATTTTGGCGCGAATTTTGTCCATTTTTGACGTAATATCGGGTTTTTTCTCAACGGCTCTTTACAATAAGTTAAACACATGATAAAATTTATAATATATATTGTAAAAATATGGTTTTATACCATTTACGTGGTAATCCGCTTAAAAAATGACTGTCGCCGTTTTTAAAAAAAGCCGCTTAACCTCATTAAATCGCATTATCAAACGCGTGACGCGTTCTGAAAAAGGAATAGGATCAATCCCGGCATACGTCTCATCTAGTCATATCACGCAAAGTCCTAATTCCCGAAGCGAATTCGCCGCAAACATGAGTATCCATATAAAAAATACAAAAATCCGTCAAATGTAACCTAAGCGCATCAGCTCGCGAAATATAACGCGCGATTCGCGCGTCTTTCAGAATATAACCTAATAACCGTCACATACGCATATTCGAAAGGATTGAAAAGAATGAACCGTTCGTTCGTCCGCATACTGACGACCGTCATAGCCGCCGTGTTTTTATCTCAGCTTGTTTTGTTCGCTGAAGACTACGCGTACATAACCTCCGTCGAAATAATATCGCTTGAGGCGCCAGTCGCAGGCGAAACGCCCGTGACGGAGTTGACACCGGCGGATAATTCGACATATGACGTCTCTTCCGTAACATGGACGCCGGACGACGCTTATTTTGACTTCGCGACGGAGTACGCCGTCTCAATAGAACTCACCGCCCGCGAGGAATACCTGTTCGCGGAAATAGCGCCCGTTGTCCCCGCCGGAACGGTCACGAACGTTCGGAACGATTTAAGTGCTCTTTCATTTGACGTTATCTTCGCCCCTACGGAAAAACGAACGCAAGACCCTCCGGAACCTCCCTCCGTCGTCAGCGTTTCTTCAACAAGGGTTTCGCTGAATCCGACGCCCGGCTGTCAATACAGAATCCACAACTACGAGTGGCAAGACTCGCCTGTATTTGACGGGCTTTCGCCTAGCTCCGAGTATACTTTTTACGCCCGTTTCAAAGAGGACGACAAAAACGCGGCGTCCGACCCGAGCGCGGGCGCGACGTTCAAGACCTCGAAGAACGAACGCGACGCTCCGTCATCGCCTAAACTGTATGTTAAAACGGAAACGAGCGTTACGCTTTACCCTATCGAAGGCGCCGAATACAGTTCTAACGGAACAACATGGCGGGACGAAGAGACGTTCGACGGATTGTCGCCAAACACGTTATACATTTTTTACGCCCGTTATAAAGAGACCGACTACTATAAAGCCTCCCCCTCCAGCTCCCTTCTGATGGTCAGGACTGACAAAACGCGGCTTGAGGGTTCCGTTTCCATAATCGGCGACGCGGTGTGTTTGTCGGAGCTTACCGTTGACGTAAGCGCGCTCGACGAGTCTCACGGCGCGCTTGGAACGCTTACTTACCGATGGGTAAGAGGTTCCGGCGCGACAGTGTCCGATAAACCCTATTACGTCACTCAATACAATGACATAGGCTCCGATATCTCCGTCTATGTCAGCGCGGAAAATTACATCGACAGCGTGAGCGCCTCCACGCCGATTATCGAAAAACAGACGTACCCTATCAAAAGTTTTCATATTTCGCGCTATTTCCGCGTCGGAACTACTGGAGAACTATCCGTAGCGCTGAGCGAACTGGCGCTTGACGGCGCGCCGTTAGGCGGAGCGTTTCAATACGCCGGAAAAGTCGACAACGACAATATCCTAGGCTATCCATACGTATACGCCGGCTCCACGCTGCGTATGCCGTACAACAGCGTAGCGGAACCCGACAAAACCTCCGTTGTTGAAATCCTTATAAAAACTGAGCGCTACAAAGACATCCCCATATTCGTAACCGTCGCCTCATCGGATAAAAACGTTTTATCGCCCAAAGACATATCGTTCAACAACGCGACCGCGGCGTATGACGGCTCGCCAAAGCCCATGCCCCCCGCGAGCGTGTCGGTCAATGACGAATTTAACTTCGTTTATTCATACTCCGGAAACAATTACGGCCCGACGCCATACCCGCCGACAAACGTCGGCGTTTACGCCGTATCCGTCACTGTGGAAAATGACGAGAGCAAGGGCGCGAAAGACGCTAAGCTTACTATAACGCCAAGAGACCTGAGCCTCGCGTCGATTGACATTCCCGAGGAAACATACGACGGACAGCCGAAAGCTCCGATGGTCGCCGTGACCGACGGCGCGCCGCTTACGGAGGGCGTTGACTATGTGACCTATATTGATGAGCCGCTTACGAACGCCGGTTCATATCTCGTGGAAATATACGGCGAGGGTAACTACGCCGGAATGAATTCCGCCTATTTCATAGTACGAAAGAGGCCTCTTTTTGGCGCGGAAATATCGCTTCAAGGCGGACCGTTCACATACGACTCCAGCCCCGCGGAACCTGAAGTGGAGCGCGTTGACGCGGGCGGCGTTGACGCGGCGCCTGACGACTACTCCGTAAGCTTTTTTGATAACGTCAACGCAGGAATCGCGTTTATCGTCATTACCGCCGCGGAAACCGGCAATTTTTACGGCTCTCAGTCCACGACGTTCGTTATCGAAAAGGCGCCGCGAACCGCGCCGCAACCTCCGGAAGCGGAAAGCGTAAGCGTGAACTCCGTCGTTATAAAAGCCATATCCGGCGCGGAATACAGTATGAATGGCGCTCAATGGCAAAACGAGACCGTCTTTGACGAACTCTCTCCCAATACGGCTTATAATTTTTACGCGCGTTTAAAAGAAGATAGGAATTATCTTCCATCCCCGCCATCATTTTCGCAGTTTTCCACCGCAAAAGCGCCTCAACCGACGCCTCCGGCGCCAACGGCGAAAGAGATAACCCCCTTCTCCGTCGCGCTTGACGCGATAGACGGCGCGGAGTACAGCATAGACGGCGAACAGTGGCGAAACGAACCCGTCTTCGACGGACTCTTGCCAAACACAACTTACACCTTTTACGCGCGCTTAAAAGAACATGGCATTTATCTCCCCTCCCCGCCGTCATCTTCACAATTCTCCACTACCAAAGCCTCGCAAGCGGCGCTTCCGGCGCCAACGGCGAAAGAGATAACCCATTTTTCCGTCACGCTCGATGCGATAGACGGCGCGGAATACAGCATGGACGGCGAACAGTGGCGAAACGAACCCGTCTTTGACGGACTCTTGCCAAATACGACTTATGACTTTTACGCGCGCTTAAAGGAAGATGAAAATCATCTCCCCTCCCCGCCGTCATCTTCACAATTCTCCACTACTAAAGCGTCGCAACCGTCGCCGTCCGCGCCAACGGCTAGGGATGTAACCTCCTTCTCCGTCGCGCTTGACGCGATAGAAGGCGCGGAATACAGCATGGACGGCGAACAGTGGCGAGGCGAGACCCTCTTCGACGGACTTTCGCCAAACACGGCTTACGCCTTTTACGCGCGGTTAAAAGAAACGGTCGTTTATCAACCGTCTTCATCAAGCGCGGCGCTTGTCGTGACAACGCGAAAGGCTGTTCTCCAAGGCATTCCCGTAATAAGCGACATGTCGCCTCAATACGGGGATACGCTTTCGGTCGATGTGTCGTCGCTTTCCCCCCAACCGCTCGGCGCGTTGTTATACCGCTGGACGACCAGCGGAGGCCTTCTTATAGGACAGGCCTCCGCCTACACGATAAAACCCGCCGATATAGGAGAAACGATACGCGTCACGGTATCCGCCGAAGATTACGAACCATCGGTAGATTCCGCTTTTACAGACCCCGTGACCAAACGCGAGGCTATAATTATACCGGATGGCGGACAAAATAAAATTTACAGAACCGCCGATCCCGCTTTTACATACTCCGTTTCCCCCCCGCTCGTCGAAACGGACGCGCTTGAAGGCGCGCTTTCACGCGAACCGGGGGAAAGCGCCGGCGAATACCCTTTTACGCTCGGAACGCTTTCAAACGACCGTTACATGCTGACGCTCTTTGAAAACGCGCGGTTTATCGTCGTTCAGAAACCTATCGAGCCAGACATGATAGAACATGTAACGCGCCAAAATTATACAGGCTCCGCCATAACCCCCGAACCCGCCGTTTATTACGACGGCGTCAAACTTATAAAAAACGCCGATTTTGAATATTCATACGAAAACAACGTTAACGCCGGAACCGCTAAAATCATCGTGACTGGTAAAGGCGATTTCTCCGGAGAGGCAAGCGTTGAATTCACAATATACGGCGTCGATATGTACGCCGCCGACATTACGACTTCAGGCTATTACGGCGAGTATGACGGCGCGGCTCACGGCATATCGGCGTCCGACCTCATGGGCGGCGCGACGCGGTATTCCCTTGACGGCGCTTCATATACGGATGAAAATCCACTGTTTACGAAAGCCGGCTCTCACTCCGTGCATTATCGCGTCACGCGCGACGGAGGCAATTTCAACCCCTATTACGGATATGAAACCGTCTATATATATCCGAAACAATTGGAAAACATAACGATTATGGCTGACGATAAACAATACGATAATTCCGTCGCCGCTTCGGCCTACGCCGACATATCCGGCGGCTTAGCGGACGGAGACGACGTTTTCGCGGACATATCCGCCGCGTTCAGCGACAAAGACGCCGGCCTTTCCAAGACCGTGACCATAACCGAATGGTCGCTCGCGGGCGAGGACGCCGCTAACTACTCGCTTCCGCAAAACCGACCGTCAACGACAGCCGACATAACGCCCAAAAATCTTAACGCGTCGCATATAACGCCCGCGGCCGCCGCGAAGGAATATGACGGCGAACCCGCCGCCGCTATCACAGGCTCGGCCTTATCCGGCGTTTTTGAGGGCGACTCCGTAAATATAACTATTACCGGCGTTTTCAGCGACGCCAACGCCGGAACAGACAAGCTTTTCATCGTGACAGGCTGGTCTTTAAACGGCGAGGACGCTGAGAATTATACGCTGTCCGGCGCCTATCCCGAAGGTTTGACCGGCTCTATAACGCCTAAACCCATAAACGGCGCGTCAATAACGGTCGCGAACACGCATGTTTACGACGGTTCCATTATAATGCCCGACGAAAACGAGGTCACGGTAAACCTAGACGGCGTAACGCTCAATTATGACATTGACTACGTCTTTACGTCTAATTCCATCATGCCGGGCGCGGCGATCATAACAGTCATAGGCGAAAACAACTATAACGGCATGTGTCAGGGGAGTTTCGTCATAGACAAAGCTCCCGCCGAATCGCCCTTGATATCCGGAGAATACGCCTCTAACGGACTGACTTACATATACTCCATGACCGAACCCGCTAACGGCCTCTACAAAATTGACGGCGGCGATTGGCAAACGTCAAAAACGTTTTTTAACATACGACCCGACACAATCCGCGCGTTTTACGCGAAATTGTCCGAAACGCCCACAACCCTAGAAAGCGCCGAAAGCGAATTATCAGTCTATTTCCCAAGGATTACGCCGTCGGCGCCCTACCCGTTTACGTTGCAAGTCCAATCCGTGAACGACGAGACTTATTCCGTGACTATACCGCTGTCAGAACTCACCGAGTATAGCTTCGACGGCATCGCGTGGAGCGCGGAAAACGTGAAAACCGGCTTGGCGCCCGGCGAATCCGTAACAGGATATAAACGTATAGCGGCCAGAGACGGCTTTAACGCAAGCGACATCGTCAGCGCAAGCGTAGTTCTCGGTCCGTTCAAAGCGGCCGCGCCGAAGATTTCGCCAAACGGAGGTGAATTCTCTAATCCCGTAACGGTAACGCTTTTTACGGAAACATCAAACGCGAAAATATATTATACCGTTGACGGCGGCGCCCCGACGACGGCGAGCGCGCCGTATGACCGCCCGTTTATTCTTGACGGCTCAACCACGGTAAAAGCTATAGCCATAAAAGACGGCCTGGCTAACAGCGACGTCGCAACGGCGATTTTTACCCAAAAAAATAACAACGCCAGCTCATACGACGGCGGAACGAAACCGGACGAAACCGCTTCCAATGGACAATCGTCCAATGGACAATCATCCGGCGGGCAATCGTCCGGCGGACAGCTACCAGATGGACAATTGTCCAATACTGAGCTAACCACGGAAATAATCGGCGACATATATATCGTTACGCTATCATATGGCAGACATCTCGAAACCGAACCTGACGGCACGGCTAAAGTGCCGAACGACACAACCGCTACGATTCAAACCGATAACGGCGTAATCACCGCGCCTGGAGGCACCACGATAAATCCTCAGCGAGTCATATTAATTCCTAAAGGCAAAATCGCCGTGATAAAATCTGACTACGGAGGGACGGCGTCCATCCCTGGGGAAACAATGATTTACGCCGACGGAAAAGCGCGCATACCCAAAAATTCCGCGGGCGCGATAATTACCGGCGCCAACGGCGCGACACTTAAAATACCCGGCGGGTATACTATCTTTGAGGACAAAAATTCGTCCGTCGGGTTTTCCAAAATATTTGACAATCCGTTTACGGATCTGCAAAAAAGCGACTGGTTTTTTGAAGACGTTGAATTCGCGTACATAGAAAACATTCTAGCCGGCACAAGCGAGACAACGTTCTCGCCCAACATGCATATGACGCGCGGAATGCTAGTGACATCTCTCGGACGGTTGTCCGGCGATAATATGGAAGCGCGCGGAGTCAGCGGCTTCGACGACGTGAGTCCGTCAAAATACTATTATCCATATGTGGAATGGGCCAAAAAAAACGGCATAGCGTTCGGTGTCGGCGACAACGAATTCGCGCCTGACACCGCCGTAACGCGCCAGGACCTTACGGTAATTTTCATGCGTTACGCTGAATATAAAGGGATTAAACTGCCCAAATTATTAAATTATAACTTGTTTTCCGATGACGACCTGATATCCGGTTACGCTAAACCCGCTGTACGGGCTATGTTTCGCGCTAAGATAGTCAGCGGCAAACTCGAAAACTTATTTCACCCGAAGGAAAACGCCACCCGCGCCGAAGTCGCCGCCTTAATACATAGGTTTGTAACGGCGCAAACGTCATAATATAACGCTTCTCTAAGAGCCTGTTCAAGATCTCGCTTTTAATGGGTTTTTTTGTGATGATTTTTCACTGACCGCGGAAACAGGTCTAATAAGCCTAAAAGACGCGAAACGGAGATCTTGAACAGGCTCTAAAGACGTTATTTTACGTTCAAACTATTTTTATTTCAATAACGCTAACCTGCATTCGACATAGTCTTTGACCACTTTCGCGGTAGCGTCCACACCTATCCGGCTATCTACGCAAATATTGTAATTATGCGAATTACCCCATTTCCTCTGAGTAAAATAGCTGTAATAATGCGCGCGCATCTTATCCAGCTTCCGCACGAAATCTTCGGTATTGCCGCCATAAGCCTTTATGCGCGACTCAATCGGAGCGTGTATGAAAACGCTTATTAAATTTGGATTGTCACGCAAGACGTAATCCGCGCATCTGCCTATTATAACGCAGGATTCCTTTTCGGCAAGCTCTTTTATGATCTTAGACTGCGCGATAAAAATCTGTTCCTGCGGCGGAACAATACCGACGACATTGAAAAAAGACGGGCGCGATTCCTGCTCCTCCGCTATGAATTCCTCTGAGAACCCGCTTTCCTTAGCGGCCAACGATATAAGCTCCCTATCGTAAAACGCCGCCCCTAAAGCCTTCGCGACCTGTTCTCCAATTATACGCCCTCCTGATCCATATTCGCGCGATATCGACACTATAAATTTACTCATACGCGGACCCCTCCATAATTAATTTTTCATCTTTTCACTATTGTGACGCTCTTTATAGTATAATACTATCTTTTTAGCGTTTTGTCCTCATAACATTTTGATATTTTTTACCGTGTCGATGTTTGTCACGGCCATAATCAGGAAATGGGAAAAAGCTTTTTGAAATATGACTATCCAATCGTTTCATGAAGCCGCGCGAATGCGCGGCGTGGGGTCCGGGGTCGAAGACCCCGGCGGGGTTTGAGGCGGAGTCCCAAGGTCTTTATGACTTGTCTGGATAGTCATTTTTTAAAATGGATTTGTAAAAAACCCTTTCTCGAAAAGGTTTTCCCCAAAGTTTTTGGCGCCGGAGCGATTTTGAAGGATGGAGGCAGATGGAAAAATTGGGGGAGGAAGCTTTTTCTCAAAAAAGTTTCCTCCCCCAAGATCTTTAAAGGCGGAGCGCAATGGCGTTTCCAAGTACGAAGCTTTTTTAAACGCGCTTAGGGAAAGCCTTTCTTCCCTAAGCGCCTGTTTAAGATCTCGCTTTTAGCGTATTTTTGCGGTGATTTTTCGCCGAACGCGAACGCCGCGTATCCGAAGAATATACGCAAAGAGCGCTGACAAAGTATGACGGAAAATAAACCGAAAAGACGCAAAATGGAGATATTACACAGGCTCTAAGCGCCTTTACTCTTTAGTAAAAAGAGCGGTGGATAAATAGCGCTCTCCTGTATCCGGTAATAAAACGACTATGGTTTTCCCGGCGTTTTCATCTCTTAGGGCCAATTGCGTCGCGGCGTACGCGGCGGCTCCGGACGATATGCCGACAAGCAACCCCTCGCTTGACGCAAGAGCCCGGGCCGTTTCAAACGCTTGCTCATTTTTAACTTGAAGAATTTCGTCAACGACTCCGCTGTCAAATACGTCAGGCACAAACCCCGCGCCTATGCCTTGTATTTTATGCGGTCCCGGCTTACCTCCGGAAAGAACCGGCGAATCGGCCGGCTCCACCGCTACAATTTTGACGCCAGGCTTTCTTTCTTTAAGAACGCTTCCCACGCCGGTCACTGTTCCGCCTGTTCCCACGCCGGACACGAATATATCGACAGCTCCGTCGGTATCATTCCAAATTTCCTGAGCGGTGGTTTTCCTATGAATAGCCGGGTTAGCCGGATTTACAAATTGACCCGGAATAAACGAGCCTTCTATCTCAAGCGACAGTTCGTCAGCTTTTTTAATAGCGCCCTTCATGCCCTCCGCGCCCGGCGTCAAAACCAATTCGGCGCCTAACGCCTTTAGCAGATTACGGCGCTCCAAGCTCATCGTTTCCGGCATTGTAAGTATAAGCCTGTAGCCTTTCGCGGCCGCCACAAACGCCAGCGCTATACCGGTATTTCCGCTCGTAGGCTCTATCAGGGTCGCGCCCGGTTTAATCAAGCCGCGTTCTTCCGCATCAGAGATCATAGCGTCGCCTATGCGGTCCTTGACGCTGCCAAGCGGATTGAAATATTCCAGTTTCGCGACGATTTTCGCTTTCGCGCCCGCCTTAGCCCCATAAGAACGCAATTCCAGAAGCGGCGTGCTTCCAATAAGATCAGTTAAACTGCCCGCTATTTTCGCCATAATTATTTCCCCTTTTCAATTATAAATTTTTTAAAGATTCTGAGATCTGAAACATGGCTCTTTCCAAAATCGATTTGGGACAAGCTATATTGACGCGCGTAAAGCCGCCGCCTCCCGCGCCGAACATGGTCCCCTCATCTAACCACAAGCGCGCTTTTTTTACGAAAAACTCATCGAGCCGTTTGTCATTAAGACCCATTTTTTTACAGTCAAGCCAAATTAAGTATGTTCCTTCCGGTTCGACAAGCCTGATGACCGGCGCCTTTTCACCCAAATAAGCGCGAACAAAATTGAGATTCGACGTCAAATACCGTCTAAGGGCGAACAGCCAGCTTTCGCCAAACTCATACGCCGCCACGCACGCGACAAGCCCCATTACGTTAGCCTGCCCGTACCCGCTTCTTCTGATATCTTGCTTGAATTTAAGCCTAAGCGCCTTGTTCCTTATAAAAATATTCGATATTTGCAAACCCGCTAAATTGAACGTCTTACTGGGCGACGTCCCCGTCACGCAAATTTCCGCGAATTCAGGCTTTAAATCGGCGAAAACAAGGTGTTCATGGCCGTCATACGTAAAATCAGCGTGAATTTCGTCCGAGAAGACTATTACTCCGCGCTTAACGCATATATCCCCCAATCGGATAAGTTCGTCACGCGTCCATACCCTGCCCACAGGATTGTGCGGACTACACAAAATAAACAGCTTGACATCGTTTTCCACGATCTTTCTCTCAAAATCGTCGAAATCGATAGAATACGCGGCGCCGTCATATGAGAGTTCGTTTATTATCAATCTTCTGTCGTTGTCCCGCGCCGCTGACGCGAACGGATAATAGACGGGTTGCTGTATCATTACCGCGTCCCCAGCTTCGGTAAACGCTCGCACGGCCGCGTATATCGCATAGACTAAACCCGGCGCGACGACGATCCAATCCGACTCGACGCCCCATTCAAACCTTTTGCGAAACCAATCCTTTACGCTTTGATAATATCTTTCGTCCGGCTCGCTATACCCGAAAACGCCATGCCGCGCCTTATGTTCCAGAGCTTTCGTCACTTCTTCCGGAGCCTTGAAGTCCATGTCGGCGACCCACATAGGCGTTAAATCTTCCGGCTTTCCGCGTTGTCTCGCGAAATCGAATTTTAACGAGTTCGTTCCTACGCGATTTATAACCTCATCAAAATCAGGCTCCACGTCATTCCGCCTCCAAAGCTTGCCGCAAATCTTCAATTAGGTCATCCGAGTCCTCGATGCCGACGGATAACCGCGCCAACCTATCGTTTATTCCCTTTTTTTCTCGCTCTTCCTCCGGCAAATCCGCATGGGTCTGCGTCATAGGGTATGTAATAAGCGACTCAACCCCGCCAAGGCTTTCCGCGAACTGTATGATCTTGACGCGGCTCAGCAAATTTTCCGCCGTGCGCCGACTGTCAACCTGAAAAGAAATCATGGCGCCGAAACCTTCCGCTTGGCGCTTCGAAATCTCGTACCCCGGATGTTCAGGCAAACCTACGTAATATATTTTCTCAACTTTTTCATGACGTTTCAGCCATTCGGCTATCTTCAAAGCGTTCGCCCGCTGCAACGAAACGCGAACGGCGAGCGTTTTTATTCCGCGTATGATAAGCCAACTGTCGAACGGCGACAAACACGCGCCTGTGGTCTTGTAAATATAGCGTAAACGTTCGGACAAACCCGCGTCATTAACCACTAAAAAACCCGCCAGCGCGTCATTATGTCCGCCCAAATATTTGCTGCCGCTATGAACTACCGCATCCGCGCCCAAGGACAGCGGCCGGCATAACGCAGGCGTTAAAAACGTATTGTCCACAATCGTCAGAATATCATTATTCCGCGCCAACTCAGCGATCAATCGTATATCCGTGACGCGCATCATTGGATTGGTGGGCGTCTCTATAAAAAACGCTTTAGTTCGCGGACGAATCAAGCGCTTTACGCTTTCGACGTCCGACGTATCCGTGAAATCGAACTCAAGTCCGTTTTTTACGGAGACCGAGCTGAACAATCTATGAGATCCGCCATATAAGTCATCTGAAGCGATTATATGGTCACCTGGCGAAAATAATTCCATCAACGCGGTTATGGCGGCCATGCCGCTCGAAAACGCGAGCGCGTCCAGGCCGCCCTCCAAGTTCGCCAACGTTATCTCCAAGTGTTCCCTGGTAGGATTTTGCTGACGGGAATAGTCAAACCCGGAGCTGCGCCCAAGAGATTCATGCGCGAACGTCGCGCTTTGAAAAATCGGCACGCTTATCGCGCCCGCGCTGTCATACTTCTTAGCGCTGCCGTGTACGCAAAGCGTGTGTAAATTCATCGCCATCATCCCCTAGATATAAAACATATTCACGTCGCTGGCTTTACATTTCTCCACTTCCAAAGCCAACTGATCAAGAGTTATGTTTTTAAGCGTGTTCACGACGCTTTCTTCCAACAGCGCGAATACAGAATCTCCCATAACTTTGTCGATCTCCGGCGCCTTTTTCGAAACGGCCTCCTGCGTCTGTTCAAACAGCAGCGGCTCGACCGCGGAAAGCACATCGAACGCGGTCGTAGCTTCCGCGCTGCGCGTAAGCTGATAGCCGCCTTGCGACCCCTTTATGGACTGCACCACCCCGCTGTTTTTCAAGAGCGCGAAAACCTGTTCCAAATAAATTTTCGATATGCCAAGTTTGTCCGCTATGTTGACTATAGGCACTACAGCGTCGTTCGGATAATTAGTCGATATATATATTATGGAAGCCAATCCATACCGACCTTTAGCTGAAATTTTCATGAATTCCTTTTAGTCACCTCCAAGCGCATATTCCCATACTATTTATATATGTATAATATATTTTAAATTTTTACTTGTCAAGTCTTTTTTTATAATGACTATTCAGACAAGTCATAAAGACCATGGGACTCCGCCCCAAACCCCGCCGGGGTCTTCGACCCCGGACCCCGCGCCGCGCAGTCGCGCGGCTTCATGAAGCGATTGAATAGTCATATTATCTAAAATGACTATCTAGACAAGTCATAAAGACCTTGGGGCTCCGCCCCAAACCCCGCCCCGGTCTTCCACCCCCCCCCCCCCGCCCCCCGGTTACGCCGCGAGCTTTACCGAATTTAAAAAGAATATAT
>JAISER010000048.1 GCA_031263985.1 Clostridiales bacterium | reverse complement strand
TCGGCTGGCTGGAACAAAAGGAGTTATGGCCGGGATTGAACGCTGTCGGGATGGTCAAATCCGTCGTTTGGGAGAAAGACGCGCTGCGCGAAGAGGCCCGATATTTCATTACGTCTCTGCCCGATGTGAAAACCTTCGCCAAAGCTGTCCGCGCCCATTGGGGGATCGAAAACAGCCTGCATTATTGCCTAGACGTGGTATTTCACGAGGACGCTTGCCGCGCACGTAAGGACAATTCGGCGGAAAATTTCTCGGTTATCCGTAAAATAGCGCTAAATATCCTGAAAAACTTCCCTGCGAAAATGAGTTTACGGCGGAAACGCTTTAAATGCGAGTACGACTTCGAATTCATGGCCGATGTCCTGCTTTCCGCTTTCTGATCTTTCATGCGTTTGCCGTGACAAATGGGCGCTTTTCTCTTGCAAAACGAAATTTGGTGTGATATACTGATTTTGTTTCAAATGACGCCATATTATGTAAGTGACGCTTGAAGAGTGGGTTATGACCCACTCTTCTGTTATGTAACCATCATTTTTCAGCGGGAGGCATATATTGATGTCCAAAAAAATTACGGACGCGCTTTCGCTCATTGCCGAACCTGTCGTCAGCGAGTTGGGGCTTGAACTTTACGACGTCGAGTTCTTAAAGGAAGGGGCGAATTGGTTCGCGCGCGTTTATATCGACAAACCCGGCGGCGTAAACGTAAACGACTGCGAAGCGGCAAGCCGAAGGATAAGCGAGCTTTTAGACGAAAAGGACCCTATACCGCAATCATATGTTTTGGAAGTAAGCTCTCCCGGCATCGATCGCGCGCTTAAAAAAGACGCCGACTTTACGCGTTTCAAAGGAGAAACGGTCGATATAAAACTATACAAGCCGAAAAACGGCGAAAAAACATACAGCGGCGCGTTGGTCGGACGCGTGGACGGCGTGGTGTCGATTCGATCCGAAAATAACGAGATATTAACGTTTGACAAGGGAGAGATAGCCGTATGCCGCCTCGCTGTCATTTTCTGAACGGAAGGACGAGCCGTTTTTCAATAAGTTCGGTTAAACTTATCTACAGTCGCTTAGCTTCGGTTTTAGTTGAGCGGCTATATCTTAGGAGGAATTCAAAAAAATGAACAATGCTCTTGATTTAATAGAAGCGTTAAACCAAATCGAGAGAGAACGCGGCATCAGTAAAGAATTAATCTATGAAGCGGTGGAAACGTCTCTTATATCCGCCTGCAAGAAAAATTTCGGGACATCGCAAAACATAAAAGTCATTATAGACCGTCAAACCGGACAGGTTGACGTTTGGGCGCAAAAAGACGTAGTCGCCTCCAAAGACGAGGTGGAGGACTCGAATTTGCAAATGACGCTCGAAGACGCGCTTAAAATAAACCCTGACTTTAAAGTCGGCGACGTCGCGGATATTATCGTTACTCCGCGCGACTTCGGGCGTATATCGGCGCAAACCGCGAAACAGGTCGTCGTCCAGAAATTCCGCGAGGCGGAGCGCGAAATATTGTTTAACGAATACATCGCGAAGGAACGTGAAATCGTAACGGGCATCGTTCAGAGAAAAGAGCGTAAAAACGTATACGTCGCGCTTGGCAAGATAGACGCCACGCTGCCTCAAAATGAACAAACGCCCGGCGAGGAATACAGTTTCGGCGACAGGATAAAGGTGTATGTCGTCGAAGTGAAGCAGACGACGAAACTGCCTTTGATACAAGTTTCGCGCACACACCCGGAACTTATCAAACGGCTGTTCGAACATGAGTCGCCAGAAGTGTATTCCGGCGTGGTGGAAATCAAATCCATAGCGCGGGAGCCTGGCAGCCGCACAAAAATCGCCGTATATTCCAATAATAAAGACGTCGATCCTATAGGCGCGTGCGTCGGACAAAACGGATCGCGCGTAAACGTCATTGTCGATGAGCTTCGCGGCGAAAAGATCGATATCATAAATTGGGACGCCGACCCTGTTCGCTATATAACTTACGCGTTAAATCCGTGCAAAGCCTTGGCCGTGAAAATTGAAGAGGATGAAAAAAACGCCAGCGTTATTGTGCCGGACAACCAGCTTTCGCTCGCTATAGGGCGAAATGGTCAGAACGTGCGGCTGGCGGCGCGCCTTACCGGTTGGCGCATAGACATAAAAAGCGAGTCTCAAACGCAAGATGATCCGCTTGAAAATTATCAAATACCCTTCGAGGACGAATTTGTCGAAGTGTTTAAAAAGCCGGAAACGTGGGACGACGTAAGTCAAATCGACGACCGGGTCGAACCGTTTGACGATGAACGGCGTTTTGACGGCGAACAGGCTGAGCGTGACGACGAACGAAGAGATCCGGACGGGGAGTAGCTATGCTTAAAAGGAGAAAAACACCGCTTCGCAGATGCACGGGATGCGGAGAGATGAAGAACAAAGCCGAGCTTATTCGAGTCGTTCGCGCCGAAGACGGAAGTTTTTCAATAGACGCTACAGGCAAAAAGGCTGGGCGCGGCGCGTACGTATGCCCCAACGCCGACTGCGTTAAAAGAGCGGTCAAGTCGAACGGTCTGTCGCGTTCCTTTAAAAAACCCGTGCCGGCGGAGATCTACGAAACGTTGAAAGAGCAGTTGGAGAACCAAATTGACGGGAGCGTTTAATGAAAAAAAAACTTAGTTCTCTTTTAAGTTTGTGCCGCAAAGCCGGGTTTTTATCGCCGGGCGAAACAGGCTGTGAAAAAGCGCTTCGGTCCCATAGCGCTAAACTCATTATAATCGCCGAAAACGCGTCGGAAAACACGCGTAAAAAATTTATAAACAAAGCTTTTTACTATAATACTCCTGTTATTATCGTTGGAAGCAAAGACGACATAGCGCGCGCCATAGGCGCTAAAACGACCGCGTCCGTCGCGGTGACCAACGAAGGGATGGCGCGAAAAATAATTGCGGAAGCCGGCGTTTTATATTCTTCAGCATTAAAAACATAGACAAAGTTACGAGGATTTTTTTGCCGCGGCATACGAAGCGGCCGTAAGGCGCGACATCGAAAGACCGCAAAAGTGTCTATGTTTTTAATAGCGAGCGACGTAAAAAGCGATAGAACTTTAACGGCGCCTGATTCTTGTAAACGAGGGGACGCGCGGGCGATTCCTCATCCTTTAATTTTGGAGGTGGGCCGATGCCTAAAATGCGAGTGCATGAAATAGCTAAAGAGTTAAAAGTAACCAGTAAATCCTTGATGGAAAAATTATTGTCATTAAATATTGAAGTTAAAAATAATTTAAGCATGTTGTCCGACGAACAAGTGCAAACTATTAAAAGACAATATCGTTCCGAACCGCCCTTAAAACGAGAGTCGGCGCCGTTTTCCGCTCAACGCGGCGGGGACAAAAACGTGAGCCAGGACGGTGGGCGCGATGTCAAACGTCAAGGCGGCGACCAACCGCGCAGCGACCAGCCGCGTAGTAGCCAACCGCGCGACGGTCAACCCCATAGCGACCAGCCGCGCGACAACCAGCCATATAGCGATCAACCGCGCGGCGATCAACCCCATCATGGCGACCAGCCGCGTAGCGACCAGTCACGTAGCGGCCAACCGCGCGATGGCCAGCCATATGGCGGTCAATCGCGCAACTCCCAACCGCGTAGCGGTCAATCGCGCGACGGTCAACCGCGTAGCGACCAGTCGCGTAACGCCCAACCACGTAGCGACCAGCCGCGTAACGGTCAGCCATATAGCGGTCAATCGCGCAACTCCCAGCCGCGTGACGGCCAGTCGCGTCATGGTCAGCCGTATAGCGGTCAATCACGCGGCTCCCAGCCGCTACGCGACCAATCGCGCAGCGACCAATCGCGCAGCGACCAATCGCGTAGCGACCAATCGCGTAGCGACCAGCCGCGTAGCGGTCAATCGCAAAACGCCCCAGGCGGCGCGAACGCGCAAAGGCCTCCTTACCAAAGAACCAATGACAGCCAGCGCCCGCGCAATTTCGATCGCAAACCGTCAGACCGTCCTCAGTCGTCAAGACCATACTCATCGGATCGACCGCCTTTTTCAAACCGATCCGGTGACAACCGTCCCGGAGCCGGCAGGACGAGCGACGGGAATCGTCAGCAGTACGGAAGACCCGGCGCCCCTGCGTCAGGCAGACCGGGCGCGCCAGGATCAGGCAGACCGGGGGGCTTTAAACCGGCGGGCGCTAGACCGTCCATAGGCAAAGCGCTCGGTAAGCCAACCGATAAACCCGGCGTTAAATCGGAAAAGCCGCAAGCTAAAAAGCCGCGCCAATCGCTTGAAAAAACAGTAGGCGCCAAAATCGGCGATCGTCCGTTTAAGCCTAAAAAACAGGAAAAACCCCTTATTAAACCTAAGACGAAAACGTCAAGGAAAAAAGAGCAGCGCAGAAAAGACAAAATAATGCTGGAAGAACGGAAAGCGTTAATGGAAGCTCTTGAAAAGGAAGCTTCTAACGATATAAAAACCGTTCGCATAGCGCAGAATATAACCGTAAAGGATTTAGCGGAAAAGCTGAACACGCCCGCGGCCGAGATCATAAAACAGCTTATCAAAGTCGGCATTATGGCCACCGTAAATCAAGAGATTGACTTCTACAACGCGGCGCGCATAGCGGAGAGCTACGACATTATAGTCGAAAAGCTGGAAGAGGAAGACTTGCTTAAAGAGGCTTTCGTGGAAGTCGATGACGAAACCGCCTTGGCGGAACGTCCGCCGGTAGTGGTGGTCATGGGGCACGTTGACCACGGCAAGACATCGCTTTTAGACTATATACGCAAGAGCGCCGTTACAAAAACCGAAGCCGGCGGCATAACGCAGCATATCGGCGCGTATACCGTCCCGATAAACGGCAAAAAAATAACCTTTTTAGATACGCCAGGCCACGAAGCCTTTACGGCCATGCGCTTGCGCGGCGCGAAAGTAACCGATATAGCCATACTGGTAGTAGCCGCGGACGACGGCGTAATGCCGCAGACGATAGAAGCGATAAACCACGCCAGAGCGGCGGAAGTTGACATAATAGTGGCCATAAACAAAATCGACCGGCCAAGCGCCAACCCGGATAACGTGAAACAGGAGCTGACCGAGTATGACTTGCTGGCCGAGGAATGGGGCGGCGACACTATTTGCGCGCCCGTCTCCGCGCTTACCGGAGAAGGCGTCGATAAACTGCTTGAAATGATATTGCTTGTCTCGGAAATGAAGGAATTGAAGGCGAATCCGACGACGAGAGCGGGAGGCGCGGTTATAGAAGCGTTGTTGGACAAGGGACGCGGACCCGTCGCCACCGTTTTGGTTCAGCGCGGCACGCTGAAGATCGGCGATCCTATAATAGCGGGCAGCTCGTATGGGCGTGTGCGCGCCATGATCGATGACAAAGGGCGTAAAGTGAAAACAGCGGGGCCGTCAACGCCTGTCGAGATCGTCGGCCTTTCGGAAGTGCCGCAGGCGGGCGACGCGTTTTATGTCGCGGATAGTGAAAAACAGGCCCGTCATTTCGCCGAGTCCATTGTGGCGCACGGACGTGAGGAAATGATAAAGGAAACGCCAAAAGTGTCTCTCAACGACTTGTTCAGCCAGATACAGGCCGGCTCCATGAAGGAGCTTAACATCGTAATAAAAGCCGACGTGCAGGGTTCGGTCGAGGCGGTTAAAAACAGTCTGGAACGGCTGTCCAACGACGAAGTGCGCATAAAAACGATACACGGCGGCGTGGGCGCGATAACTGAAAGCGATGTAATGCTCGCTTCCGCCTCGAACGCCATTATAGTGGGTTTTAACGTAAGGCCGGAGGTCTCCGCAAAATCAGTCGCTGACAGCGAAAAAGTCGATGTGCGCCTGTACCGCGTGATATACAACGCCATAGAGGACTTAACGGCGGCTATGAAAGGTCTTCTTGACCCGATTTTTGAAGAAAAGGTTATCGGTCACGCCGAGATAAGGCAGTTATTTAAAGCTTCGGGCGTCGGCGTTATAGGCGGCGCCTATGTGACTGACGGCAAATTTACGAAATCCGCGTCGGTGCGCATAAGCCGCGACGGCAAAACAGTGTTCGATGGCGCGTTGGAAGCGCTTAAACGCTTTAAGGACGACGTGCGTGAAGTTAACGCCGGTTACGAATGCGGCGTACTGTTCCACAGATATAACGACATAAAGGAAGGCGACCGCGTAGAGGCTTATGTTATGGAAGAGATACCGAGGTAATTGTCCGAAAAAGCGTCAGAGCGGTTTGACGAGGCCCGCGCGAAGCCCTATATTTATTCGAGGTGATTGCCATGAGAACTGAAAGAATAGGACGCGTAAACGACGAAATCAAAAAAGAACTGTCCGAAATTATACGTTTTGAGCTTAAAGATCCAAGGCTCAACGCCGAAACGAGCGTTACGAGCGTTAAAACGTCGTCCGATCTGCGTCACTGTAAAGTTTACGTGAGCGTAATGGGCGACGAAAAGGCTAAAAATGACGCGCTGGCTGGTTTGGACAGTTCGCTTGGCTTTATACGCAAACAAATAGCCGAACGGATTAATTTGCGCCTTACGCCGGAATTTGCGTTCGCCATTGATGACTCGCTCGACTATGGCATGAAAATAGATGGTATTTTGCGTGACATAAAACGCGAGGGAGTTTCTGATGAAACAGACTGAAGCGCTGGCGGAAAAAACGAATAAGAAGACAGCCGCGGCCATATCCGAGGCCGTTAAAGCGCTGCTCCGCGCTGAAACTGTCGCTATCGCCGGGCATATAAACCCCGACGGCGACGCGGCTGGCGCGGCGTTCGCGCTCGCTTTCGCGCTCAAAAATCTCAAAAAGCGCCCAGTCGTGATATTAGATGAGTATAACGAAAAGTTCGATATATTGCCGGGCCGCGAATTTTTGCCGGCGTTTGGCGATGCGGACCGCGTATCGCTGGAACAAGACTTTGACTTGTTCGTCGCTGTGGATTGCGCTGAGTTGAACCGCATCACAGCGCAGGCTAAAGATATCATGTCGCGCGCTAAAGACAGCTTATGCGTAGACCACCATGTTCTCAACAAAGAGCCGTTCGCCGCGCACAATGTCATAGACCCCGAAAAATGCGCCGCGTGCGAATTGATGTTCCATATTATAAACGAGATGACTCCTATAGACCAAAACATAGCGTCCGCGCTCTACGCGGGCATAGTGTTCGACAGCGGCCGCTTTTTGCACCCGTCCGTATCGCCGGCCACGTTCGAAGTGGCGGCGAAGCTCATATCCACAGGCATTCGGTTTTCAGAAATAACGCGCGAAATAACGCAAACGCATTCCATTCTCGAGGCGAAACTGCTCGCTAAAGCGTTAAGCGCGCTTACGTTGGAAGGCGCGATAGCTAAGCTGTTCATCACCTTGGACGACTTTGAGCAATGCGGCGGTTCCTCAAAGGATTTGGACGGCATCGCCGAGTACGCTCTTAACACGCGCGGCGCCGAAGTGGCGGCGTTTTTGTACGAAAAATCTACGGACGAAGTGAAGGTAAGTTTACGCTCTAAAGAGATAAACGTAAGAAACGTCGCGCGGCTCTTCGGCGGCGGCGGTCATGAGAGAGCGGCCGGCTGCTCAATCAACGCGACGATAGAAAAAGCCTTTCATTTAATAGAGCCGGCGTTAAGGAATGAAATGAATGAAGCCAATTTGCGGGGTAATTAACGTATATAAGGAAAGCGGCTATACGTCGCATGACGTCGTGGCCGTACTGCGTAAAACTCTGGGCGTAAAAAAGATCGGCCACGCCGGAACGCTTGACCCCGACGCGCAAGGCGTTTTGATAGCGTGCGTCGGAAAGGCGACCAAAATCGCGTCTTTGCTTACGGCGGACGACAAATCGTACAGAGCCTCGGTAAAGCTTGGCGTGACGACGTCCACGCTCGATCTGTCCGGCGAAATTCTCAGCGAAACGCCGGTGGATATACCGTATTCTGACATAGAAGCGGCCGTATTGTCATTTAAAGGAGAATACTCGCAAACGCCGCCCATGCATTCCGCCATCAAACAAAACGGTCAAAAGCTGTATAATCTGGCGCGAAAAGGCGTCAGCGTAGAGCGTAAGCCGAGAAATATCACTATACGCGACATAAAAATAGTCGAAGTGATATCCGCGGACACATTTACGATGGATGTGACATGCTCAAAGGGCGCGTACATACGCAGCCTTTGCGATGACATAGGTCAAAAACTGGGGTGCGGCGCGTGCATGGCCGCGCTTATAAGGACGCGCGCCGGACGCTTTGACGTTTCAGACGCGCTTACGCTCGGTCAAATCAAAGAGCTTTGGGGTCTTGGAGAAATTGAAAAAGCCATTATCCCAATTGATCACGCGCTTTCTGACATATGCGTAAAGATATCCGTAACCGAAGACGGCGTTAAGCGCCTCCTTAACGGCGCGCCTGTTTCGCGAACGCACATATCCGCCTGCCCGCGCGACGACAAGCCGTTTTTTCTTATCTATCGGCCCGACGGCGCCCTGACAGCCATATGCCGGCGTGAAAACGACGTTTTCAAACCGCTTGTCACGCTGTAAACTAAATATTACGAAGGATAGTTGCGCATGCTCGTATACAAAACATCATCATTTAAACTAACTGAGCCGACAGCCGTAATGCTGGGAAATTTCGACGGGCTGCACGCGGGTCATAAACGGCTGTTCGCGGCGCTCGAAGAAAAAAAAGCGCAAGGATTAAAAACCGTCGTCTTTTCGTTTTTCCCTCATCCAGCGTCATTTCTCACGGGAACTCCGTTTAAGTATATATATACGCCTGAAGAAAAGATATATCTGCTCAAGAAAATGGGCGCCGACGCCTACATTGAATATCCGTTCGGCGAAGTGGTAAATTTGCCCCCTGAACGGTTCATCGCCGATATTCTCGTGGAAAAGCTCAACTGCCTTTTTGTCGCCGTAGGCGAAAACTATCGTTTCGGTCAAAACCGGGCCGGCGGCGCCGACACGCTCATCGCCGGAGGCGCCAAGTACGGTTTCGACGTAAAGCCCGTCCCACTCCTGTTGACCGAAAGCGGCGTTAAAGTCAGTTCAAGCTCTATACGCGAACATATATTGTCCGCGCGTTTTGACAAAGCCAGCGAACTGCTCACGAGACCATACTTCATAAGGGCCGCCGTCGAAAGCGGCGAAAAAATAGGACGCTCACTCGGTTTTCCCACCGTCAACCAGTCTATCGACGCGCTCAAGCTCGCGCCTCCAAACGGCGTTTATTCCGTGTTCGTTCACATAAACGGCGAAACGTACAAAGGCGCCGCGAATGTCGGCGTAAAGCCCACTGTCTCATCTGACAGCGCCGCTGACAGCATTGCTGACCGCATCGTCACGGCTGAAACATTTATAATCGGCTTTAATGAATATATATACGGCGAAGTGATAGAAGTCGATTTTTTAAAGAAACTGCGCGATGAACGAAAGTTCCCTGATCTAGACGCGCTGAAGGCGCAAATCGCGTTAGATATAGCGCGAATTTAGATTTTCCGCGAAACTTTTTTGTGAAACTTTTTAGGATTTGGAGAGGGAACTTTTTCTCGGCCCAGGTTCCCCCTCTTACGATTGAGCGGCCCGCTATATACGTCTGGTTTTTATGTTCTCCCATTCAAGCGAACTTATTAGGACTTTACGCGGCTTACTCCCGTCTTCAGGCCCGACTATGCCGCGCGCCTCAAGATACTCTATAAGGCGCGACGCCCTATTGTATCCTATTCTAAACTGCCGCTGAAGCAACGAAGCGGACGCTTTCTCACGGCGTAGTAAAAACTCCACCGCCTCCTCAAAAAATTCGTCCTCTTCACCCTCCGCGTCATCATTTACAACTTTAGCCTCAGTGATGGCGTCAATCATTTCTTTGTCATATTCTACGCTGTAACTGTTTTTTATATACCCAACTATACTCTCTATCTCTTTATCCGACACGAAAGCGCCTTGCAATCGTACGGGTTTGCCCATGCCGACAGGATAAAAGAGCATATCGCCTTTTCCTAACAGCTTCTCCGCGCCCGTCATATCGAGTATCGTGCGCGAATCCGTGCCGGACGACACGGCGAACGCCAGTCTTGACGGTATATTAGCCTTTATCAAGCCGGTTATTATATCCACCGACGGCCTTTGAGTCGCGATAATAAGGTGTATGCCCGCCGCGCGCGCCATCTGCGCCAGACGGCATATGGCGTCCTCCACCTCATCGGGAGCGGCCATCATAAGATCCGCCAGCTCGTCTATTATAATTACGATTTGCGGCAAAACGTCGGTTTCACCCGATTCCTTCAGGCGTTGATTGTAACCGCGCAAGTCTCTAAGGCCCGTTTCGGCGAACAGGTTATATCGGCGTATCATCTCTTGCACTCCCCAATTGAGCGCGCCCGCCGCTTTTTTAGGATCCGTAACGACGGGGATTATAAGGTGCGGTATGCCGTTATAGACGCTAAGTTCCACGACTTTAGGATCCACCATAAGCAGTTTTACTTCGTCCGGGTTTGATTTATACAAAAGGCTTGTCACAAGCGTGTTTATGCACACGCTTTTGCCGGAACCCGTGGAGCCAGCTATAAGAAGATGCGGCATTCTCGCTATATCCGCCACGATAGTGTTGCCAGCTATATCCTTGCCAAGTCCGAACGCCAACCGCGACGGAAAATTTTTAAACGCATCGTCTTCCAGCACTTCGCGCAAGTGTACGGGCGTCACCTCTTTGTTCGGGATTTCTATGCCTACGGCGGCTTTACCCGGTATAGGGGCTTCTATGCGCACGCCTATCGCCGCCAGATTAAGCGCTAAATCGTCGGCGAGGCTTGATATTTTCGATACCTTGACGCCATGTCCGGGCGAAAGTTCGTAACGCGTTACGGCCGGGCCTTTGCTGACCTCTATGACCTTCGCCTCCACGCCGAAGCTTTTAAGCGTGTTCTCCAATTTCTTGGAATTTTCCAAAATACGCGCGCGCGAACCGGTGGATGCCGACGCGGGATTGACGTTTAAAAGGGTTATAGGCGGCGGACTGTACTCGCCAGGTTTTGACGAAGCCGCTAAAGTCCGTTCGGCCGCTTCGTTCGTAAAATCGCTTACGCTGTCTGGCTTCTCCGTCTTCGCTTCACCCACGTACGCTTCCTCTTTAAACGGCGGCTCTTCGTCCGGCACGCCGCGCACCGTAATATCGTCGTCGGATTCGTCGATTGACGCGGGGGATAGATTTATCACTTCGGTTATATCGGCGCTTTTCACTTCTTTAACCGCCGGCTTGTGTCCGCGCCTTTTTTTGATAGCTTCTGAAATGAGCATAACCTCGCCTATATTTTTCTTGCCGTCTTGTATGGTAAAAATCGCGGGCGCGCGTTCAGAGCTTTTCTCGACGGTCCGCGAGAAGCTTGGCGGAGCGTCTTCTTCGACATATTCAATATCGTCGTCATAGCCATAGCTTAACAGCTTGTCCGACACAAACGATATGAATGAAAAAAATGACCTGCCGGTAATAAGTATAAGGGAAATTATAATAATTGTCGTTAAGGTTATGTACGCGCCGATCTCGCCAAACATAATCGACAAGCCGCGCCCAAGGCAAAGCCCTATAAGTCCTCCGTTATACGCCGAGCCTAGATTGTAATACCGGGAGAGATACGCGAAAAAACCGCTTAAATCCGGATCTTCTTCATTGAATATGGATAAAAACGTTATAAAGCATAAAAAGATTAAGGCGCCTAGCGCGTATTTAACGCGTAACCGTTTTTTTGACAAGAAAACCATTACGCCCAAACCCGCCGTTATAAACGGCGCCATGTAGCCGCCGACTCCAAAAAGCCCGCGCAAAACGCCGCTTACGAAAACGCCCGCCACCCCGCCGCCGCCTCGCGCGAACATCGCCAGCCCAAGCGATACGCCGACCGAAACGAACGATATAGCCGCTATTTCACGCGTTATAGAACTGTCGCGCTTAGTTCCGTTTTTAGTTTTAGTTTTCGTCACAGGCGCGTTTTTAGCCTTTGGTTTCCGGCTTTCGGCCATACTAACCAGCCCTCTTTACAATGTCGTCGCGTCCACTGTTCTCGCGTCGCTCCACAAACGCTCTATAGAGTAAAAATTCCTGCTTTCTCTGTCAAAAATATGAATTATCATAAATCCGTAGTCCAGCAAAACCCAGCTTGCGCTGTCGTAGCCTTCCGTATGTTTGGGATAAACGCCCTCATCGCGCAGTTTCCTGTCTATCTCGTCGGCTATGGCCTTAATCTGATTCACGTTTCCGCCAGTTACTATTAAAAAATAATCCGCAAGCGAGGAGACCCCTCCTATGTTAAGAATGACGATATCTTCGCCAAACTTGTCGCTCGCCGCTTTAACCGCCGTTTTTATAAAACGAACCAAACTCCAATCCCCCTCATTTAATTTTTCATGTGTATTCGCGTTAATGCAAATCCTCGCCGAACCTCATTGACCCGCCCGCGTTTCACGCCTTAGCTCAGCGTGAAGGCGTCAGTTCTTCAAGCTTTCATAATAGCTGAGAGCTTCGCGCCCCAAAGGATGAACCGATTGGCCTTTCCGGGCGCAATATTCGAACTTGCGCTTAAGCGCGGAAACCACAGCGCCGTTAATATCTTGATCCAACGCCGCGCGTATCTCGCGTTGCGCGTCTTCCGGCCTGCCAGGTTCGACAGCGTCCGCTACAAACGTTATCTTTTCGAGAAGCGACATTTCTTTACGCCCGGTGGAATGATACGTTATCGCGTTCAAGATATCCTCATCGTTTACGCCCAGCTCTCGAGCGATTTTCGCTCCAAGGGGTCCGTGCGAAAGCTGGGGGAACGCGCCGTCATATGTTTCTACGCCAATGTCTTTAAACGCTTCCGGCGTTTGACCGACGTCCTTCGCGCAATCGTGCAGAAGCCCCGCGATATACGCTTTTCCTTTGTCCGCCCCAAGCCGTTCAGCTATCCCGACCGCTTCCCACGCCACGTTCATCGTATGTAAAAAGCGTTTTTCGGTCAAATTTTCGCTTAAATATTTTATAGCGTTGTCCTTGTCGAAATCTTTCAAATCCAGTCGGTAGAGATCGTGTTTTTTAATATACGTTTCGACTTCTTCCGGCAACAGATATTTTATCGCTTTTCCAAACTCCGCTCTTCTGCGTATATCCGTGGACGATATGGCTAAAGCGGGGACTTCGAGAAATTTAAGTCTGTCCTCATACTGTTCATTGACGTTGCCTATATGTTCCATAAGCGAGCTTTTATTATAACCCGGTCTGGTCACGCCGATAAACGCGCACATGCTCAGCAGCAGCCGCGCGTCTTTCCACGTTAAAATGGAAAAAATCGCGTCCGCCCCCGTAATGAAGAAAAGCTCCGTCCCCGCGTCGCATATGCGGCTTATCTCCGACACCGTGTCTATCGTATACGTGCTGCCGGGTCTGTCCGTTTCCAGTCTCGACGCGTAAAAATACGGATTGTTCACCGTGGCCAGTTCCGTCATCAGGTAACGGCGCTCGGCGTTCGTCACGCGTTTCGTAACTTTGTGCGGAGGATTGCCCGACGGTATAAATATCACTCGCTCGATTCCGTACTCGCTCCTTACCGCTTCGGCGGCTACAAGATGTCCGTAATGTATTGGGTCAAACGTGCCGCCCATAATGGCGATCCTTTTATGTCCTTTTAAGATTTCGTTCAATATAATACCATCTTTCCGGCGATATTTAAATGTTTATACTGAACTCAGTCTAAACCGCAACCATCCGAACAGTCTTTCTCGCGCTCGGTCCGGATATGTTTCAGGCTAAGCTCAGTATTTAAGCGGAAAGGCGCGCTCGTTATGAGCGCGCGTCTTTCCGCGCCGAGGTTATAGCCTCTTTCCACACGTCGCGCAGTTCGCGCAGCAAGTCACGCGCCTCACGAAGTTTCTCAACGTCCTTTTTTATGTTCGCGTCCACGATAAGGTCGTAAATATAGGCGTATATATCGGCTAAACCGCGCGCCACATCGTAAGAGCGATCCAGCGTCACTTGCAGCTCTCTCACGATATTTTGCGCTCTTATAGTGAGTTCGTTCGCTCTAAGATAGTCTTTTTCGCCGCAATCGACCGCCGCTATAGCCTGGTTTAAAAATTTGACGGCCCCATCGAACAGCGTGTACGTGAGTTCTTCCTTGGGCATTGTGAGTATAGCGTTTTGTTTGATTTTACTATACGCGTTTTGAACGGACATTTTTATTCCTCCGATATTCAGTCAGCCGAACTTTCCGACTTTATATTCCCACCGAAAGCGATTTTTAAACGCGCCGTTCATTTCATCATTAAACCTGTCCTGGAACCTATCTATTATATAACATAGCATTATATAGCATAACGGCGTTTCGCGCCAGCTTCTTTTTTTGCGCCGATTCGTTTACGGCGGCTAATCAAGCGGAGTTGACTATATTATTCCAAAAAATGGAATAATATAGTCAACTAAATTTATAAGGAGATGAGCGTAATGACTGGCAAAAAAAAACTGGGATTATTTATAGCGAGCGCGGCGATAATATTAGCGATAGCGTTAGCTTTGCTCTTTGGAACGAGCAAAGAGAAAGTATACGCAAGAGGAGTGTTTATAAATGTCTTCGGACATATATGTAAAACTATCGAAAAAGGCTGAAATCTCAGACCGCTCTGAAGTGTATGTAAGCGACGTCGCGGAAGATGTCTGCGCTGATATGAATATATCCGAACGCGTCCGCGACATCAAGCTTATGGACATACAGCTTAAAAAAAGCGGATTTGTCGTAATATCGGTTACGGATGTGATCAAAGCCATAAAGGAAGTCTACCCTAAGCTCGTAATAAATAGCGTGGGCGCCTCGGATGTCTTGATAAAATATTATCCCGTTAAAAAAAAACTGAACAAAGCGTGGTTCTTTTGCAAAACGGCTTTTATATCAATTGTGTTTTTTTTCGGCTCATCAACGGCGATAATGAGCTTTCATACGGACGCGCAGCTACGTAACATCTTTATAAACATATATAAGCTATTGTTTGGCGTAAATACGGACAAACCCCTTATAATCGAAATTCCCTACGCCTTTGGCCTTGTCGTGGGCATAATCGTCTTCTTTAACCATTTCGCGGGCAAAAACATAACGGAAGACCCTACCCCTATAGAAGTGCAAGTCAGCCAATATGAAACGCAAACCGTTGAAACGCTGGTAGATATTATAAGCGAACGGAAAAAGTCGGGTGACACCGAATGATGCGCGCCGCCTTAGCGATATTGTTGGGTTTTTCCTCTGGCGTGGTCATAGCGGGCAGCATCTTTGGGTTTATAGCTTTTATAGGCGTCGCTCCGCGTCTGGCGCAGAAAACGCGCACTGAGACAAAGACCCGCTTTTATGAGGATATCATAACGCTTGGCGGGGTTTGCGGCGCGCTCTTCGAAATATTCGGGCCGAAGGCCTCCGTGTGGGGCGGCATAGCCGGTTTCGCCAGAAGCGGCTCCGGAGCGGTTATAGGCTTCGCGGTCGGCGTGTTCTGGGGCGGCATAGCTATGTCTTTAGCCGAAATGATAGACGTAATTCCGGTGTCGGCGCGCCGCCTCAACGTACGTAAAGGCATGTTTTTCATAGTGCTGTTTGTGGCGCTGGGCAAATTCGCCGGATCGCTGTGCTATTTCATTTTACCCGGATTTTTCTCAAATTTAGGCGGTTGACCGAACTCACGGAGGTGTTTTTTCATGGACTACTTAAAAGCGTTTATAGTCGGCGGGTTAATCTGCGTCGTCGGACAAATTTTAATGGACAAGACTAAACTCACTCCGCCGCGCATACTGGTTTTGTTCGTCGTCGCCGGCTGCGTTTTAGGCGGCGTCGGAGTTTACGAAAAATTGGCGGATTTCGCCGGCGCTGGGGCGAAAGTCCCTTTGCCAGGGTTCGGATACTTATTGTCGAAGGGCGTTAAGGAAGAAATAGACAAAGCCGGCGCTTCCGGCATATTGACAGGCGGTTTGAAAGCGTCGGCGGCGGGCGTCACATGCGCGGTTCTCTTCAGTTTTCTAGCGTCTTTGACTTTCAGCGCCAAGGATAAATAGCGTTCATTGTCAGCGAACGCGCTGGACTTCCCCCAACTTAGATATAAAGACCTTGAGGCTCCGCCCCAAACCCCGCCGGGGTCTTCGACCCCGGACCCCGCGCCGCGCGTTCGCGCGGCTTTATAAAACGATTGGACTGTCATATAATTTAATAGCGTAAGCGTCTCCAGCTATGCTAAACGCGGGGTTGCAACAACCGGTTTATTTCCGACGCGATCATTTGTTAAATCGCAATAGGCGTAAAGGGCGTTGCGCTTAGGATTCGTCAAATAATAAATTGATGGAATTTCACGCCGCGATTTCGTCGTCAGGCAAGGCGGAGGAAGGAGACATACCCGGAGCGGTATGGCGACCGACGACAACGAGGCCTGACGGCGAAAGGGTAAGTGAAAAACGTCAAGATATTATTTGACGAGTCCTTAGTACGCTTTGCTCCAAACGATCATCTTCTTCGCTTTTCCGCCGCCGCACACGCATACGTCCGACAAGCGCTCCTGCTGAAACGGCGCGCAGCGTGACGTAGCTGAAGTCTGTTCCTTTATGACGTCCTCGCACGACTCATCGCCGCGCCACATCGCCTTTATAAGACCTGGAATTTCGGCCATAATACGTTTAAAATCGTCGTAATCCGTCGCAACATACGTTTTTTCATCCAGTAGTTTTTTAGCGGCCAAGAACATATCATGATGTATGGACTGAAGTAAGTCCGTAACGGCGTTTTCCAGGCCGTCAAGGGGAACGAA
>JAISER010000046.1 GCA_031263985.1 Clostridiales bacterium | reverse complement strand
GCCCATTTTGGAACGCTCGGCCGAAACGTAAGAAATGGCGTAGTCTATAGTGTCGAGCCAGCCCGTGATATCTTTGCCGGAGTCGGCGCGCACGTCTATAAGCGCGCTGCCCATGCCGTTGCCTATGCCGAGCAAGTCGCTTTTTATCTGGCCGATGTTCGTGATAAGGCTTTGGTAGGCGTTCGCGCCGATCTGGAAGTACAGGTCGCGTTTCGGCCCGGACGCGTTCGCTTCATTTCTGGCGTTTGCAGCCAGCGCCAGTATATTTTCGGCTTGGTTAACCCGCGTTAGGGCCTGGTTTAGGTCCTCGGCCGCGCCTGTTAAAGCCTCTGACGACGCTTTCACGCTGTTTTGCAGGTTTCGCAGCTCGTTTCGGCCGGCCGTATCGTTAGACCAGACGTTGGCCGCGGTGTTCAAATCATCACTGGCAATCTGGAAAGTGGTTACGAGGGTATCGAAGGCACCGACTGCAGTATGATACGTGTTTCCGGCATCAGCGATCTCAGCGGCGATCGTATTTGGATTGGCGATGAAATACGCCGTTACTTCGGCTCTATTGTAGTTCCCTGTAAACGGGGATTCGCCCGCTACGACATAAGTGTTAATTTCGGCCATGGCAGCGGAGGCCATTGGGCCGAACGTGCCCGCCCAGTCCAGCTCAAGAGCTACGTCCGCATCATCGAAATCCACTAAAGCATCTTGATAATCCGTGTAATTTGTGTAAGTGGTGGTAAAAAGCGTTAAAGCGGTCTGCGCCGCGCCGTTGTCATCCGCGCGGCGGACTTGAGCGGAAGCGGCGGCGCCTTCTTCAGCGACTCTTACCTCCACCAAAACCTCTCGATCCACAACAGCCTGCTCAGGGTTCGCGAAGTCTCCGCTTATGACTTTTTTACGGTTAAACTCCACTCTTTCAGCCATGGAGTCAATCTCCTGAACGAGCTGGTCCAACTCGTCCTGTATCTTTTGGCGGTCGCCCGTACCGATAGCGTTATGTTCGTTCGTATCGTTGGAGGCTTTGACCGTCAGTTCTCTGATTCTTTGCAGCATGTTTTCAATTTCCTGCATACCGCCCTCGGCGGTCTGAAAAAGCGAAATGGCGTCCTGCGCGTTTTGCGAAGCCTGGTCAAGGCCGCGAATTTGCGAGCGCATCTTTTCGGATATCGCCAGACCGGACGCGTCGTCGGAAGCGGAGTTTATACGCAGGCCCGAAGAAAGGCGGCGCGACGCGAGCGCCATGTCCTGCCCGACGAATTTCAGCGCCCTGTGGGCGTTTAACGCCAGTACATTCGTGTTGATTATCATATTACTCATGTTTTTTTCCTCCTTGATTTTGTGGCGCCGGAGATCAGTTTTCCGGCTGTTTTTTTCGTCTGTCACTTCTTGGGCCGCGGTCCGTCTCGCTTTGCGATAAGCGGATATCGCGGCTTAAAGAGCTTCCTTGCTCCAATATATTATAGCCGCGTTTTCCAATTGTATTCTTTTTGCGACCGTTTTCGACAGGATGAAAATAATTCTAGATTTATCAAAAAAATGGCGCTCGGAACCGGGCGGTTGAGATAAGGATTCGTCAAATGATAGATTGATGGAATTTCACGGTTAAAGGGCAGGTGAAAAACATCGAGATATCGTTTGACGAGTCCCAACTCTGGGCGTCCGTTTCATATTATATGGATTTAAGCGTAAACATGGAGCGCGGCGAATATCAATATTGAATATTACTGAATTCTTATGTTACGTTGCCCGCATCGACACTATAAAATATAGGAGTGAATAGTTTATGGGTTTTGAAAGACAACGCGGCGTCGCTATCTATAAAGACAGACCTCATCCTGTCGTTACGGGCTATTACGTCACGCTTGGAGACGCGAACGCGCACACGCTCAAAATAGCGCTGAAAGACGGGTCGCAAAAAAATCATATATTTAAAATTCCGGAAAACGCGTCGGTTTACATATCGTTCCGCGCGCCGGGCCGAAGGACGGTCAAGGGAAAAAGCGCCATCGTGACTAACCGCGAAAACGGAGAAGTGACGTATAGCCTGGCCATCGACGAAATAGCGTCGGCCGGGCAATATGAAGCGTTCGTGAAGGTTTGCGACGCCGTCCGAAGCGTGTCGTTTCAACCGTTTATTTTTGGCGTTAAGGCTTCCGCGTTTCAGCCATTTGACGCGCTGCCCGAAAAATATGACGCTACCGTTGACGAGCTTATATCGAAAGCGGCGGAATTGAGTTCTCGCGTCGCGGCGCTTGAGGAAAGCGGGTTTTTGGGGGCGGCCGGAGAGAAAGGGGATAAAGGCGATAAGGGGGAGAAAGGCGACAACGGCGCCGCCGTGGCATATGCCGGCGGGGCGGCGCGCCGTTACGCGCATTTATCCGTGGACGACGCGGAGCTTTGCCTGAATGACGTCAGAAGCGCGTTGTATTCCAGCGTGTTTCAAAACGACTTCTTTGGCGGGCTAAAACAGCTCCATGACGAGTATGGGGCGGTTTTCAGCCTCTACTGTTATTTAGACAGCGTAGTTGGACTGCCCGCGAGATACTCGGAGGAACTTTCGCAGAACAGCGACTGGCTTAAATTCGGGCTTCATTCCAAAAACGCTTCGCACAGCTTCTTGTCGGAAACGCCTGAAACGGCTAAGCTTATGTATGATTCGTTCGTCAGCGCTATAGTCGTTTTCGCGGGTTCCTGCGACAGCGTGGACCGCGCGCCGCGCTTACATATGTTTGAGGGAAACTTGGCCGTGATGACCGCCATGCGTGACTGCCATTGCGGGCTGCTGGGAGCCTTGGCGCCGGAAAAGTCTAATCCTGACCCGGACAGCGGCGACAGAACCGCTTACTATCTGGATTACGCGCGAAAACAATGGCTTAAAGATCACGCTAAATTGATAGACGTCAAGAATGGGCTGTTGTTTTTCACCACGACGCTTCGCTCTGACTGGCTCGAGTCCACGTCGGATTGGAGCGCGGTATACGCCGAAAGCGGCGGCGACGCGGGCGCGCTTTTGACGGCGTGGCTCTCAGATCCCTCTATGGCGGACAGCATGAGCGCTATAGAGGCTTTCGGTCACGAGTGGAAAAGCGGGATATTGGAGCAGTTTCGAAAGATATGCGAGTTCGCCGTCGCGAGGGGCTATCGTTTTTCGTTCGCGCAAAACGAGTATGATTTCGGCATAGCGTCGACGCATTTGGATTTCGCTTAGGTAACGGCTTTAACGGGCGGATGGATGGCGGCTCGATAAATTTAAGCGCGGTTGTTGACACTCTAAGTTTCACGGGGTATAATGGCTTTTGTTAGTTTCCCCTGTTACGAAAACCGTTAGCCCCGGTCTTCATAAAGGGTGATGGAGGTTAAGATGAGATCCACATACATTACTAAACCCGCTGAAGTAAAGCGGACATGGTACGTGGTGGACGCCGCGAACCATACGCTTGGCCGATTGTCAAGCGAGATAGCCAAAATTTTAAGAGGCAAAAATAAGCCTATATTTATGCCGCACGTGGACGCGGGCGACTATGTCATAGTCGTGAACGCGGATAAAATTAAAGTTACCGGTAAAAAGCTCGATCAAAAAATTTATAGACGGCACTCCGGCTATGTGGGCGGCATGAAAGAGACCACTCTTCGGGTAATGCTTGATAAAAAGCCTGAACAGGTGATTATACATGCCGTTAAGGGTATGCTGCCAAAAAACACGCTTGGCGGAAACACTATTAAAAAGCTCTTTGTCTACGCGGGTCCGGAGCATAAGCACGCCGCGCAGAAGCCCGAGGCGCTCGACATCAAATATTAGTTCATCGAATATTGATTCGCGAATATTGATTCGTAAAGGAGGTTTTTAGTTGGTCGCGGCAAGATACTATGGCACAGGCAGACGGAAGAGTTCCGTCGCGAGAGTATATTTGGTTCCCGGCAACGGTAAAATCGTAATCAACAAGAGAGATATAAACGATTATTTCGGTCTCGAGACGCTTAAGCTGATTGTAAGGCAGCCGCTCGAATTGACGGGCATGACGTCCAAATTCGACGTCAAGGTGAACGTGTTCGGCGGCGGGTTTACAGGTCAGGCGGGCGCCATTAAGCACGGCATATCCCGCGCGCTGCTTGAGGCGGACGCGGAATTTCGTCCCGCGCTTAAAAAAGCCGGCTTTCTGACGCGGGACCCGCGCATGAAAGAGCGTAAAAAATACGGTCTTAAGGGCGCCAGACGCGCTCCACAGTTTTCAAAAAGATGATTTTGGCTTCACTGTCCGCAAGTCCTCAAAACGCGCGTTTGGGGGCTTGTTCATTTTAAGCTTTAAAGTTCCGGTTCCCCGCCAGCGTCGTTTTGTCCGGGATATCCGGCTGAACCGCTCCTAATCTAAAAATTCGGTTGACAATAACGGAGCGCTTTGTTATTCTTACGTTGATTATAATAAAACATATATACATAGTATTTTATAGGCTTTATCCCGCTCCAAAACCACTAATACTGAAATCGGCCTAAATCATAACCGTCCGAACGGTCTTTTTCACGTTGGACTTTGCCGCTAAGCCTCACTCGGTTTGGTTATGTTTCAGGCGGAACTCAGTATAATTTTGAAAAGGAGGTTTTTGTTATGGCGGAAAACAACTGGAGGTTTGAAACGAAACAAATCCATGTCGGTCAAGAGACCGCAGACCCCGCTACGGACGCGCGCGCCGTGCCTATATACCAAACCACGTCTTACGTGTTCCACAACTGCGAACACGCGGCGGCTCGCTTTAGCCTTTCCGAACCCGGCAACATCTACACGCGCATAACGAACCCCACGCAAGAAGCTCTTGAGCGTAGAGTGGCCGCGCTGGAAAACGGCGTCGCCGGGCTGGCCGTCGCTTCCGGATCCGCCGCTCTGACTTACGCCGTTCAAAACCTGGCCAGCGCCGGCGACCATATAGTGTCCGCGAAAACAATCTATGGCGGTAGCTACAATCTGCTCACGCACACGCTGCCTATTTACGGCGTGACGACGACTTTCACGGACCCGCTCGATATCAGTGAGTTTGAAAAAGCTATACGCCCGAACACGAAAGCCATATTGATAGAATCGCTCGGCAACCCGAACTCCAACGTAATTGACATAGAAGCCGTCGCTGATCTGGCTCATAAAAATAAAATACCGCTTATAGTGGATAACACTTTCGCCACGCCGTATCTTTTGCGCCCGATAGAACATGGCGCGGATATCGTCATACATTCCGCGACGAAATTTTTAGGCGGTCACGGCACGAGCATAGGCGGCGTGATTGTGGATGGCGGCGCGTTCGATTGGGAAGCGAGCGGCAAATTCCCGCGGATCACCGAACCAAGCCCAAGCTATCACGGCCTCTCTTTTACGAAAGCCGTCGGCCCAGCGGCGTTCGTAACGCGCATACGCGCCATATTACTGCGCGACACGGGCGCGTGCATATCGCCGTTTAACGCTTTTTTGCTTTTACAGGGCGTGGAGACGCTTTCTCTGCGCGTGGAGCGTCACGTGGAAAACGCGCTGAAAGTCGTCGAGTATTTGCGAAATCATCCGAAAGTCGAACGCGTGAACCATCCGTCGCTGTCTGGACAGCCCAGCCACGCGATATATAAAAAGTATTTCCCCGATGGCGCCGGCTCGATATTCACATTCGAAATTAAAGGCGGCCTTCAAGAGGCCAGGACGTTCGTCGATCGGCTAAAGATCTTCTCCCTGCTCGCGAACGTGGCCGACGTTAAGTCATTGGTGGCGCATCCGGCAAGCACGACGCACTCTCAGCTTGTCGAGACGGAACTGCTCGAGCAGGATATAAAGCCAAACACCATCCGTTTATCCGTCGGCGTTGAAAACATAGACGACATAATTGAAGATCTGTCCCAAGCTTTTGATAGATAGCGGAAACCGGCATGAATGACGTGAGGCGTCTGCTTTTGGAGCAGTTAAAAATCTACCCCGCGCTTCAACCGCGCGACGCGCTCAAGGCGCTGTACCAAAGCGAATTCGGCTGTGAGCATTTTGTGTCAGATGAGAAAAGCGGCGTGGATTTGATATCCAATGAACTTAGAAATCCGCGGGCAGGGCGATACGCTCGACATCTCGTCGAACCGCTTGGCTACCGCTTCAGTCGCGTCCATCTGGCTGCGTCGCGGAAAACCGGCCTGAACCCCGCCACGCTATTTCGTCTGTTTCTGTTAACCAGTCGCTTAGAGCCGCCAGACGCCGACGCTTTTACGGCCAAACTGCGCGTTTTTCATGATATGTGCGTTTCGGGCGAATTGCCGTTTGACCCTGCCGCCGCGCGAAGCCTTATTTCAAGCTATAACGGACCGATTAGCCATACGGATGTTTTTCGCCGTCTGTACGCGCCCGCGTACCGTGTTATACGCGCCGATTTTTGCCCGTTTTTGCCGCTATTTTGCCGCATTGACGCGGAACTTGCGAAGCGAGCGCGCGTTATAATGGCTATCGACGGAAACTGCGGCGCGGGCAAGACAACGCTCGCCTTATTGCTGAAAGATATATACGACGATTGTGACGCGTTACACATGGACGATTTCTTCTTGCGCCCCGAACTAAAAACGCGAGAACGCCTCGCAAAGCCCGGCGGCAATGTAGATTACGAGCGGTTCAAGTCGGAAGTTTTAGATCCGCTTGTGTCCGGATCGGCGTTTTCTTACCGCCCTTATGACTGCGGCGCTCAAAAACTGTCGGCGCCTGTCGCGTTTGAACCAAAGCGTCTTAACGTTGTGGAAGGCTCTTATAGTATGCATCCGTCTTTAGCCGGCGCGTATGATTTTTCAGTATTCTTAAAGATAAGCGCTGACAAGCGAAAAGAGCGAATTTTACAACGTGACGGAGCCGAAAAGCTGGATCGTTTCATCAACGAATGGATTCCTTTGGAAAACCTGTATTTTGAAGGAACGCGTACGGAAGCGCGCTGCGATATGGTCATACTGAACTCGGTTTGAAACATAACCAAACTAGGCGAGGCTTCGCGATAAAGTCCAGTGTGGAAAAGACCGTTCGGACTATGGTTTAAAGTGATTTCAGTGTCAACGTTCACTCGCGCATATTCTTTATGACTATTCAATCGCTTCACGAAGCCGCGCAAATGCGCGGCGTGGGGCCCGGGGTCGAAGATCCCGGCGGGGTTTGGGGCGGAGCCTCAAGGTTTTATGGTTTAAAGTGATTTCAGCGTCAATGTTCACTCGCGTATATTCTTTAATGACTATTCAATCGCTTCATGAAGCCGCGCAAATGCGCGGCGTGGGGTCCGGGGTCGAGAACCCCGGCGGGGTTTAGGGCTGAGCCTCAAGGTTTTATGGTTTAAAGTGAT
>JAISER010000004.1 GCA_031263985.1 Clostridiales bacterium | reverse complement strand
GCGAGACAGCACGCGCTGTTCAGCGTTCCGTCAGCCTTCCATAACCCGGCCGCGTTCAAGTATCTCACGCCTGACTTCACGCTAAGCGACGAACTATCGCCGTCCGACGACACTACTATTATGTTTTTACCCGTTTCGCGCAATTTTAACAGCGTTTCATGAAACAATTCGAATTCCTTCTCGTGGAAATTAAGCGGATTTTTATCGATTACCATTATAACATGTTCGCTCACGGTCTTTGTCACCGCGTCATTCATTTGAAGCCATTGCCACGGCGCGGTAGCGACGATTCCGCCGTTTCTGGCGCTTAGGTTCACCACAATCGCGTTTTTATATTCTCTGAAAGAAAATTGAGACCCCGCCGCGAATACGCATTCCGGCGGCGAGTCGACATCGGACGAACCCGCCAAAATAGCGAATTCAGAGTTTCTGACGATATTTTCATACGCTTTTTTGCGCGCGCTGTCATAATTGGCGGGCTTCTTTTCGCTCGATATCCCAGTGTTTGACAACAGCGTTATATCAAAGGCGCCTTCCGGCGGCGCGCCGTCAAGCGGCGCCTTCAATGGATCCGAATATCTCGGCGCCTCCGGCGTGATTATCTTTCCTTCCTCCGTCGGATATAAAGCGACTAGATTGTCGAAGAAAAGCGAACCGGAATCCGGCGCGGTCAAGTTCAACGCCGCGACGTACAGCCGGTCAAGCTTTACAGGACGTCTCGCGTCCGCCGGAATAGCCGCTTGAAGCGTCTTCCAGCCTTCCCAGTCGATAGTTTTAGCTAAATCGACGGTAAACTCCTTGCCGTTCGCGTCTTTTAGCCGTCCTCGCAGCCAAAATCCGGAATTATTTCCATACGCGTCAATCTTAAGCCCGGCGGGATCTCCCGGTATCTCCACCGGCGGAACAAACGTCATATAAGCCGCCTGCGAGCCTTCAAGAGCGCCGAAATGATACGCCATTTGCGCGGATTTCAGGCCTTCGTTGAACAGCTCCGACGAATAGGCGGCCGAACCGGTGACATGCGTGTCGGGATAGCCTATAAAACCGACGCTCGCGTCGCCTTCAAGCGCGTTTACGGCCCGCTCGCTATGTCCTACATAAACGGGTATGTACGTTGATATGCCGCCCAGGGAGCATTCTATCCAGCCCGTACCCGTTCCGGCCGTGAAGACGCCATTTTCCACAGAACCGAGTTCGGGCGGCTCCACAGCGTACGTTATGCCGGCGTATATAAAGGTCCTTTCAGCGTTTTCATCCAAACCGTCAAATAAAAGCCGCGTTTTTTCGCCCGCCGCGGTTTTTATTTCCTGTACGGACGAACGCAGTTCGACTATCTGGCGGCTTTTTATGACCGCGGACGACGTGAGATCGCCCGATTCGGCCGTTATAGTTATGTCTCCCGTTCTTGAAGGATAGAACCACGCGTCGTTCCAAACGCCTCCGGCGTCGTCAGTAATTATTTTAACTTCCTCTCGAGGCAAAGCCACGCGGTTTTCATAAGCGTCAAGACCGTACACGTCTATACGCGTCGGCGAACCGACGAACGTCGATCTGACGCTCGGCTCCACAGCTATATCCGTAACTGCCCCTTGTATGGACTCGTTAAACACGCCAAGCGCGTTTATAACCTTGCGCTCCGCGCCGTCCGACGGCGTGTTTACGAGGTTCAGCGCGTCGGCGCCCGGCGATTTGACCGCCATGGAGACGGAACCGCCGCCGTCCAGATGCATGGCGTTATACGCGCCGAATCTTTGTAGCAAAACGCCCATTTCGTCATGCGTGGCGCCGATGCTGTGCGAGCGCCCATCCACAGCGACAAGCATAATCGTCTTTTTGTCTTGCGAGATGCCTATCGCCGCGCGCGGCTGACGTCCGGCCGCGGCTTGTCCGCCGTCGTGAACGATTTCGCCGTCAAGCAGTATACGTCCGCCGCCGCCTATCGCAGCGCTTATCTTGGAAAAATCCATGCCCGCGGCTATTTTAAGCTCCGCTGTCTGGCCGACTTTATAAAACTGCGTAAAGTAATCCGCCGATTCCGAACTCATCACAAGCGCGAAGCCGTCTTCAGGCAGCGTTACAGTCTCGCCTTTCAGCGAGATTTTGGTTATAGCCCCGTTTTCGGCCACTACCTTTACCGTCCCGGCGAATCGCTCATCCAGCGTTTTGGTATCTTTCATAGCGTCATTCGTTATTATCAGAGGCATGACCATATCGCTTATCTTATTAATCGAGTTGACCTCTATATTCTTTTTACCGTCGTTTAAAAACTCAACTTGAGTTTTAAGATACAATATAAACGGATTATTTTCTTGATCTATGTAAAATGACGCGTATTCATTTTTATCGGCGTTTGTCGTCGTTCTGACCGACATAAGCTGATTATCTTTAAAAACGGGACCGAACGACAACGACCGTTCGCCCGCTATTCCGAAGAAATCGCCGTTAACGCCGGCTATCGCCCCGCTGTCGCTTAAAAGAGTCTTGACCGTTTCTTTAAGCCCGTACTCCTTCGCCGATTCCACCGGCGCGATTTTTATGTACGGATCATCTACGGGCGCCTTCAGTAAAAAAACATCGCGCATCCCGGAGTCCGTAACTTGCTTAAAAGTCGAAAACGTAACGCCCCTCATAAGTGATTCGTCCGCACTTCGCTCGTATACGACGCTTAGCGCGAGAACATTTCGCGCGTTTAGAGTCGCCGCTAATATGACCGCCGCGCATACGCGTAAAACAAAAGCCGCTTTTCTCTTTTTCATAAAAATCTCCCCTTGATGACGCGCTTATGACAGGGCGAGACGCGTCAATATGTCTTATTTGAAGCCAAAACTTTAGGGCTCCGTCCCATTCTCTTATGATACTGAACTTAGTCTAAACCATAACCGTCCGAACGGTCTTTTTCGCGCCCGGTTCGGCTATGCTTCAAACTGAGTTCAGTATGACGACGCTTCAATGTCGCTTTCATAAAGCGTAAACGCGTCGGCGTATATCTTATCACCGTAACAGAGCCAAACGACGGTCGTTCCGTTCGAAAAGTTAAGCTCGATTCCGGAGTCATCGGCGTTTTGCGACGATATTTCTCTATAGTCGCTAAGCTCCGCGCCGGCATTGTTTATAACGTCCATGATGAGTTCCGTCTGTCCGGAAGACCGACCGCCTTCGGCGTAATCGCTATCTGGAGACAGCGCCGCTTTAAAGACGATGTCCTTTTTCTGACCGGACGCGGTAACGCGTATGGAGTCGGAAGAAAGCCAGTCAGCCGAAACGGCGGCCTGCGTCGGAACAGCCTGTCCGAACGAAACGCCTTCGGGCCTCGTACGCTCGTATATCGTAGCGGGCGCCTCTTTCGACAGCGCGCACACCTTGCCGCCGCTCAATATCATGTTCGACTTAAGGCGCACGTCGGATCCTATGGAAAGCTGCTTGACCCCGCCGACGTAATATCCCGAATCGCTTACGCGCCCCTTGCAGCGCAGCGTCACGTAAAGGTTAAAGCGCTGTTCCATAGGCGCGTAAATGGCGGAGCCATCGTCAAGCTTCATGATCTCTTTGGCGATCGAGGTTTCCACGCGCACGGCTTCGCCAAGCTCCCTCTCGTATTGCTCCCAAAATATGTCGCCGGGCTTAACGGCGGAAGCGCTGAAGTCCCTCACGCGCTCAAAGGCGAACGTGGCGTAGAACGTATCCGCGCCGCTGATTATAGGCGCCGCGCTTCGCGATAAGCGTTTATACGCGAACCCGGCGCCAAGCCCTATTATTATGAACGCCACAAGCGCGTCAATTAAACTGATTTTGCCGAAAAGCCTACCGTTAGCGTCGATTATCAACAGGCCGCCTCCTTTCGTCACATTCGCTCAAGTTTTATAAAATAGGCGGAAGAAGCGAACGACTTGCTTTTTATAAACGCTTCCTTGCCGACCATAACCTCATATTCGCCTATAGCCGTCGAACCGCTCGTCACCTGCGCGTTCGCCTCGATAACGGCGTAGACGTACTCCAATCCGTCGATGGGCGTTCGGCGTATAACGCCTTTTCGCGCGTCGGGAACGTCCTCCATATATGGAAGAGCGTAAACCTCGACGATAGTCCCGATTTCAAACCCTTTAAGGCTATCGTAGACAACATCGCCTATTTTCACGTTTTCTTTGAAATCAGTGGTTTTCTTGTACATTTCCGCCGTATAGCGTATTTTGACGCCGCCGATTTTAGCGGCCGCGGAACGCGGCGCGGAAAATTTCACACCGGCGGCTATGACGGCCGCCGCGATCGCGACAAACAGTATGTCCGCCAAACTTACTTTTCCAAAAATCCGGAATTTTCCGTCTATCATAGACTGCCGCCTTTCTCGCCGCCGCTGACGTCCGCGCCGGTCAATTCAAAATATGTTCGCGTAACCCGGCTCGCCATAAGCGCGGCGGTGAACCGCGACTCATATTCTTCGCGCGCGTTTTCACCCAACCTTTTGCAAAGGGCAGGGTCTCCCGCCAGCCGCAAAATGGCGGCGGCCAGCGCGGCGGCATCTTTCCGCGGGACGACCAGCCCGGTATGTTCATCTTTTATCACATACGGATTTCCGCCGAAATCGCTTACTACAGCGGGCGCTCCGAGACTCATGCCTTCCAACAGGGACAGAGACGTCGCCTCCGTGCCGTAAGAGGCGTTAATCTGTGCGTCCATAATGTTTTCAAGCGCTCGTACATCGGGCAAAAAACCCGTCATGACAACGTTCGTCACGCCTTCGTCAAAAATTTGTTTTCGCAGCGCGAATTCCATATCGCCGCTTCCGGCGAATATGAACTTAACGTCCGGCGACGTTTCGGCTATTATTTTAGCCGCGCCAATCGCGTATCCGTGGCCTTTAACCGCCGTAAGCCGCGCTATCAGCGCCACAACGAAATCCGAAGGCGATAGTCCGAAAGCCTCGCGAGCGCGGCGTTTTTCATCCGCGCTAAGCGGCGCGACGGGGCTTACGCCGTTATATATGACTTCTATTTTCACGGGATTAGCGCCGATCTGAATTAAATTCGATTCGGCGGCGGGCGACACGGCGATTATCTTATCGCTTAACACGCCGTTAATCAACCCGAATACGCATTTTACGGGAAAAACGGTCGTGACGAACCGCGGCTTAAACACGCTGTGACGCGTATGGACGATTTTGCAACCGCCGGTCAGCCTCGCCGCGACTCGCGCGGACATAGCGGCGTGAGTATGGACGATGTCCGGACGCGTCTGTCTGAGCAGAGCCAGCAGATAGCCGACCGCTTTGGCGCTGAATGAGCGTTCCGCCAAAAAGGCAGCTTCCGTCACCCGCACGCCGCGTTTTTCAATTTCAGGCTTTAAGAGGCTGTTAAATGGCGCGATGACTTCAACGTCCAAAAGGTTTCTATCGTAATGATCTAAAAACGCCAGCAGCCATTTGCCCGCGCCGCCTATATTAGTGTCAGTAATTACATGAACGACCTTCATCACGCGCCCTCCGACGTTTTAACATATATCGCGCCTATGGACAAAAACATGAAAAACAGCATAAACACTTTATAATTGTAAAAGACATAGTCGAACGCGCCCTGACATAAAAACGCCGCGACCCCGGCGGCGATCGCCGCGGCGGAAGCGGAAGAAGCGAAAAGCCGATTCCTGGCGTTTTTGAAAATAAACGGAGCGACTGTTTTAAAAAAACTAAATATTACGCAAAAGAACGCCAAAAATCCAAACGCGCCCGTTTCGGTTATAATCTGCATGAAAAGGCTGTGCGTATGCGGCGCTGGCACGGCGTTGAACGCGTAAAGCGGATATACGGAGTTAAACGCGTCTATGCCCTGCCCTACGCCGGACGGCCAAAAATCTTTTATAACGCGCAGCGTCGCCTGCCATATGTTCAGACGGTACGACGTCGAGGAATCCTCAAGATTGGTTATGCTGGACAGTCTGTTTATTATATCCGGCGGCAACGCGAACGGGGCCGCGAAAATCGACGCCGCGAAGACCGTTACAAGCCGTTTTTGCGCGAAAAGCGCGAAAACTAACGCGCCGAACGCGAACGCCACATAACATCCGCGCGAATAAGTAAGCGCCAGCGCAGCTAACGTCAGACAGCCCGCCAAAAGAAAATATATCTTTACGACGCCTTTCTTAAACATAAAAAACGCGCTGAACGCGAGCGGTATTGCCAAAAGCAGATACTCACCGTATACGTTCGGATTGCCGAACACCGAAAACACCCTAAGCTTCGTGCCTTCGAACAGTTCCTTATCCACCCATGTCATATCCACTTTACCTGAGTATTTTTGATAAAGCCCGTATATTGCAGTAACCGCGGCGGCGCTTACAAAAGCCGTGACTACGGCGCGTAATTTTTTACGCGTGGTCACCGAAGCGGCGAACAGAAAGTAAACAGCCGCGAAAAGCGACGTAAGCGCCGCTATCCTCATGCTGGACGCTGGCGTAAACGACGTGGCGGCGCAAAAAAACGCCGTGAATATATAAAGCGATATAAAAGCGCCGATTATATCCGGTTTATAACTTGCCCGCGCGTCGGTCAAAAGGCGCGCCGCCGTCGAGACTATCGCGGCGGCTATTATCACAGCCGTAACCATCGTCGGCAAAAAAGGCGCGAGCGCCGCGACAAGAAGCGCAAGACCGTAGCCGAGCGTAAAGTCCCATTCACCCTCTTCGGACATAAACAACGCGTTTTTGACAAATTTCAAGATATCGCTTTTATCCGTAAAAAGAAAACAGACGGTTTTTTTTAAGAAATCTCCTGAGACGAAAAATCCGCTTTTTATAAAATCGGCGAAAAACGCGCTTTTGACTTTCTCGCAAGCGATAAGCGGCAGTTGAAGCGCCTTGTAAGTAACGCTCCGCTCAAAACCCGCGCCGGTTTCACGGCCGGCCAAGCCAATCAGCGCGCTGCCGCTGAAGAAGCGCGTAAAAAACGCCAAAACCGCGTCTACAGCGCGAAAAAAAAGGCTGCCGTCTATAACGTTCGACAGTTTTGACATTACAAATCCGCTCCTTAGGAATCGTACAAAAATAACCTATATAGTCGGCTTGCCCCTTCGCGCCGCCGGAACACAAAATCGCCGCGCCAACTGTATGTTTTGTTTTTTTACAGTTCCTTAATAAAATAACGCGCCGCGCGCTTTCTTTATTTTAAAAAACTTAAATAACGTCGTTTCATGACGGCGACCGCGCCCATGATTACGCGCGCTTTTTAATAGAACAGCGGCAACGTGCGTTTTTCCGAAAAGCTGAAATAACTATCGCCGGCCGTTATGATGTGGTCGATCACTGAGACATTGACTGTTTCAAGAGCCTTTATAATCCGTTTCGTAGCCTCGATGTCATTTCGTGACGGCGCCAATACGCCGCTTGGATGATTATGAGCCAATATGACCGCGAGCGCCTTATGCTTAATCGCCGTGGCGACGATTTCGCGCGGATATATGGCCGCTTCATTGACCGTGCCCTCAAAAACCTTCGCGGCGTTAATCAGCGCGCGCTTGCTGTCCAAGCAAAATACATAAAAATATTCCACGTTTAAGCCCGTGAACAAAGAACAGGCGTATCCCCCGGCTTTTTTAGGCGTATCAAGCGACGTTCTGCCTGTCCATCTGGCGCTTAAATATCGCCTGGAAAGCGACGGTATAAGCGAAAGAAGCGCCGCGACGTTCTCCGAAACGCCGCAGCGTTCGGATATTTCCAATGGATGCGCCTCAAAAAGATTGACCAGTGAGCCGAATTCGGACAGCATACTGTGAGCCAGTTCATTCGTATCCCTTCTAGGATAACAGTAAAAAAGCAAAAATTCAAGAACCTGGTGATCCGCGAAACCGTCCAGCCCTTCCAGTATGTAACGTTCGCGTATGCGGCCCCTGTGTCCTTTATGTACATTCTCATCCATAAACGCCACATCCTCGCCGTCAGCGAAAGCGAAAAATCATTATTGTAAATATCGCGTGAATTGGCCGAACTCTTTAGCGTATATAACGTCCAAAAGCCTGTCCAATGTCCTTAGCGCTTTTTTCGCCGTTTCAACGTCTATCAGCCCGCTGTCGAGCGCGTCCGCTATCTCGCCCAAATCCATGACCTTCACGAACCCGTCTTCGTACACCGCCGCGTCCGCCAACAAATCAATAAAAGTATAACAGTTCTCTTCTTTATTGTACACCGTTTCTATGATATCGCAATAGTAATAAACCGGTTTTCCAGATTTATCGAAAAACCGGCTTATTTTAAGCCCTTGCTTTAAGAAATAGCATGAAACGCCGGAATAGAAGTCTTCACGGGGTTTAAGGGCTTTCCATCGCGTCACTATAATTTCGTCCGTCAAAAGCTCAATGACATCGTCTTTTAGCGGAACTGTCTCAAAAGGTATAAGCCTTTTTCTAAAAAGCGCCGGTTTTCTCATGCGTCTTCCCCTTAGAGCCTGTTCAATATCTCCACTTCGCGTCTTTTCGGCTTATTAGACCTGTCCCGGAACCTGACTCCGGCTTCCGCGCTTCCGCGTTCAGCGAAAAGCTCGCCCGCTATTCCGCCGGCGATTTCCTTCAATTCATAATATTGGCGAATTTTTCACCGCTTCTACCGAAGGATTCGTTAAAATTATTTTATCTGATGACTATCCAAACAAGTCATAAAGACCCTGAAGCTCCGCCCCAAACCCCGCCGGGGACTCGTCCCCGGACCCCGCTTCGCGCGTTCGCGCGGCTTCATGAAAGGATTGGATAGTCATATTTTATTTTGCGCAACCGGCGGGAGTCTTCACAACGGTTAAAAGCGAGATCTTAAACAGGCTCTTATAAGAGCCGTAAAAAGCCTCTAATTAGACTCTTTTACGCCAAACGCCTTTACGACGCCAACGGCGATATATTTGATGACTATCCAGACAAGTCATAAAGACCTTGGAGCTCCGCCCCAAACCCCGCCTGAGACTCGTCCCCGGACCCCGCTTCGCGCGTTCGCGCGGCTTCATGAAAGAATTGGATAGTCATATTTTATTTTGCGCGACCGGCGGGAGTCTTCACAACGGTTAAAAGCGAGATCTTAAACAGGCTCTTATAAGAGCCGTAAAAAGCCTCTAATTAGACTCTTTTACGCCAAACGCCTTTACGACGCCATCGGCGATATATTTGATGACTATCCAGACAAGTCATAAATACCTTGGAGCTCCGCCCCAAACCCCGCCGGGGACTCGTCCCCGGACCCCGCGCCGCGCGTTCGCGCGGCTTCATGAAAGGATTGGATAGTCATATTTTATTTTGCGCGACCGGCGGGAGTCTTCACAACAGTTAAAAGCGAGATCTTAAACAGGCTCTTATAAACGCTGTAAAAAGCCTCTAATTAGACTCTTTTACGCCAAACGCCTTTACGGCGCCGTCGGCGATAGCCTCCGCCGCTTTTAGCTGAAACGCCGGAGACGATATCTTCGCCGCTTCGTCCGGAGCGCTTATAAAACCAAGCTCCACGAACGCTGACGGCAGCTTTGAGTTTTTAAGCACATAAAGCTCGTTTTTAAAAACCGTTCTATCTTTCAAGCCCGTAGCCGCCAACAACTCCTTATGTATGATATTGGCGAGTTTTTCGCCGCTTACGCCAGATGACCCATCAAAATCATTCGGATAGAAAAAAGTCTCCAATCCATTGGCGTTCGGGTTTTTATCGGCGGAGTTTATATGTATCGAGACGAACATGCCTCCCACATCGTTAGCGAGCGCGGCGCGAGCGCTGAGCGACGGGTAAGAGTCGTCTTCGCGCGTCAAATACGTCTTAACGCCGCGCGCTTCAAGCGCCTCCGCGGTTTTCTTCGCCACGGAAAGGCACAAGTCCTTTTCCAGCAGCCCATTGGCCGACGCGCCGGGGTCGCGCCCGCCATGACCGGGATCAACCGTCACGACGCGCTTGTATTTCTCAACGGGCGTCACGGCGCGCGCATAGACGTATTCATTATCCTCGGACACTTCATACGCGAGTATTCTCGCTTCGGATATGATGATTTCGGTAAAGCCCGCATCGTTATCGCATATCTTTACGGAATTCACAAACCCGTCGCGAACAGGCATTTCTCCATACCCTATCTCCGCTCCGTAGCTTCCCGCGAACTGTATGACATACTCCAGTTTGGAATAAAGGTCCGTCTCTTTCGCGTTTATAGCGGTCAGCCCGCCGGTCTTGGCTATGCGCAATACGTGGCTTTTATCGTCGTATTCTATGTTCCTGTACGTAGGTTTCGTAATGACGACGACCATCAACGGTCCGTCGGCGCTGACGGAGTAAGAGACCCTCTCGTTCAGCGAAAGTTCCAGCGACGCCGCGGACTTGTCATCACGAGCGGCCTTTATGGCCTTGACTAACGAACCGCCGGTTGGGGAATCGTCGGTTGACAGACCGTCAGCGAAGCTTGAGTTAGGCGCTCTGACTAACAGTTTGCCGCCGTCAAGATAAACGTCGGCGTTTGCGTCGTTTCTAAACCGAACGGATAAAACATCCTTTCCCTCTCCGGTCTCAAGCGAGTAGTTCAAAATTTCATTTTGCTCCAAATGGACGTTAATGGCTTTGCGGTCTTCGGAAAAGGCCACTGAAAACTCCGCGTTTTGATCCATCTCAAACACTACGCGCGTAACCAAACTAGGCTCAGTCCGGTTCTGCGACGCGCGCGCCTTCAAAACGCCGTCGTTTCCAAAAACGTATTCATTTTTCGGCAGCGCGTTTAACGCGCCGTAAATGTCCAGCACAAGCCGATCGCCGTCCAGTGAAAATTTATCGACTTCGCTTATTTCGGACTCAGCGACTATGGAAAAATACGGCTTATCGCCCGACGACGGCGTTATATCCATTATTTTAGTCTGCGGAGCGGACGTTTTAATCAGCGCGTCCGTCGAAACGTCTTTGATCGTGATAACGCCGGAATTTCCGGATGGCGTCGATTCGTCAGCGCCATCATCCGTCTCCAGACCTTCGCTGATTTTGTGCAAAGCGGCCATGTCAAGCGAAGGGCTAAGCCGCTCTTCCAAATGCCGCTGATCAGACAATCGCTCCACAGGCGGGCCGACGACGCTCGCCGTTCTGGCGTCCGGGTCCCAACCTACCTCAAAGCCAAGACTTTCGGATATAAACCTGAGAGGTATCATCGTTTTATCATTAATTATCTTAGGAGCGACGTCTATCCGTTCGGGCTTTCCGTCAACGAGCGCCTCATAATCGTCGATTCGCAGCGTGATATTTACGGCGCCATAGCTTATATCAACCGATCGGTCATCGGCGCGCCAGCTTACGATAGCGTTCAGCTTTTCAAAAACCCCGCGCGCCGGCACAAGCGCGTAATCGTCATATATGACAGGCGGCGCGGTCGGGTCGGTGATTTCTTCGCCGTTAACTATAAGGCGCATATCCGGCGCGGCGGCGAAAACCGGCGCGGGCGCGGAGATTAAAACGCACAGCGACAGCGCCGCCGCGTTTTTAGCGAATTTATGGGCATTCATTAGCTACCTCCGTTGGCTTAGAGTCTGTTCAAAACCTCCATTTCGCGTCTTTTCGGCTCATTTTCCCCATGCTTGGTCGGCGCTCTTCGCGTATATTCTTTGAATACACGACGTTCGCGTCCCGGGTTTGGCTAAAAACAAGCGCGAAAATCCGCCAAAAGCGAGAGCTTGGGCAGACTCTTAAATGATAGTCGTTGCATTATATCAGGATTTATATCGAAAAAAAAGCGCCGCAGTCGATTTTTAAGTTATATGAAACGCAAATGTAACATTTTTGAAATTATCAGTCGAATAGCATAAACCTCAGTCCTGAAAAATACAAATATACAATATAGCCCTCTTCGCGGCGTCTTCTATAAATAAACCTGTCCTGAAACCTAACTCCGACGTCCGCGCGGCGCGAGGTTTTGGCGAAAACTTTTTGAATGAAGTCCGAAGAGATCTTTTTCTCGGAAAAGTCCCTTGAAAAAAGCTTTTTAATATCATGACTATTCAATCGCTTCATGAAGCCGCGCAAACGCGCGGCGCGGGGTTCGGGGTCTTCGACCCCGGCGGAGTTTGGGGCGGAGTCCCAAGGTTTTTACGACTTGCTTGGATAGTCATCTTTAATGTTAATGATTAAGAATCAACGGAGTGATAATATTATGAAAAGTTACGTCGTCGCGCGCCCGTCAAAAAACAAGATCATGTGCTTTTACACAAAAAACGAACTCATTTGCAAAACATATAAAGATGGAGAATGGAGCGGCGAAGTCTCATTGCTGCCAGATGTCAGGGGACATTTCACGGCCGCGCTTGGCGCCGACGGGTCCGTTTACATATTTTGCCAGAAACGCGACGGCGAAGTGACGCTGTGTTCCGACGCCAACGGAGAGTGGGGCCACGCCGCCGTGTTAAAGCATAAGTTCGGCGCGGACGAAAACATATTCATAACGTCGGTCATGACCGACAGCGGCATGTCGCTTATATATAACGCGCCCGGCATAGGAGGCCGCTGCAAAATTATACTTCACGGCGCCGGTGAAAACGGCGGATGGAACGAGTTGGAGAACATTGACGAATGCGTAGCGATAGCCGGCGCGCCATACAAAACGCAGCATTTAGACGAAAAGCGCGCGGTCATTTTTTACGCGCGCGAAGAGGGCGTCCTGGGATGCAGAGAGATAACGGCCAAAAAGATAGGTTCGTTCAACGTCATACATTCGCCCGGCGCCCAAATATCCTCTTCAGCCTTTTTGGCGACGGAAACCTCCGTGCATTCCATGTACTCGCTGAAGACGCTGTTTTCCAGTCAAGTCGTCTACAGAAAAGACTTCGGACGCCGCCCGATAGTCTTGGCCGAAGCGTCGTCGCCGCGCGACTGCTGCCTGTTTTACGCGGGAAAGACCTTGTACGCGTGCTTCATAAGCGACTCAAGGCTATTCACGTGCGTGTCGCGCGACGACGGCGCCAGCTTTTCGCGGCCTTCGGCAAGCTCAGCCCGATTCTGCGAAAAACCGGCCCTCGCCGCGTATATATCGCGTGAGTCAAGACGGGACTTCTCTTGCCGCGACGTTTATGTGGATTCGGAAAATCCATCTGACATACTACTGCTGCCGGACATGTGCGGCGATTTTTTCCCCCCACGCGAAAAATCAACCTCCGCGTCCGAGAATCGGACGCATACATATGACGCGGGGCTAGGCGGAGAACTGTTTGAACTGCGCTCTCAAAACGCGATTCTCAAAAACGCGCTGGACGAAAGGGAAAAACAGGTAAAGCGGCTCATGGAAAAAACGAGAGAGCTTAAAGAGGAAATTAAAATACAGACGAAAGACAAGGAAAACGTTTACAACAGCTTTATAAACATGAAGAAAAAGTACCAGGAGTATAAAAAGATGTACGAAGAACGCGTTCAAGCCGCGCAAACGCCGCCGGACGATTTAATCAGCGATGACTAAATCATTTTTCCCCGCCGCGTCGATTTCCGCCTATCTTTTCAGCGGCGTCGAACGGTCAAGAAGAGTCGGACAAGCTTGACCGGCCGCGCGGACGATCGAACCAACCAGCTGCCCAGATGGCGTCTTAAAAAATTCCAAACCAACAACATGTAACTGGGAATATATGGTGGGCAATTAAACTTGCAATCTGCAAGCTCCCTGTTTTGCCTTAAAAAACTATTGACATGATGATTTGCGACGATGTATACTTAGCTGACATATAAGAATAACGCGACAGCGGTTTTTGCGACGCGTAAACCATTTGTTTTTCAGTCAAAACGTCGGCGAATGACGTTTATACATAAACTAAGCGTTATTAACTTAGGAAAGGCGCTCGCTATGACTGAAAAAAAAGAGCTTAACGGGGATTCTGACGGTAAAACAAGTAAAAAAAAGTTATTCTATCGAGAAATTATATCAGACATCGTCTTTTTAATTTTATTATTTACCTTTCTTGGCGCCGCGTTTCTCTCCGTCACAACGCGTGACGAAAATTCGCGCGGTTCGAGTCTCGGCGCGTACAGAATATTAGTCGTTCTTACGGGTAGCATGTCGCCGGTAATCAACCCCAACGACATCATAGTCGTCAAAAACGTTCCCTTTGAAGACATAACCGTTGACGACATACTGACGTTTAATCTGTCCCACGGCGAAACCGCCAGACTGGTCACGCATCGCGCGATAAGCGTAGACGCTGAAAACAGACGTTTCATAACAAAGGGCGACGCGAACGGGGTCGCGGACAACACGCCTGTAGACTTTGACCGCGTAGTCGGCGAAGTGGTTTTAGTAATTCCGCGCATAGGCGCGGTAACGCGATTTTTATCCGCTCCTTCAGGCATGATCTCTATCGTCATATTTTACGCCGCGGCTGTCGTCATGTCTAAGATCTTTAAATCGAACGCTAAATAACGCCTTCAGTCGAATAATCTTAGAACCTGTTCAAGATCTCCGTTTTCGCGTCTTTTCAATTTGTTTTTCGTCACACTTGGTCAGCGCTCTTCGCGTATATTCTTCGAATGCGCCGCTTCCGCGTTTGACGAAAAATCATCACAAAAATCCGCTAAAAGCGAGATCTTGAACAGGCTCTTAAACTAAAAAAATCAAAGGAGTGTTCAATTACATGCTTAAGAACAAAAAGCTTATCGCCGCGGGCGGCGCGGCGCTTGCAATCGCCGTGGGCATCGGCGGAACATTCGCCACTTTCACGATCCCTCCTATCAGCGGCGTATTTGATCCGCAAGGCGGCATTTTAGCCGCTGAAGCGCGCTACATCGCCGATGACGAAGACGGCTTCTTTGTCGAACCCGGTTTAACTAAGCCTATCGCCGTATCTTTCGCCAATACCGGCACTATACCTATACTTATAAAAGTGACGAACGGACCTGACTCATACGACGTCAAAGTCACGAACGACATGGCGTTCGCTCCGTCGGGCGGGGTCTCCGTAGTCGATGCCGACGCGGAAGTCGGTCCTAAAGGTACATATTATTCACGAGAATCGGAGCGATTGTTTTTTGACGGCGCGCTAAGGGACGCGATCGACTGGAACAGCGGCGAGCGCGGTTATCCTTTGCTTGACCCGGCGGTTAAAAGAGGGGATCCTGGTTATCCCTCCTATATCAAAAACTCCGCTGAACGCGAGATCCCTTTGGAAGACGCTAAGGTAAAATTTACGTCTCCGCTGTTTGAGAAAGCCGCTGAAATAATCGATATCTATGAAAACGACTACTCCCCTGGGTATGACAGGCCTATTGTCCCTCTGTTTTGGGATTACGTCGCCCGCGACGACTCGAGTGAAGACAGTCTGTACGCGTGGCTGTATGACAATGACGGAGCCAGCTACATACTCATCGACGGGGTATACGCCGACGCCGACTTGCTTCAGCTCCTTCGCGTAGACATATCCGCCGACAACCGGCTGCAAGGCGCGCGCATTCACGCTTCGTCCGACTACGTGGCCTCCGCCGCGAATCCGGCCGCTATAGAAGAGGCTTTCGGCAAGAAAATCAATGAATTAAATTATTATTACGACTACTACGCCTCAACCGGCGAAGCGCCTTACACCGACGATGACCTGCAAGAGCTTTTCCCCGGTTACCCCGATTTGGGCGGCAATAACTTTGGCATCTCCGATCCGTCCAATCCGCCTCCTAAAAAATTTGGCGCCTCCCTTGCGGAGAGTAAATGGGAAATCGTCAAAGCCAAAGCTGACGCCATACTTAAAAGAAATTAGTTTTTGACTAAGGCTTTGTCGGAAAATAACCTGCGCATTTGGCTTGCCTTTTGCGCCCCGATCGCGGCGCCGGAACCCTTGCATACTACAAGTATTCGCGGAACCCAACGCCTTGCCGGGACACGAAATCGTCGCGCCAACAGCACACTTTATTTTAGACAGAGACTAATTTTCAAAACCCGCCTAATACGGCGGGTTTTTTCGCGTTAAAAACGCGGGCGCTAAACCCTCCAATTCTAAGAGCGCGTCTCGCGTCTCCGCCATCAAAAAAACGCCCGCCTCATCCGCTTCCATCTTTTTCTAGGAAAAAGCGCAAAAAACTTTAATATATCTTTAATTATTTATGCTTTTTGTATATCACATCGATTTTTAGCGCGCGTCTTTTAAAAAATCTTTCCAAATTGAAGAAGTTGTGGTAAAATAATTTGCGACGGCGGCGGGCGGCGGCGTCACAGCTTCGCGCGTTCTCGCCGCGACCTCAAAGCCTTTGTCTCAAAAGCCTTTGCGCTGTCAATATCCGATAAAACTATAAACAAATCATGGAAAATATGGCGCGGCTTATAAAAACGCCACAAACCTAGCTATAAGCGGCGAACAAACGGAAAGGCGGAAAAAACAAAGATACAATCGCGATATTAAAACCTCGCCCGGTTTGGCTATGTTTCAAACTGATTGCGTTATAATTTGATATTTAGTATAAATTCCTTGTTAAAATCATTAATTTTTTATTGTCAAAATTTATTATTGTGATATCCTATTAATATATATGCTAAGAGCCTGTTCAAGATCTCCATTTTGCGTCTTTTTGGCTTATTAGACCTGTCCTGAAACCTGACTCCAGCGTCTGCGCGCCGCCGAACCAAACGGCTTATTCGCGCGACGAACGAATAAGCGAGTATAAAACCTACGTTATTGAAATAAGTTTATATCTGACCGTTCAATGACAAGAGCGCTTCACCGCCGCGCTTTCGTCAACTGAAGCGCAACATTACTTAATGGAGGCCGCGCTATGGGAAAGAAAGAAATGATCGCCATGCTTCTGGCCGGGGGGCAAGGAAGCCGTCTCGGCGTTCTGACGCTTTTAAAGGCTAAGCCGGCCGTCGCGTTCGGCGGCAAGTACAGGATAATAGACTTCCCTATGTCTAACTGCATCAATTCCGGCGTTGACACCGTGGGAGTCCTTACTCAATATCAGCCTCTTTTGCTGAACCGCCACATAGGAATAGGCATCCCGTGGGATCTTGACCGTCGTTCCGGCGGCGTGACGATTTTGGCGCCGCATGTGAAACGGACTCAGGGCGAATGGTATTCCGGCACGGCCAACGCCATCTTCCAAAATATGGAATACATTGAAAACTATAACCCTAACTACGTGCTGATCCTTTCCGGCGACCATATTTATAAAATGGACTATTCCAAAATGCTGCGCTTTCACAAACGGCACGAATGCGACGCTACTATCGCCGTTTTGGAAGTGCCTATCGAGGAGGCTTCCCGGTTCGGCATTATGAACGTAAAGGAAAACGATTTTATATACGAGTTCGAGGAAAAACCCCCAAACCCGAAAAGCGACCTGGCGTCGATGGGCATTTACATCTTTACATGGGAAAAGCTCAAGAAGACGCTTATTAAAGAAAACGCCCTGCACGAAGACAGCGACTTCGGCAAACACATAATACCGTCGATGCTGAGCGAAGGCATGTCGTTGGCCGCGTACCGCTTTAAAGACTATTGGAAAGACGTAGGCACTATAGAATCCTACTGGGAAGCCAACATGGAGCTTACTCGCACGCTGCCCGACTTTAACCTCTACGAAGATTTTTGGAAGATTTATACGGACGACGACCACCAGCCGCCTCTGTATACCGGGCAAAACTCCCAGATCAAAACGAGCATCGTCTCAGAAGGCGGTGAAATTTACGGCACCGTCATCAATTCGGTGCTTGGCCCGGAAGCGTTTGTCGAAGAAGGCGCGGTCATTAAAGACTCCATTATAATGTCCAATTGCCGCATAGGCGCGAATACGGTTATAGAACGGTGCATTGTGGACGAAAACAGCGTGATAGGCTCCGACGTGTTCATAGGACAAGGCGAAAACGCGCCTAACGTAAACGAGCCTAAAATTTATGACTGCGGCATCAGCGTCATAGGCGAAAGCACAATAGTGCCGGACGATGTAACCATAGGCAAAAACTGCGTGGTGTTCGGCAAAACGACCAGAGAGCATTATACCGACAACAGACTTGAAAGCGGCGGCGCGATTATTGTTGAGAACGAGGCGATCATATGAAAGCTATAGGCATTGTGCTTGCGGGCGGCAAAAACGAAAAATTAGGCGAATTGACGAAAAACCGCGCGCTCGCGGCTATGCCGGTAGGCGGCTGTTATCGTTGCCTTGACTTCGCGCTGAGTAGTCTGTCCAGCTCAGGCGTCGGTAAAATCGCCGTGATGACGCAATATAATTCCCGCTCGCTTCACGACCATCTGTCGTCTTCCAAATGGTGGGATTTAGGGCGAAAACACGGCGGGCTGTTCATTTTCTCGCCCTACCAGACCGACAGCGACTCATATTGGTTTCGCGGGACCGCCGACTCCATCTATCAAAACATATCATTTCTTAAAAGGAGCAATGAACAGTACGTAGTTATCTCTTCGGGCGACATAGTATACAAACTTGACTTTAACACGATCCTGGAACGCCACGAAAAGAGCGGCGCCGACATAACCATCGTATATAAGGAAGACAACGGGCTTGACACAAGCAACTACGGCGTGCTTACGCTGGACGAGAACGAAAACGTCGTCGATTTCGAGGAAAAACCGCTTGAACCCCAAACTAACCTAATATCCACCGGCATATACGTCATACAGCGCACATTGCTCATAAAATTGCTTGAAATCATAATACCCGAGGGCCGCTATGACATCGTTAAGGACATATTCATACGATATAGAAAACGGCTTAAAATAACGGGCTTCAAGTTTGAAGGCTATTGGCGCGCCATAAACACGATAGACGCCTATTTCAGCGCGAATATGGATTTCCTAAAAAAGGAAGTCCGCGACCTGTTTACAAAGCGTTTTCCCTATATCGAAACAAAACCGAAGGATGAACCGCCAGCCAAATATAACTCCGGCGCCGTGGCCTTGGACTGTCTCGTCGGCAGCGGCAGCATTATAAACAGTTACATCTTACACTCTATTTTGTTCAGAAAGATATATACCGGCGAAAATTCCAAGATCATAAACTCCATAATCATGGAACGTTCGCTGATAGGCAACAATTGTTACGTCGAAAACGCCATAATTGATAAAGAAGTCGTTCTGTCCGACGGTAAAGAAATTATAGGCGCTCCCGGCGCCCCCGTTATAATATCTAAAGGTTCCGTAATATAGCCCGCGCGCTTTAAATCTCTAAACGACGCGTTCAACATCGTGTCCGCGCGGAAGCGAGGCCGGCTGAATCGCTTTAAAACCGCGCTCGCTAATCCTAGAGTCCAGATACTGAACAAACTTTAAGTTCCGAACCGATCTCCTTCGTTCGGGACTTATTTTTTTATGACTATACAAACAAGTCATAAAGGCCTTGGGGCTCCGCCCCAAACCCCGCCGGGGTCTTCGACCCCGGACCCCGCGCCGCGCATTTGCGCGGCTTCATGAAGCGATTGAATAGTCATATATTTTTTTTACGCAGTCTAAGAGCCTGTTCGGTCTTTTCACGCCGGAGTTCGCCGCAAAGCCTCTCCCGGTCAGGGTATGTTTCAAACTGAGTTCGGTATTGCGAACGCGGCTATAACTATAATATTTTTTTTACGCAGTCTGAGAGCTTGTTCGGTCTTTTCACGCCGGGGTTCGCCGCAAAGCCTCTCCCGGTCCGGGTATGTTTCAAACTGAGCTCGGTATTGCAAACGCGGCTATAACTATAAAAACTGTTGTATTGAATAAAAATAATTAAAAATTTGTATAAAAATTAAAAAAAGTGTTGTAATTGGTAAATTATGTATTATAATAGGGATTGCGGCATACTTTTTGAGAGGAGCGACATAATGGAAATCACGGACATACGCATTAGAAAAATAGCTAAAAACAGCAAACTAAAAGCGGCTGTGTCAATAACATTTGACGACGAGTTCGCGGTTCATGACATTAAAGTGATAGAAGGCGAAAAAGGCGTTTTCGTCGCTATGCCAAGCAGAAAATCGACTGACGGCGGTTATAGGGATATCGCCCACCCAATAAACACGCTGGTAAGAGAAAAAATTCAGAAGGCTATTCTTCAAAGATATGAAAGCGAAGCGCTTTTTGAAAGTCTGGATACCGCTGAAGAAGTGGCGGTAAGCTCGGACCGCGATACGCCATAGCTGTTTCTCGTCATTTCACCTTAAAAAGCCGTATTCTATTTTCATGAAACGCAAAATATATTTCATAAATAGAAATCACAGTTGATGTGATTTTCGTCTGTCGCTAATCTACGCTATATAGGCGTTTCATGCCGATAAAAAGCTATCAAAGCCGCATTAACGCTTTAAATACCGGTTAAAAAACCGCGTAGTCAGGACATGCTCTTCCTACGCGGTTTTTTTTTAATATTTTAAAATGACTATCCAGACAAATCATAAAGACCTTGGGGCTCCGCCCCGCGCATTCGCGCGGCTTCATGAAACTATTGGATAGTCATACATTTTAATATATGGAAGCTTTCTTAATTGCCGTTAATATCCCCCTCTTTTCGAACGGTCTTTTTCTTTCCGAAAGCCACTATAAATACAATCGCTACGCCTAAAAACACTATGCCCGCCTCAAACAAACCGACCGCATCGTATATCACGCCTCCAAAGCGAGATAAACGCCTCGTTAAGCATAGGCACGCCAACATTAGAACAACCGCGCCGACAATATGCTTATACCTTCTGACCCAGTCCGCTATTTCATCTACGCTGTCCTCAACGCGAACGCCTCTTAAAGCGAGCCTTCTTTTACTAAGCGCGTCGAAAAGCGCCGTAAAGAACACAAGCGGTATAAGTAACCCCAGCGTCGGCGCTCCGCTGTAAAACACAACGCTGATGGACGCGAAAAAACAACCCGCAAAGAACAATCCGCGCTTAATTAAGCCCATATATAGATGACCTAAACCCGGAAAACAAGAAAATATCAATATCCAAAACAAGTTTACGCCGACAGCGCCGCCTCTTGGCGCGGGCCGCGCCCTATATTCCGCGGCGGACAATTCGTGACGCCCCGATATTATCTCCGCGGCGCATTTTTTGCATATTACCGAGCCTCCTACTGTTACGCGACACGCCTCACACAGCGAATCCCCGCATTGCGAGCAACGGCTCACCGCGTTTTCATGAACGTGATTTGAGCAAACCATATAATGACTCCCTTCCTTCTAAATGATACGCTTCAGCTCTCTACGGACAATGTATTCTACAATAAATACATACGCCGCCCTTCATAAAAAGTTTGACGTTATAATCAAAAATATGGAAAGCCATTATATTAGAGCCTGTTCAAGATCTCCATTTCGCGTCTTTTCGGCCTATTATACCTGTCCCGAACCCTGACTCCGGCGTCCGCGCTTGGCGAAAAATCATCACAAAAATTCGCTCATAAATCCATCGAAGCCAGGTTCTAAGACAGGTCTATTTTATTTTTACGCTATTTTCACGCTGTATTTTCTAAGCCAGTAGTCTATTTGCAAAAAATAGGCCATCGTCTGCGGAGCGGTCATAAGCTGCCCGTACCACGGCGTCGGACTGTCATTGTCCAACAAGCGTTCCAGCGCGTCTTTTCGCACTATTTGCAGCGCCGGCGCGTTCGCGTCGCTAATTATATCGCGTAGCCTGTCGGACACGATTTTGAGATACGCCGGGTTATGCGTTTTAGGATAAGGACTCTTTTTGCGCCACAACACTTCCGCCGGCAGCGCGCCTTCCATAGCGAAACGCAGCAATCCCTTTTCACGGCCCTGCCAATCCTTAAATTCCCACGGCGTCGAGTACAAATATTCAGCGATGCGATAGTCGCAAAACGGCACGCGCACTTCAAGTCCGTTGTACATGCTCATGCGATCTTTGCGGTCCAAGAGCGTCTGCATAAACCAATCGAAGTTCAAGTTGACCATCTCTTTAAAACGACGCTCTCCCGCGTTTTCCGGCAATATGGACACATCTTGAAGCGCCGTCTCGTAACGCTCCTTTACATACTCCTCATCAATATTCCATTCGGGACGTAAAAAACTGGCGCGAAAACGCGTGGACTGCGCCCACGGAAATCCTTCTCGCTCGCGTATATCCTTATCGCGATACCACGGGTATCCGCCGAATATCTCGTCGGCGCACTCGCCCGACAACGCGACCTTGGCGTGTTTTTTTATTTCAGAGCAGAACAATAAAAGCGACGAATCCACATCGGCCATACCCGGCAGATCGCGCGCGTCCACGGCGGCGTAAAGCGCGTCCGCCAACTCCCGCGAGTCAATGATTACCTTGTGATGTTCCGAGCCTATATAGTTACTCATTATGTTTATATATTCCTCGTCGCTGTTCGGCTGAAACTTGTTTGCCGTAAAATAGCGCGCGTTATCTTTATAGTCAACCGAAAAGGTATGAAGCGTCATGCCTTTTCGCCGAAAGGCTTCCGCAGCCACGGACGATATTACGCTTGAATCCAGCCCGCCTGATAAAAACGTGCATACCGGAGTGTCGGAAACAAGCTGCCGGCGTATGGCGTCCATAACGAGCGAGCGTGTTTTCTCGGCCGTTTCCTCGAACGTGTCCGTATGCGGCGCGTCGCTAAGCCGCCAATATCGCCAAACGCGAAGTCCCTTCTCCACGCTGAAAAAACCGCACTCACCAGGACGCAACTCCTCTATTCCCTTGAAAACGCCGCAGCCCGGCGTTCTTCCGGGTCCTATCAGCATTATCTCCGCCACTGACTTCTCATCTATCTCCGGCTCAACGAGCGGATGCCGCAAAAGCGCCTTCAGTTCCGACGCGAACAAAAAGACTCCGTCCCGCACAGCGTAAAAAAACGGCTTTACGCCTATTCTGTCACGCGCCGCGAACAACCTGCGCGAACGCTTCTCCCACACAGCGAAGGCGTAAATGCCGTTTAGCCGGTCCACGCACCGCTCCTTCCACTGAACGTACGCCAGCAGCAGCGCCTCCGTGTCGGAATAGCTTTTGAACGTATGTCCCAGCGATTCAAGTTCCTCGCGTATTTCCGGCGTATTATAAAGCTCTCCGTTATAAACGATTATATATTCCTCTTCGCCACGCGAAAAAACCATCGGCTGAACGCCGTTCTCCATATCGACTATGCTGAGCCGCGTATGAATAAGCGCGGCCCCGCCCGGATCGACAAAAACGCCGCGTTGATCCGGCCCGCGCCGCAGCAAAACATCCTGTACGCATTTAAAAACGCCGGGATCGGCGTAAACCTCCGGCTTATCACTGACCACTCCCGCTATTCCGCACATGGAACTCGCCTCCAAAATACCAAATATTATCTTATATTATGTTTTGTAAAAATATTGATGACTATCCAGATAAGTCATAAAGACCTTGGGGCTCCGCCCCAAACCCCGCCGGGGTCTTCGACCCCGGACCCCGCGCCGCGCATTCGCGCGGCTTAATGAAACGATTGGATAGTCATAAAAATATTTGCAAACCTTATTTAACA
>JAISER010000080.1 GCA_031263985.1 Clostridiales bacterium | reverse complement strand
CGTCCGGCGAACGCTATCTCCGGCGTGTCGGCGTCGGGATACTGCGACGCTTTTACCGCCGTCGCTTCAAGCCTTACGTCGTTTACGTTCACAGCGCGGCCCACTTTTAGCATAATTTATGAAACAAGATATTGACATTTCGCTTGGATGAGCTTATATTTATAATCAAGATATTTAGAGCAAGCGCGCGGCGTTAAGGAGGCATAGCTCAGTTGGGAGAGCGTTCGCCTCACACGCGAGAGGTCACAGGTTCGAACCCTGTTGTCTCCATCCTAAAAGCCGCGCAGTCGCGTCTTTAAAAAACGCCCCGGCGGGATCGTCGGGGCGTTTTCTCGACTCTTTGACATTTATCCGTTAGAAAGAATAACATTCGCTTATAAAATTTTTTATCCTGTCCATTCCTTTGCCAATTTCTTCTTCACTGATCGCGAATGAAAGACGGATGTAGTTCGCGTATCCGAAATCAGCGCCAGGCACGACGACGACATTTTCGCGTGACAGAAGCGCCGCGGCGACATCGGCGGCGTCGTTTATTTTCATGCCGTCGATGTCGCCTCCCACAAGCTTTTCGACGTTCACGAACACATAAAACGCGCCTTGCGGACAGACCGCCGAGATGCCGGGGGTTTCGTCAATCGCTTTCATAATGACGTCTCTGCGCGATTTAAAAGCCAGCCGCATATCCTCTACGGGCGCGCCATCGCCGACAAGCGCGGCGAAAGCGGCTTTTTGCGCTATGCTGTTAGGGTTAGACGTCGCGTGGCTTTGTAAATTGCCCATTGCGGCAGCGACATCGCGCGGCGCGGCCGCGTAGCCGATGCGCCAGCCGGTCATAGAGTAGCTTTTCGATACGCCGTTTATGATTATTGAGCGATTCAGCGCGTCATCGTTCAACGACGCCGCGCTGACATGCTCCAGGCCGTCGTCGAAGATAAGTTTTTCATATACCTCATCGGATATTATCGCCAAATCATATTTTTTGGCGATTTCGGCGATTTCGGCCAGTTCGCCGCGGTTGTATACGACGCCCGCGGGGTTGCTTGGACTGTTTATTATTATGGCTTTCGTTTTTGCCGTAATCGCGCGTTCGATCAGTCCGGCGTCAGCCTTAAAGCCGTCGGCTTCGTTCGTGTAAACGGGAACCGGCGCGCCGCCGCACATCGTTATGATCTCCGCGTAGCTTACCCAATAAGGCGCGGGCGTTACAACCTCGTCCCCGTCGTCTAATATCGTGTAAAACGCATTGAACAGCGAATGTTTGGCGCCGTTTGACACCACGATTTGAGCCGGTTCGTATGATAATCCGTTGTCTTTTTTCAGTTTGGCGCATATGGCCTCACGCAGTTCCGCCGTACCGGAGCTTGGCGTGTATTTCGTAAAGCCTTCATCAAGCGCGGATTTCGCCGCGTCGCGAATATGCTTAGGCGTGTCAAAATCCGGCTCGCCGGCGGTGAAGCTGAGGATATCCGCTCCGGCCGCTCTTAATTCCTTGGCTTTCGCCGTCAGCGCGAGCGTGGACGACGCTTTTATATTGGCGGCTCTTTCGTTTATTCGCATAGTAAAACCTCTCATTCTTAGAGCTTGTTCACGATCTCGTTTTCAGCGGATTTTTTATAATGATTTTTTGCCAAACGCAGATGCCGCGCATTCAAAGAATATACGCGAAGAGCGCTGACAAAGCGTGGCGGAAAATAAGCCGAAAAGACGCGAAATGGAGATCTTGAACAGGACCTTAACTTAAGCGCGTGGGTTTTTATGTTTTTCATCTGAGAATACTCGAAAATACGCGAAAAAAATTGCCGTATATTATATCGTTCGCTATGGTTACGCCGTAACGGGCGCAAAACATATAATATAACCTTGAGTAACTTCTCGCGTCTTTGAGATCAACCGGCGTTTTTTCTATTCCGTCAAAGTCGGCGCCCAGGCCGACGGCTTTCGGGCCGGCTATCTTTATTATGTGATCCACATGGCGCAAAACGTCTTGAGACGAAGCCTCTCCTCCGCGCCGTAAAAATTCAGGGTAGAAATTGACGCCTATGGCGCCGCCGCTTTCAGCGACAGCGCGTATTTGATCATCCGTTAAGTTGCGCCGGTGGTCGCAAATGGACCGGCAATTGGAGTGGCTCGCTATAAACGGCCCGTCGCAGCGCCTGGCTACGTCCCAAAAGCCTTTGTCGCTTAGGTGGGAAACGTCCGTGACCATGTGAAGAAAATTCATTTCGCGAACGATCTTTTTTCCGAATTCGGTAAGGCCGCCGGCGGCGGGAGTGGCTGAACTGTCGCCAAGTTGATTGGCCCTGTTCCATGTAAGCGTAATGAGTCTTAAGCCTTCATTATAAAGAACGCGCAGCTTTTCAAAGCTGCCTTCGATGGCTTCGCCGCCTTCGGCGGCTAAGACAGCGCTTATTATGCCGCGGCGCCAATTTTTCGATATGTCGCTTTTGCCGGTGACGACGCCAACGCGCCAGTTTATAGCGCTCTTAAAATAACGAATAACGTCTAGGGTCGCGTTGAACGGACTGTTCAGGCGTCTGTCGTCAAGCCATATCGCGAAAACTTGCATTATTCTATCATATGCGGCGAATTTGTCAAGAGAAACGTGCCCGTCGAACTCCGCGAACGTCTTTTTCGCTTCTTCCATAGCTGTCGCTGTATCGCAATGCGCGTCGAACACAAACATCAAAACCATCTCCCATTAAGATTGTTTCCAAAAATATACGGTTAGCGCGTTCACTATGGGCGGACTAAGCGTCGTCCATAGTGAATTACAGGGAAACTTTTGTAATCTTATAATATTTAGGTATAATCGTCAAGATAAGCTGATGATTATAAGGCTAAAAAAAATAATTTCGCGATGTTCAGACCTACGATTTATTTTAACGTAAGTATGTTATGTAAACGATTTGTCAACGAATTGTAAGACGCTTGCAAACGTTTATGAGTAGCCGAGCTGTCTTGAGCGTTCAGTCCATTAACTGTTTTAATAAGGTGTATTTTGCATTTTAACGAAGTCAGGAGTGATAGAAATAAATTGATTGTATATTTTAAATATATCTAGCTGAAAAATTAGGTGAAACTGTAGCGAAATTATTTTTTTGACAATTCTTTGACTAAAACTTTTAAAATACAGTTGACATATTTTATTAAAGACAGTAAACTGATTAAGTTAAAAATTCAGAGGCGTCACGTTGGCTCGCTCAGTTAATGGGTTAATGACGAAAGGCGAAATGGAATTATTCTAGTAGAAATTGTTTGGTTTGTTTTTTAATATACATATATAATATTAAAGTATAGTGATTAAATATTATGGACGCCTCGAACTGATCGGCTTGTTAAAAGCTGAGGCTACGTTTTCCAAACCTTCAAATTAAATTGAGGTTTGAAAATAATGGGCGCTTTCCGGATTGCCAAAGAGTCCGGCGAAGACTGCCCAAACCATTATTAGGGAGGAAAATGCCAAAATGAAGAAAAGACTTTTCGCAACGGTTATCTGCACGTTTTTAACGGTTGTACTTACCGCTGGGTGTGGAACGACGAATGATGAAGGACAGTCGAGCGACGATACGCCTGTGGAACAAGACGGCGGCTCTACGGATGACATTACGCCGCCGGTTGACGAAGATACGGCCCCTGAAGGAGGATTTGATCTTCCGGAGATTCCGCCGACCGATGGAACCGCCGGTGATGAAATCGTCGGCGAAGAAGTTGACGGCGAAGGAATTGATGTAACGGATTTAACCGGCGGCGCTGAAATTGACGGCGCGGTCGATGATACCGCTGGACTTACGGTTGACGTAGTAGGCGAACCTGTAGAACCTACGGCGGAAGGGATTGTTGACCCCGCTTTATTAGAAGGAGCGGAGACCGACGGCGCGGCCGCGGCGATTCAATAGCCATTCGCGTTAGAGGGTTTAAAAGCGTTTGCCGCGGATTAACGCGGGGCGTCATTTTGAAGGAAACGCTTGTATATCGTTTACAAGCGTTTCCTTTTTTGTAGTCCTGTCTCCCGCTTATCATCAGATGATTTCGCGGCTGACGTCATTCGCAAGCTCATGAATCCGAGCTTTTGTTATGAAAATCCTTTAATTTTTGAATCGCCTTCCAGTGTACGCTTCCGACGGGATATTGCCCGTTCGCGTCTCTTTTTCCGGCTTCTACGCCGGTAAGAAGCTGTATGCCGTCGTCAACGCCTGATATGGCGTATATGTGAAACATTCCGTCACGAACATTTTCGACCACGCGATCGCGAAGCGCCAGATCTTGCGCGTTTTGAAAAGGGATTATCACGCCCTGCTTGCCTGTAAGTCCGCGCCGAACGCATAGATCAAAGAAACCTTCAATTTTATAGTTTACGCCGCCTATGGGCTGTATTTCGCCGCGCTGGTTGACGCTTCCGGTGACCGCCATATCCTGGCGTATCGGCAGGTCAGACAGGCTGGACAATATGGCGTACAGCTCGGCGCTTGACGCGCTGTCGCCGTCTATAAGGCTGTAGCTCTGCTCAAAGCATACGCGGCACGACAATGACAAGGGATGGTTTTGCGCGTATGTCTGGCCTATATACCCTGTAAGGACTTGTACGCCCTTGTCGTGAATATGGCCGCTCATTTCGGCTTCTTGCTCGATGTTTATTATGCCGGCTTTGCCGATATACGTAGTGGCGGTTATGCGGCTTGGAGCGGCGAAGGCGTATTCCCCGTCGTCAAGCACCGCCAGGCCGTTTACCTGGCCCGTTTTAGCCCCGTCCGTGTCTATCAGGATTATATTTTCTTCCAGCATTTCGAAAAGTTTGTCTTCGTAGTTTTTAAAGCGGTTTTCCTGTTCGGACACGGCTTTTAAGACGTGGCGTTCTACGGCGAAAGTCTCATTCTCTTCCTTAGCCCAAGCGTCGGCTTCTATTAGTATCTCGCCTATTTTATTAAATCGAGTCGTGAGCTTTTTTTTATTCTCAGATATGCGCAAGGAATATTCCGCCACGCGGACGACGGCGGCGTAATCAAATTGCACGAGATTTTCGCTCGTGATGAAGTTTTTAATAAACCGCGCCGTAAGCGATAGGTTCTCGCTTGTAAACGGCATTTCATAGTCAAAGTCGGCGCGTATTTTAAACAATTTCTGGAAAGCGTCGTCAAACTCGCGCAAAAGCTCATAATATAACCCGTAGCCTACAAGTATTATTTTTATGGAAACCCGTATAGGCTCCGGCTTTATGCCGGAAACGGCGTAGCCGGTAGCGTACTCCCTGAGCGGTTCGATAACGATCTCTTCCGTGAGCAGCGCGCGGCGCAGGGCGTCCCAAGCGTGCGGGTTTAACAGCAAGTCGCCCGCCTGCAAAATCAGGTAACCGCCGTTAGCTTTGTGCAAAAGGCCAGGCTTTATCTTCATAAAATCGGTAGTAAGGTTGCCATACTCATTGTCATACTCGATTTCGCCGATGAGATTCGAATAAGTAGGGTTAAAATCCAGAATTACAGGCGCGCCCGTTTTACCGCTGTTATCCGTAAGCAAGTTTACGTAATATTTCGTAAAAAATTCACTGGCGCCGCGCCGCGTGATCCACGGGAGTATCGTTTGCACGTCGTCCTCTTCATCGTCGGCTTCGACGAATTCCTCTAAATTCTCTAAGATATCCTCTTTTACCGCTAAAAGATAGTTTGTGATTTTATCGTACGGAGCGTATTTTTCAACCAGCGCGGAAACAAGGTGTCCAACGGTGAAAAGGCCCATAGAAAACTCCATATCTTCCACTTCGCGCCTGGTTTCTTTTTCAAACGATTTTATTTCGCGCATAGCTTCCGCCGCGTGCTTTTGTATAGCTTCGGACTGCTTGGATATGTCGTCACGCTGCTCTTGCGAAAGAGCGTCATATTGATCTTCGGATATGATCTCTCCGTCCACTATAGGCATAAAATACATGCCGCTGTTCGTCGTTTTCACGCCGAAATTCTTTTCCTTGGCTTTTTCCGTCATGCCCTTTATAACATCGTCGCGCTTATCCTGATATAAATGTATTATGTCGGACTTGCGCGTTTCAAAGTCTTTAGATGAAAAAACGCGCGGCAGCTCGTCACGCAGCTTTTCGACAAGTTCTTTCATGTCCGCTTCGAGAGCCTTGCCGACGCCCGCCGGAACGGTAAGCGTTTTCGGGGTTTTAGGGTTTTCAAAATTATAGACGTAGCACAGATCAGGAGGGGTAGGTTCGGTTCTCGCGCGGTTTTCGGCGAACGCCTTGGAAAACGTCGTTTTGCCCGTTCCGGGATGCCCCGCCACATAAATATTATAGCCTTTAGATTTTATGCCCAGCCCGAACGACAGCGCGCCGGCGGCTCGCTCTTGTCCTATTATTCCATCGGAGGCTTCCAGATCTTCAGTGGTCGCGAAGTCTATGTCGTCGCGCGTTATAAACCGTCTTAATTGGCTGTAATCCAACTCTTCTATCATTCATATACCCCGCTTCTCGGCTAATGCTGAACTCAGTCTAAACCATATTTAAAACTGAGTTCAGTATAAAAATCAAATCTGTTCAGGCGCGCCCATAGTTTTCCACATTATAAAGGCGTCTTCTTTAGTGTCATAATAATAATTTTTCCTTATGCCCTCGACTTTAAACCCATGATTGGCGTAAAGACGCGTGGCGGCGGAGTTTCCGACCCTCACTTCCAAAGTTACGCCTATCATGTCTTTTTCCCGCGCCGTCTTGAGGCATTCGCGTAAAAGCGCGGCGCCTACGCCTTCGCGCCGGCGTTCGGGCTTGACAGCTATGTTTGTGATGTGACCTTCCGTTACAACGCTCCACATGCCCGCGTAACCGACTACATCACCGGTTTTATCATCTATGGCTACGAAATAAATCGCTACGCCGTTTTTTAGCTCGCTCTCAAATGAGCTTCGCGGCCACGGAATCGAGAAGCTGGCGGTTTCTACAGCGTGTACGGCGTCTATATGTTTTTGACGCATCTGTTCTATTTTGATCATAATGTAATTGTCTATGCTCCGTTCGTTAAAGCCTTGAGGGATGTCGTCTCTGACGCCTCCGCTAAACGCTCTGGCGCGACGGCGAAAAAGAACCGCGCTAAGAGCCTGCTTAATATCTCCATTTTGTTATTTTCCGCCACGCTTTGTCAGCGCTCTTTGCGTATATTCTTCGAATACGCGGCGTTCGCGTTTTTGCGTTTGGCGAAAAATCATCACAAAAATCCGCTAAAAGCGGGATCTTAAACAGGCTCTAAGGGCGGCGCTTGAAATCAAGAACCGTCTCGAGAAGCCTCGCCGAACAATGTTGGTTCGCCCGGTTCGACTATGTTTTAAGCTGAGTTCAGCGTTAAATGATTTATCGTAATCGTTCTGAATTCCACGGGAAACGCACGCGTTTATAAAACGCGTTATCGAGGATCGCCGTTTCCGTTTAAGCGGTTTCGCTCCGCTTGCGGCGCGCGTAAATATATTGGAGAAAACTCCGCTCCGGAGATGGCGTGATGAATCATAGTTATGGCTAAAGAGCCGACGGACGAGGCCCTTTGCGCGTTAAAACGCTGAGGCGCGATCGCGTAGCCGAGCGATAGTATGTTTTCTCCGAAAGACATGATTCCGTCTCCCACGAAAATTGGATTTGAGGTATGTTCCGACACGCTTTCGGCGAAGTCGCGAAAACTCATGGCGCCATCGTTTAAAACCTGAATGAGTTCTCCGTTTTGGCGTTTAAAAAGCGCGGCGTAAACCTGATCGCGGCGCGCGTCCATAATCGGCGCGATGAAAGCGTTGTCGTTCGCTATATTGTATGCCAGCGCGGCGAGAGCAGGAACAGGTATAATCTTTTTGTTGGAACCCGCCGCCAAGCCCTTCGCTGTCGCGGCGCCTATGCGAAGACCGGTGAAAGAGCCGGGTCCCGACGTACACGCTATATAATCCATATCGTTTAAGGACGCGCCCGCCGCGTCGAGCGCCGCGGAAATCAGCGTCATAAGCGTTTCGGCGTGTTTCTTCGCGCCATTATTCATGAAGAATTCTGAAAATACGCTCGTTTCACTTAAAACGGCCGTGCTCACGGCGGCGCCGGAGGCGTCCATAGCTAAAATGTTCATGTCTAAACCCTTCCGTTATCATGGTCAGCGGCCTATTAACCGAAGCCTTTTATATTAGACCTGTCCCGAAATCTGACTCCGGCGTCCGCGCTCTTCGCGTATATTCTCCGAATGCGCTCGTTCGCGTTTTTGCGTTTGGCGAAAAATTATCACAAAAATCGGCTAAAAGCGAGATCTTAAACAGGCTCTAAAACGGAATGGATTTATCCGAGCTTCCGTGATTTTTCCCCGCGTTCAGGCGTTTCGATTGTGATAGAGCGGTGATTTTCGCGTTTGTCAGCGTCGGGTTCTATCGTAACGCTTATATGACCGAACGGTAAAAGCTCGTCAACGTATGGCGCCCATTCTATAAGGCATACGCCGTCGCCGTAACAATATTCTTCGTATCCAAGCGCCAAAAACTCGTCCGCGGCGTTTTCGCCCAAGCGATACGCGTCTATATGATAAAAAGGCAGCGCGCCTTGATATTCGCGTATTATAGTAAACGTCGGGCTTGTCACCGTTTCCGCGACGCCAAGCCCTTTGGCGAACCCTTTAGCGAAAACGGTTTTGCCGGCGCCCAGTCCGCCGTAGAGCGCGTAAACCTGTCCGGGCGCGGATGCTTTCGCCAGCGATTCGGCTATCGCCATAGTGTCTCGCTCGCAGGAGCTTTCATATTTCAAAACCCTAAATCCTCTCCGACTATAATGGCTTTAATGCGATTATGACCGCTGGACATGCGCGTTATAACCATATTGCGGCATATGCATTGATCTTCCAGGCAGTTATGGCATATGCCGGTCGAGACGCACGGCGTGAGCGTTTTAAGGCGCAGCGCGTTTATCGGCGCGGCCACTCTGCGCGCGCGCAAAATCGCCTGTTCCTCGTTGAAGGCGATCTTGTTTACGCCGGCGATTACAATAACGTTTCGCGGGCCGTAAACGAGCGCCGCCAAGCGGTTGCCTTTTCCGTCGATATTTACGAGGGTTCCGTCCATAGCTATGGCGTTGCCGCTCATAAGGAAAAAATCGGCGGTAAGCGCGTCAAGCTCCATTTGCCGCTTTTCTTCCGGCGACCGGGACGCGTCGCGGTCGATTAAGTCATAATCTCCGTTGCGCACGGCGTCCAATAGACCGATTTGGTTTAAGGTCATAGAGCCGCCGTATCCGACGCGGCTCTTGGCTGGCATAAGCTCGAGAGCCTTTTCACGCGCCTCGTTTTTGTCCTGGCAGTAGAAGCCCTCGATATTTCTTTTTTGCATCGCCTGCGCGACTTTATAGCCTATAAGAGCGTTATGTTTCTCCATAGGAGTCATCTTTTTTACGAACCCCCTTTTTGATTATATAGTTTTGTCAGGTTATTCATTGTGGCGGAAGCGTTTCGCAAAACCGCGTCCGCCACGGCCAAAGCGGCCATGCTTTCGACGACGACGGCGGCGCGCGGAGCTATCACGGGGTCGTGACGGCCTTCGATTTTGATCTCTATGTTCTCTCCGGACTCGTTTACGGTTTTTTGCGGCGGCGAGATTGACGGAGTGGGTTTTACAGCCGCGCGAAAAACGATGTCAGAACCGTCTGAAAGCCCGCCCGTAACGCCTCCGGCGTTGTTTGACAGCTTTTTAATTTGTCCGTCGGCGCTCGCAAGCTGGTCGTTGTGCTCTAAGCCCGTTTTTTTAGCGGCTCCGAAACCAACTCCAAACTCGACGCCTTTCACGGCGCCTACGGACATTACCGCGTGGGCGATCACAGCGTCAAGCTTATCAAACACAGGTTCGCCAAGCCCGGGAGGGACGCCGGTTATTACGCATTCCACAACGCCGCCGACGGAATCGCCTTTTGACATAGCTCCGCGAACAAGCGCGGCCGCTCTCTCGTAAGCGTCCATATCAGGCATGGCGAGCGGGTTTTTAGCCGCGTCGTCAATGTTGAAGTTATCGCGGCTTATTTCCGCGGAGCCTATGGAGACGACGTAAGCGTTTACCGTGATATCAAGTTTTTCGAGCATCAGCTTCGCGACGGCGCCGGCCGCTACGCGACCGGCGGTCTCTCTGCCGGAAGATCGGCCTCCGCCGCGATAGTCGCGAAAGCCGTATTTGGAAAAATAGCCGTAATCGGCGTGTGACGGCCGAAACGCGTCTTTTATTTTTTCGTAGTCTCGAGAACGCGCGTCGCCGTTAAATATTACGACGCATATAGGCGTGCCGGAGGTCAAGCCGTTAAAGACGCCGGACATGATTTCCGCTTTGTCGATTTCGCCGCGACGCGACGCGAATTCGGAAGAGCCGGGTCTGCGGCGGTCAAGCTGACGCTGCAGGTCTTTTTCACTGACGGGCAGTCCGGCCGGACAACCGTCGATTACGACGCCTATAGCGCGGCCGTGGCTTTCGCCCCATGTCGTTATTTTAAATGCGGACCCGAATATGGAACCTGGCATAGGCGCCCCCTTAAGTCATAGCGGCTGCGGCCGCCCTTCTGTCATACGTCTTATTATAGCCGCAAATTTTGCAGCTTGCAAATATATTGATTTTTTAAAACGGCAGGGATATTATTGTAAACGAATTGTTAGCGGCGCGTCAAATGATAATAGCGAATATTTTTAATAGACCTGTCCCGGAACCTGACTTCGGCGGATTCACGAGCGGATGGTTATGATTTAGATCGAGTTCAGTAAATATTATCGGAGGAATGCGGATAATGATAGAAAGCGCGTCTAACCCGTTGTTTAAGAGGATAAAGGCGCTTCAAACGAAGAAGGCCAGGGAACGCGAAAGCGTTTTTGTGATAGAGGGTAAGAGCTTCGTGGACGATATGCCGGAAGACGCGCGCGTCAAGCGTTATGTCGTTTCGGACTCCTTCGCGCGGACTCACGACGTTTCGATGTATGAAAAGCGCGCGGAGACGACGATTATTTCAGACGGATTGTTTAAAAAAGCGGCGGATTCCGTGACGCCGCAAGGTATTTTGGCTATATGCGAACAGCCGGACGCGACGCTTGACGAAGCGGTCAAAAGAGACCGGCTTTCGCTTTTATGCGAATGCGTGTCGGATCCTGGGAACTTAGGCGCGTTAATACGCGTGGCCGCCGCCGTCGGGTGCGGCGTGGCGATTTTAGCGGGCGAATGCGCCGATTTGTATAACCCTAAGACTGTGCGAGCCGCGGCCGGCGCGATATTGCGCATTCCGACGATTCGCGTCGCGGACGTGTAAGAAGCCGCGCGGTTTTTAAAAGAACGCGGAATTAAGTTAGTCGCCGCGAGCGTGGACGCGAATGTGTGTTATACGGACGCGGATTTGACGGGCGGACGGTGCGTGCTTATAGGTTCTGAAGCTACAGGGCTTTCGGAACGCGCGCTTAGCTTGGTTGATATAGCGATAAAGATTCCGATGGAAAGAGGAGTGGAGTCGCTTAACGCCGCCGTGGCGGGCGGCGTGACGCTGTACGAGGCGTGGCGGCAAAGGCGCGTCATCGCGTGAGACGCGCTTGCCGAGGGATGTAAAACTCCCTTGAAGATGGAGCGCGTTCATACAACTAACGCTTGCTGAAAGTTGTTTAAAGTAATATAATATGCGTGGAAAGCGGCTTCACTAATCAAAAAAACAACGAATAGTATATTACATAGTTGAAATTTTAGAGCGGGCCTAAGAGCTTGTTTAGCGCCTGGGTTCAGCGAAGCGGTGAGCGAGTTTTTCCGCCGCGCCAGGATTTTTGATGACGAAGAGCGGCGGAAAAAAAGTTCACGCTTAGCCGTCAAGTCCAGGCGCTGAGCAGGTTTTCCGGATGGCTTAGCGCTGAAAGGAGCGCGAAACGCGTCTTGCATGTTCCTAAAGCGGTGAAATGGCTGTCGGCGGGGCGTCGGTTTGTTTTTTTTCGGCGTGAAGACGCTTTATAGATCTGTTTGGGGGTTTATTAATGGGCAAATTTTTTGGTACGGACGGTGTGAGGGGACTGGCTAACGAGTATCTGACGCCGGAACTCGCCTTCCTTTTGGGAAAGGCGGGGGCGACCGCTCTTACCGAGAAGGGCCTTCACTCGCCCAAAATCGTTGTGGGAAGCGACACAAGACTGTCAAGCGGCATGTTAGAGGCGGCGCTTTCCGCGGGTATGTGTTCAGTGGGGGCTAACGTATGCGTCGCGGGGGTGATTCCGACTCCGGGCGTAGCGTGGCTTGTAAAAAACAAAGGTTTTGACGCCGGGGTGATGATTTCCGCGTCGCATAATCCTTTTTACGACAATGGCATTAAGTTTTTTAACGCCGACGGTTACAAATTGCCGGACGACATTGAGTTGGAGATTGAACGATTAATCGAAATGAAAGCGGACCATTTCCCAAGGCCGATAAACGCTGAAGTCGGTTCTATAAGCGCGCTTGACGACGCGCTTGGCGATTACGCCGAGTTTTTGACAGGCGTCGTTGACGGGCTTGATTTAGGCGGCCTGAAAATAGGCGTCGACTGCGCTAACGGAGCGGTTTGCCGCGTCGCGCCCGGCGTTTTTGCAAGCGTAGGCGCGGATGCTCGCATTTTAAACTTTAAGCCGGACGGTAAAAATATAAACGATGGATGCGGATCCACGCATATGGACGCGCTCGCCGAATATGTGACTGAAAACGGACTTGACATGGGGATCGCTTTTGACGGCGACGGCGACAGATGTCTTATGGTGGACAGCGAAGGCGATATAATTGACGGCGACCAAATAATTTCCATTTGCGCGGATCATATGACGCAAAAGGGCGAATTGCCGAAAAACGGCGTCGTAATAACCGTTATGAGCAATCTTGGGCTGCGCGTCATGGCGCGCGAGCGCGGCATAACGCTGGAACAGACTGACGTCGGCGACAGATACGTGCTTGAAAGGATGCTGTCGGGCGGCTACGCGCTTGGCGGCGAACAGTCCGGACATGTAATATTTTTAAACCATACGACTACAGGCGACGGTATGCTGACCGCGCTTAAAACGCTGTCCATATTAAAGGAAAAGAACGTTACCCTTAAGCGGGCGGCTTCAATAATGACCGTTTTTCCGCAAATCCTTGTGAACGTAAGGGCGCCAAACGCCAAAAAGATGGAATACTCCAAATCTCCGGTCATAATAAAGGCGATTGAAGAAGTCGAAAATGATTTTAAGGATATAGGACGGGCGCTTATACGTCCGTCCGGGACAGAGCCGATAATACGCATTATGCTTGAAGGTCCTGACGTGAGGTTTCTGAAAGAACGCGCGGGTAGGCTGGCGAGAGTCATTGAAGAGGCGTTGCGTGACTAAGAGTCTGTTCAAGATCTCGCTTTGGATTCAAGAGTCCGGAACGCGTCGGAGAAGCTTTTCTAAAGAAAAGGGGATGGCGGAATGAAGGCTATAGGGATAATAGGCGCGATGGAGATTGAAATAGCTCTGCTTAAGGAAAGAATGGACGTTATTTCCGTTAAACAAGTTTTAGGGGTGGATTTTTATGTAGGGAACATGGCGGGTAAAAATGTAATAGCGGCGCGGTCACGCGTGGGGAAAGTTAACGCGGCTATATGCGCTCAAGCGCTTATAGACCTGTTTGGCGTGGACTACGTTATAAATACCGGCGTGGCGGGAGCGCTTTCGGAGGAGCTGAATATAGGCGATGTCGTGATATCAAGCGAACTCGCGCATCACGATTTCGATATGACGGCTTTGGGCGACGCTTTGGGCGTGAACAGCAGTATCGCGGAGAGCTTTTTTAAGGCGGACGAAGAGCTTATAAGGCTTGCGAAAGACGCTTGCGGGGAGGTTCTATCCCCAGAGCGGACGTTTGTGGGGCGCATAGCGTCCGGCGATGTTTTTATCGCGGAGGCGGAGGCTAAAAATCGTATAAAACGAGCGTTTAACGCTATGTGCGTGGATATGGAAGGCGCGGCCGTAGCGCAAACCTGCTTCTTAAATCAGTTGCCGTTTGTCGTCATACGATCGATTTCGGATAAGGCCGACGGAGGCGCTAACGAGTCTTTTGAGAAGTTCGTCAAAGAGGCGGCGAACAGCTCATGCTCGGTGACGGAGCGTGTAATGGAGAATATGGCGTGACGTCGGTCGCCCTGAATCCGTATGTTCCAGAAACGGAGCGAAAGCTTTTTGAAGGAGGGAGCGGAAAAGAGAGGAAACTTTTTCTCGAAAGAGTTTCCTCTCCCAAGGTTCTATGTCGGACAATTACCATGACGATGTAAAAAGAGAAAATGTAACGCGAGTGCGCGAGAAATTAAAGGAATTGCCGCCGTTTATGGAAAGTTTTTTTATAGGGATAGCGGATACGAAGTCGCCGAGAACGCGGTCCGTATACGCGGACGACATTAAGTTGTTTTTCATGTTTCTGATCGAGAACGCGGAATTGTTTAAGGGGCTTTCGTTAAAGACGTTTTCCATAGAGAGTCTGGAGCAAGTGACGGCTGAGGATATAGAGCGGTTTTTGGAATACATCAGTTATTACACGGCTGTTTTGAAAGGCGGCGGAATACGGAGCAGGAGCAACGACGCCTGCGGTAAGTCGCGAAAGCTTGCGGCCGTGCGCACGATGTTTTCTTATTTTTGCAAAAAGCGCCGCATAAGTTCGAATCCGGCTGAGTTGGTCGATTTTCCGGCGGTTAAGGAAAAGGCTATAATAAAGCTCGAGGTTGACGAGGTAGCGCGGTTGCTCGACGAGGTGGAAAGCGGCGAGAATTTGACCGGTCGGGGAAAGGCTTTTCACGCGATTACAAAAGCGCGCGACTTGGCGATTATAACGCTGTTGCTGGGAACGGGAATGCGAGTTTCCGAATGCGTGGGCATAAACGTGGAGCATATGGATTTTAATGTAAACGCGGTTAAGGTCACTCGAAAGGGCGGAAATGAGGCGGTTATTTATTTCGGTGAAGAGGTCGCGGACGCGGTTTTGGGGTATATGAAGGAACGTGAGAAGATAACGCCTGTCGCCGGGAATGAAAACGCGCTGTTTTTGTCTATACAGCGGAAGCGCATGGGGAATCAGGCTATAAGGATACTCGTAAAAAAATACTCAAAGATGGTGACGACGCTTAAAAATATAACGCCCCATAAGCTAAGGAGCACGTTCGGGACGGCGCTTTATAACGAAACGTCGGATATTTACATAGTAGCTGACGTTTTAGGCCACGCTGACGTAAATACTACGCGAAAACGATACGCGGCCATGTCCGACGAAAGGCGCAGAGCGGCCGCGAAGGCCGTGAAACTGCGTGAAGATTGAACGCGGGGCAAAGATAAAAAGAAGCGTCCGTTTATGAAAACGGACGCTCTTTCTTTGGTCAGCGAGATTAAATTACGAAATTACGTCCTCTTCGACGACGACTGGAACGTCCTGCTCCGGCTCTTCATCAACCTCATCAATAGGTGAACAGGCTGATATTGCGACCGCAAGAAGAACCGTAAGAGCTGCGGTCAATAAGAATTTAAGTGATTTTTTCATTAGATCAAGACAACTCCCTTATAATATAATAGTTTAAGAAAATAAGTTTTTTATAGTATCTAAAATAATGCCGCTTAAACGACAAGCAGTTCTGAAGGTACGGTAATTTGAGTGCAACTGCACACGATAAGCGCCGCGGCTATCACAAAAATTACACCCAATAAAGATTTAATTTTGTTCTTCATTAAATAGCGCCTCCTTTTTTTTAAACTTTAATATTCATTATATTCGCGGCATTCGCCAAATCAACGACAAAAGCCGCTAAAACGCGCGCCGTTAAGATGCTGGTGTCACGAAAAAGAGCGGAGGCCAAGGCGCTATGTTCCCGGAAAAAATAAGTTCTATATATCCAAAAAAACGCCGCTTAAAGACCTTATGTTTGTGAGCGAAGCGGCGACTGAAAGATGATGACAACGTTTAAAAGACAAACGCCCCGTGAGGACGAGGAACGCACCCACACGCGATAACCGTCGTAGTTATCACAAAAATTATGCCTAATAAAGATTTGAGTTTGCGCTTCATTCGTAACACCTTCTTTTCCCCAAGCTTAAAATTCAGTGTATTCGTAACATGCGCCGTTTTACGAAAAAGAGTGAGCGTCGAGGCAGATCGCTTTCAGTAAATCTATATGCCAAAAGTCGTCTCAAACAAGCGATTCTATTAGGTGAGCTGGTCCTAACGCCAAAAAAACGCGACTTAAAGACTCTATGTTTGTAAGCGGCGACTAAAAGGATGGTGACAACGTTTAAAAAGTGAACACCCCGTGAGTGCATCCGCACACGATAACCGTCGTAGTTATCACAAGAATTACGCCTAATAAAGATTTGAGTTTGCGCTTCATTCGTAACACCTCCTTTTCTCCAGCTTAAAATTCATTATATTCGTGGCATGCGCTGTTTTACGAAAAAGAGTGAGCGTCAAGGCGACCCGCTTTCAATAAAATAAGTTCTATGCGCCAAAAGAACGCCGCTTAAAGACACTATATTTGTAAGCGATGACTGAAAGGATGGTGACGGCGTTTAAAAAGTTATCACCCCATGAGGAAAGCATCCAGTCACGATAGCCGTCGTAGCTAATACAAGAATTATGCCTAATAAGGATTTGAGTTTACGCTTCATTGTAACGCCTCCTTGTTTTTCAGTTCAAAATCCATTATATTCGCGGCATTCACTAAGTCAACGGCGAAAACGCGCGCATTTTCGCTGTCTTACGAAAAATGGCGAATTTCAAAGCGCTCCGCTTTCAGTAAAATTAAGTTCTATGTACCAAAAGTCATATTAAACAAGTAATTCTACAGGCGCGCTGACTTTAGCGCCGTTACGCGCGATAATCGCCGTGACTATCATAAAAGCGCCCTAATAAAAATTAAACTTGAACTTCATCAATAACGACTGGGTCCGTAGGTACGTTGATTTGAGTGCAACTGCACATGATAACAGCCGCGACTACCACAAAGATTACTCCTAATAAAGATTTAAGATTGTACTTCATCAGTAACACCTCCTTTTCTCCCCAATTTGAATTTATTATATTCGCGGCATTCGCTAAGTTAACGGCGAAAACCGCTAAAACACGCGTATTAATACGCGGTTTTACGATAAAAAGCGGACGTTCTCGATTCGCTGAATAAGTAATCCCATATCTAACGTACACGAATGCGCGGTTGAGAAATTTCCGCGAAACACCATTTGCCATCAGGATTTTTTCTTAGAATACAATCTGACTACTATATTTTAACTTAAATAGCTTTATTAAGCAATACAAATATTAAAAAAAATTTGGATTGTTCCACAAATATCTGTAAAATGTTCAGCGGGCCGAGGTAAGAGTGGGCGGTTCGGGGTTAGCGTAAAAAAACAGCTCCGATGACCGCCAAAGTCTGAGGCGGATCGGAACTGATTTTGCCTGGAATATAAGAAGAGAGTCTTTATAGCATGGTTTTATTTGGTAAGAATGTGCGGATAACGACTGAAGCGTTATCGCGAGATGAGAGGTTTTCGTTTCGCGGTCTGAGATTGGCTGGCCTATTGAGCGCGGGAGTATGAGTTCGCGGTGAGATTGAATAAGCGGGGAACGGCTAAACGAGGCGTTGTTAAAAGCTAAGCTTTTATAGTGGAATAATCGCCAAGCGACTGTTCCCCGCGACATAACGTTCGTATGTTGAATGTATTTAGATCGCCGTAACAAACGGCGCGGTTCAGGCTCTAAATGACGAAAACCAAGGTGAGTTAATTATAATTCTCTATTTTCGTCATTGCGCGGAACCGAGGTCGCGTCAGTTATACCGCGATATCAGGCAACTGCAAGCAACCGGAGGCTATAACGCTAAACGTTATAAGCAAAGATGAGAATATGAATCCTTTTATTTTCGTCTTCATGAGATTAGATTTCCCTCCTTTGGGGTATGATGTCTTCGCTTACTTCTTTAGTTAGTTAACTCTCAGAGCCTGTTTGAGATCTCGCTTTTAGCGGATTTTTGCGATGATTTTTCGCTAAACGCTTAAGCGCGAACGCCGCGTATTTGAAGAATATACGCAAAGAGCGCGGATAAAGCGTGGCGGAAAATAAGCCGAAAAGACGCGAAATGGAGATATTAAACAGGCTCTTATTATTCGAAAGCCTTGAAAAAGAGATATTAATAGGGAATAACGGAAGGACCGCAAGCGCTTATAACGGCGGAGACCGCCGCGATTAAGGCGAAGCCGAAAAGGAATCTGATTTTGTTTTTCATAGGGCTAACATCTCCTTTAATGATTTTATTCATTCGCACGTTTGAAAAAAAGGACATTAATAAGGAATAACTGAAGGGCCGCAAGCGCTTATAACAGCGGAGACCGCCGCGATTAAGGCGAAGCCGAAAAGGAATCTAATTTTGTTTTTCATAGGGCCAACATCTCCTTTAATGATTTTATTCATTCGCACGTTTGAAAAAAGGACATTAATAAGGCATAAGGGAAGGGCCGCAAGCGCTTATAACGGCGGAGACCGTCGCGATCAAGGCTAAGCAGAAAAAGGTTCTGATTTTATTTTTCATGGTTTAAAAACTCCCTTCATGTAATAATTTGATATTTTTAAAGCGGTGGCCTTACAGTCGCGATTGAAACGCGTTCTAAATAAGATTAATGTCATTATATGTAGTTCGAAGCCAGTTTTATCATTTGTTTTACGCGTTCCATAAGCGAGCGTTCTCACGTGAGGCTAACGCTAAGCGAGAAATGCGGAAGGGTCCGCGCAAGCGCACGCCACCACTGAAAGCGTTATGATCAGAGAGGAGAACAATAAAGCTTTAATTTTGTTTTTCATAGGTAAATCCTCCTTTTTTTTATCACGAAGTTTTACTAAAATGACTTAAATCGCCATTTCAGAGCCTATTGGAAAAATCCGGGCGGAATCAAATCCGCGTAATCGCCGGGAATATCTATCGGTAAATCAGAAGATGTCGACGGCGTTTGGTCTGTGGGCTTTTGGTCCGCGGACTTTTGGTTATTCGTCGTATTCGCGGCCGGAGCGCTTGTGTTCTGGGAAGATGAAGTTTTATTAGCGGGCGTATATATCTTGGTGCAGCCGATAGTAAACGCTGTAACGGTTATCATAATAGCTGCGCCGAATAAATGCCGCAATGATTTTTTCATATGTAAATCTCCTCAATTTTTTAATATGATGACGGTTTGTTATTAAAGATAATCGGCCAAGCCAGCTGGTAGGCCGGTATTGGTCGCGGCTTCTTCAACTGAGGAAGGGACGATCTTATTTATGCAGCCGGCGCTGAACGCGGACGCTGAAATTATTATCAAAGCTGAGCATAATAAATATTTGAATGATTTTTTCATGGTAAATTAAGACTCCTCTCAATTACTAGTCGGCCAATAGTTAGAATAGTGACGAACGACGCCGCATGATTTTCGCGCGGTTATGCATGTCGCGAGCTTGCGACCGACGGGGCTAGCTTAACGCGCTTCTTGTCACGCGTTAACCGCGACGCGTTCAATTCGCGCCGTTAAGATATTATTCCTTCTAAAAATCGGCGCCGTAGATATCTTCTTCCGCGCCAATTTCTTCCGCGGTCTCTTTTTTGTCCGTAATTACAGTAACGTCGGGCGATTTCGGTAAAATGTGTTGTACGCAGCCTGTGGAAGATATGGCTAATATGAGCAGCATAGAAGATCCGAAGAAAATTTTAACAGCGTTTTTCACTTTATTAAAACCTCCCTAGATTTTTTATGTGTTATAAACGCGGTTGAAGACGCGCGGCGACGATCGACGGCGCGCTAAAAGGACGCTTTATTAAGGAATGGAGCGAAATTGACATTATTCAGCGGCAAGGAGTTATATGCGAATTTGAAAACGCTTTTCGCCGCCGCCAAGGTTTTCTTGTTTTTTTAGAAAGCGATCCCTTGACAAAAATCACCGGTTCTGGGATTTAATTATGGCGTGATCGCTTTCTAGCGTGTGACGCGTATCGTATGATTAAAAATTGACATAATAAGAATTGATACCGCATTATGCGACTACGGTTTCCTCCGCTTCCACGGGAGCTGGCTCGATCTCCGCGTCTTTGGGGTAGAATACTTTGGAGCAGCCCGCCGTGGCGAGGGCTATGGCCGCGACAAGCGCGAAACCGCATAAAAATTTGTTCATCATAAGTAGGACATCTCCTTAATTGAAATTATGAAAGCGCGTTTTTTTGAGCGCCTTTACTATTGACTCATAAAAGAGGCGGCGAGAGCGGCTGGCACGTAAAATTCCGTGCATCCTGAAACCGCGAGCGACGCGATCATTAATACGCCGGCCATTAATAAATATTTAAATGATTTTTTCATAATGATTTTTTCCTCCACGATTTTTTATAATGCGGCGCGCGAACGCGTCCGTCTATCGTTTCGCCGTCGCGTTTCTTTAAAACATGTAATATAACGTCGTTATTCAAAATAGTTTATAGCTTGTTCGATCAAACTGCCGTCATCTTGCACGATAAACTTCCTGCAAGCGGAGAACGTGAACGCGCTGGCTATTATTACAGCGATCAGGGATAAATACTTAAATAAGCCGTTCATTTCTAAGAACCTCCTTAAAGTTTTTCGGATCTTTTAAGAACGTTTCCGTTACCGGATTAAGACGCGCGCACCTCGGACCGGTAGGCGGTCAAGGGCGCAAGGAAATCGCCGCGGATAGCGGAGTTCTTTTAAATGCGGCGAGGGACGGCGGGTTATCTGAACACATAAGACTCTTCCACCGTTACAGGCTCTTCCTCGTTAGATTCGTCTAGATTAACGGTAACGTAATGATTCAGTCCGGCGGCTTTGCATCCGGAAACAGCGGCGGTCATTGATATCGCTATAGTCGCGCATATCAAGAGTTTAGCTATGTTCTTAATTTTCAACACCCCCCGTTTCTTAGAGCCTGTTCAAGTTCTCATTTTTAGCGGATTTTTTTGTGATGATCTTTCGCCAAGCGCGAACGCCGCGCGTTTGAAGAATATACGCGAAGAGCGCTGACAAAGCGTGGCGGAAAATAAGCTGAAAAACGCAAAATGGAGATCTTGAACAGGCTCTAATGTTTTTTATGAGCTTGGGCCTTGACTGTCAGCAAGACCAGACTTTAATTAAATGACGCCGCGCTCGAAAGAGTGATGTAAAATGCAATTTCTTTGACTACCGCTTTTAAAAGACGCCTAGCCGCCGTTAACTTTTCATGTAAGGAGTGAAATGAAAGTTTGTTATTATTGATTTTTTAATTGCGGCTATGTACGTTTAACGATATTATACATAAACTATTGATATAATACAATGGTTTTTAAAGGAATTAATACGTTTAGAGTAAATATGTAAAATAAGAAAAACTATGGGAAAGGTCCGATGAGCCAAAAATCGTTTTAGGGCGTGAAAACGGTCTGAAAAAGGGTTCGCCGATTCGCGCGCGTTCTCAGCCGCGGCGCTCAAAACAGGCGTTGGAGTTGAGCGCTGGCGGAATATAAAACGGCGGACGGTAAAAAACATGGAAACGGCGGGGGAAATATCAAAGGTAAATTGGTGAAGAAAAGGATGAAAGCGGCGGACGCGTTCAGAATCGCGGTTGCATCCGAAGGCGAAGAAGGACTTTTGAAAACGGTTTTAAGTACGTTGTAAAAATATGCTAAAGGCATTGACAACAACAGGTAAAACAAATATACTTTAGGCTATCGCCGTTGAATTGTTCGACGGCGAGAGATGTTTAGACGGAGGACTCTCAGCGGATTTCCGCTCGGATTTCCGCTCGGATTTCCGCTTGGGTAATGAAATGGCGGATAGGACTATGCGGTTATGAACGCTTTCAGGGCGTCCATACGCGTTTTTAAGAAGCCTGTTCAAGATCTCGCTTTTTTCAACGCGTAACGCTTCATTCCCGCCAGCTCGAGGAGTATATAAGGGAGAGTTCGCAATAACGCGGCGTCTTCCGTTAATATACTTGCGTTAATTATACTGCCTTTTTCGCGGACAGGAGGTTTGTATGACGGTACATACTTCATTATGCCGGATATATATATTTAGAGAGATAAAAAGCGCCGCTATGACGCGCCTGAAAGGATGAAATACAGTGAAAAACGCTAAAATAGCGGCTTTCGCGTCGCATTCTCCGGAGAAAGTGGTTTCTAACGAGGAGCTAAGCCGTTTGGTGGATACTACAGACGAATGGATACAAACGAGAAGCGGCATAAGAAGCCGCAGAATCAGCTCGAGCGAGAGCGAGAACAGTTCCGGTCTGGCTACGCAGGTGGCGCTCGCGCTGTTTGAGAAAAGCGGCGTGAAACCGGAGGAAATCGACGCCATAGTCGTTACGACCGTTACGCCTGACATGAATACGCCGTCTACCGCGGCGCTCGTTCAGCGCAATATAGGCGCGGTGAACGCCGGCATGTGCTTTGACGTAAACGCCGCTTGCGCCGGTTTCGTATACGGAATGTCGGTTGGGGAGAAACTGATCTCCAGCGGCAAACATAAGAAAGTTCTTGTTTTAAGCGCGGAGGTTTTATCGAAGGCCACCGACTGGCTGGACAGGTCCACATGCGTGTTGCTCGCCGACGGCGCGGGCGGGGTTCTGCTGACGGAAGGCGACGAAAAGAGCTTTTTGGCGGAGGATTTTAAGTCGGACGGCAATAAAATAGATATATTGCACGGAGGAAATTTTCACGTTTCTAACCCGTGGTGCGAGGCGCCGCAGGATTTCAAGCTATATATACGCATGAAGGGCCGTGAAGTCTTTGACTTCGCTTTAAAAGAAATGACGAAAAGCATTAATCGGCTCATAGAAGAAGCGAAAGCTAGCGTAAACGACGTTAAATACTTCGTCGTGCATCAAGCCAACGCTAGGATTATACAGGCGGCGGCGAAAAAGCTTGGCGTGGCTCAAGACAGGTTTTATGTAAATATGCATGAGTACGGCAACACTTCTTCGGCGTCGATACCCATAGCGCTTTCGGATATGATAAAAAAAGGTCTTATTAAATCGGAAACAGGCGACAAAATAGTCATTTCAGGGTTTGGCGCCGGTATGACCGTGGGTTCCATGCTTATCGCGCTTTAACCGGGCATCCTTGGCTTTTCGGTTTACCATAAGGAGGAAAACGCTTTTTGAAGACGATTTGCGATGTTATAAAGACAAAATACCCTATTATACAAGGCGGCATGGCGTGGATAGCGGACGGCGATTTGGCCGCGGCGGTTTCCGAGGCGGGCGGGCTTGGCGTAATCGCGGCGGGCGCGGCGCCTGGCGAGTATGTGCGGGCGGAGATTAGAAAGGCTAAAGCTAAGACAAAAAATCCTTTTGCCGTGAACGTGATGTTATTGTCGCCGGAAGCTGACGACGTGGTTAAAGTCGTGATAGATGAAGGCGTGGGGTTTGTGACGACAGGCGCGGGGAATCCTCAAAAATATATGGAATCCCTTAAGAAAGCGGGCGTGGTCGTAATTCCCGTCGTGGCAAGCGTGGCGCACGCGAAAAAAATGCAGAAATACGGAGCGTCGGCTGTCGTGGCGGAGGGTATGGAGGCCGGCGGTCATATCGGCAAACTGACGACTATGGCTATGACTCCGCAAATCGTTGACGCCGTTTCGATACCTGTGGCGGCGGCCGGCGGCATAGCGGACGGCAGAGGGCTTGCGGCGGCGTTCGCGCTTGGGGCGCGGGGCGCGCAGATAGGCACGAGGTTTTTAGTCGCTAAGGAATGCAACGTTCATCAGAATTATAAAAATATGGTGCTTAAGGCGAAGGATATAGACACGGTTGTGACAGGCCAAATTACCGGCCATCCCGTGCGCGGCGTACGTAACTATCTTACGCGCGCGTTCGAGGCGGCGGAAAAGGAAGAGTCCAGAAAAGACAAGCCTGACATAAAACGTCTTGAAGAGATGGGCGTCGGCAGGCTCAGGCTTGCGGCCGTGGAAGGCGACGCTGACGGCGGGTCCGTGTTCGCGGGACAAATCGCGGGGCTTATTAATAAGGAAGAGACGTGCGTTGAAATAATAGAAGGCATTATGGATCAATTTAAAGATATAATCAAGAATATATTCATATAAGAGCCTGTTTAAACGGATTTTTTGCGATGATTTTCGCCAAACGCGGAAGCGCGAACGCCGCGTACTCGAAGAATATACGCGAAGAGCGGTGACGAAGCGTGGCGGAAAATAAGCCGAAAAGACGCGGATAAGAAGATATATACGCATATTATTGAAAAGGGGTTAAACGATGGGGACGGCGTTTGTTTTCAGCGGGCAAGGCTCGCAATACGCCGGGATGGGCAAAGAGCTTTATGACGCGCGTCCGGCGTTTCGGCGCGTTTATGAGAGAGCGTCAGACGCGCTTGGGTTTTCTGTGGAGAAGATGTCGTTTGAGCCGGAAAACGAAGCGGAGCTTAACGATATAGTGAATTGCCAACTGGCTATATTTACCATGAGCGTAGCCGCCGGGGTCTTGTTAGAGTCCGAAGGCGTTTTGGCCGATATGGCCGCCGGTTTCAGTCTGGGTGAGTACTCCGCGCTGGCATGGTCTGGGGCGTTGCCGTTCGAGGAAGCGCTTCAACTCGTTCTTAAACGCGGCGAGGCGATGAAAGCGTACGCGCCGGATGGCGTTATGTACGCGGTGATAGGGCTTGAAGAAGAAGCGGCGGCGGGCGTATGCGAGAACGTTTCGGGCGTATACGCGGCGAATTACAACTCGCCGGAGCAGACGGTCATTTCCGGAGAGCCGGAAGCGGCTCTCTTGGCGGCGGAGGCGGCGAGGGCGCTGGGCGCGAAGGCGTTCAAACTCAACACGAGCGGGCCTTTTCACAGCCCTCTTATGCAAGGCGCCGCCGACGTTCTTAAGAAAACGCTGGACACGACGAATTTTACGCGCCCGAGGGTGAAAACGGTGTCGAATGTAACGGCCGAAACGCTTGAAGACGCGCGGGAATTGCCCGGCATTCTTTACAAACACATGATAAGCCCGGTGCTATGGCGAAAGAGCGTCAGTAAGATGTTTGACGACGGTATGACGGATTTTGTGGAGTTGGGTCCCAAACGGACTTTGAGCGCGTTTATAAAGCGGACGGAGCCGAAATCAACGACATATAACGTGGAAGATGAGAAATCTCTTCAAAACGTACTTATAAAACTAGGCGGAGGAGCGAACGAATGGAAAGCGGGATGAGACGGAAAAACGCGGTCATAACGGGGGCGTCGCAGGGCATAGGCAAAGCTATAGCTCTATATTTCGCCAGGCGCGGGTTTGATATAACGCTGAACTATATAGGCGACTCGCCGGACGAAGTTATAAGCGAGATCGAAGCCGAAGGCGCGAAATGCCTGCCGCATATGGCTGACGTTTCATCATTCTCGCAGGCTCAGGAGCTTATAAACGCTTCCAAAAGCCGGTTTTCCGCTATAGACGTTCTTGTGAACAACGCCGGAATAACGAAAGACGGCCTTATAATGCGCATGACGGAAGAGCAGTTCGACTCCGTGATAAACGTAAACTTGAAGGGCGCTTTCAACGTGACGCGCGCCGTTTCATCGGTTATGCTGAAACAGCGGTTCGGGTCCATCGTCAATATAGCGAGCGTGGTAGGCGTTTGTGGCAACGCCGGACAGGCCAATTATTCGGCCAGCAAAGGCGGGCTTATAGCGCTGACGAAGACGTGCGCCAAGGAGTTCGGCGGTCGCGGCGTGACGTGTAACGCGGTCGCGCCGGGGTTTATAGACACGCCTATGACGGGAGGGTTGCCCGAAGGCGTGAAATCCAAGATGTTGGATTCGGTCGCGCTGAAAAAATTTGGAAAAACGGAGGATGTGGCTGAGGCCGTATATTTTCTCGCGTCGGCGGGATATATAAGCGGTCAGGTTTTAAACGTTTGCGGGGGAATGCTTATGTGACTGCCGTTGAAAGCGGCATGGGACGCCGTCATTTCCTTTAATATAGGAGGTTGCTTATGGAGCGAAGGGTCGTAATTACGGGGCTTGGGGCTGTTACGCCCATTGGAAACGACGTCGGCGCATTTTGGAAAAATGTAAAAGCCGGAGTTTGTGGCATAGACTTCGTTACGAAAACGGACGTATCTAATTTTAGAATAAAGGTCGCGGCGGAGATTAGAGACTTTAACGACGAGCGATATATAGAACCGAAAGAAGCCAAACGCATGGCCTGGTTTTCGCGCTACGCCGTTGTGGCGGCTTTGCAGGCGCTGGCTGACAGCGGACTGGGGCCGGAACGCATAAGAGAAAATTACCGCGTCGGCGTCATTGTAGGCTCGGGCATAGGCGCGATGCGGGTAATCGAAGAAAACGTCATTAAGTTTCACGAGAAAGGCATGGCCAGAATATCGCTTTTATACATTCCCACGGCTATAGTAAACATGGCCGCGGGAAACGTCGCCTTAAAGCTGGGAGCCAAAGGGCCGTGCACCTCCATAGTGACCGCGTGCGCGACTGGCGCTAATTGTATCGGCGAGGCGTTTCGTTACGTAAAGCACGGATACGCTGATATAATGTTCGCCGGCGGAAGCGAGGGGGCTATTACCCCGAGCGCTTTGGGCGGGTTCGGGGCGCTTCGCGCGCTAAGCGAATCGAAAGATCCTAAGCGCGCGTCTATACCCTTTGATAAAGACAGGGACGGGTTCGTGCTTGGCGAAGGCGCGGCGTGCGTCACGCTTGAAAGCCTCGAAGGCGCTAAAGCGCGAAACGCCAAAATATACGCGGAAATCGTAGGGTACGGTTCGACTTGCGACGCCTACCATATAACGGCGCCGGAGGAAAGCGGCGAAAGCGCGTCCGTCGCGATGGAGATGGCGCTTGAGGAAGCGGGAATCAGTAAAAGCGACGTCGGTTATATAAACGCCCACGGGACAAGCACGGAATTGAATGATTTGGCCGAGACTAAAGCCATCAAGCTTGTGTTTGGGGATGAAGCCGCTAAAAAAATACCGGTTTCAAGCCTCAAATCCATGACGGGACATTTGCTTGGCGCGGCGGGCGCGGCTGAAGCCATATCGACTGCGCTGACGCTTAAAGAAGGGTTCGTGCCGCCGACGGCGGGTCTTATTACGCCGGGCGAAGGCTGCGATTTGGATTACGTGCCGGGCAAGGGGCGACAAGAGCCTAACATGAAGTACGCGTTGTCGAATTCTTTTGGGTTTGGCGGACATAACGCTGTTCTATGCCTGAAAAAATGGGAGGGATAGTGTGGATTTCGAGCAGATAAGAACGCTTTTGGAATTGTTCGACGCTTCGTCGCTTGAGAAGTGCGAGCTTAAGATTGACGACTTTGAATTGAAGATGCTGAAGAAGTCGCGCGAAAGCGGGGTGGCGTTCGAGTCGGCGTTTCGCGACGCGAAGGAACCAATAACTATACTGCCGGAAGACGAAAAGAAGACGCTGAACGGAAATGTAATTTCCGCGCCGATTGTAGGCACGTTTTACGCGTCTCCGTCGCCGGAAGAGCCGCCGTTCGTCTCAAAAGGGCAGAGGGTTAAAAAGGGCGACGTGCTATGCATTATAGAAGCGATGAAAGTGATGAACGAGGTCACTTCATCTTTTGAAGGAACTGTCGCGGATATCTTGGCGAACAACGAGGAATTGGTCGAATATGGGCGGCCGCTTTTCAGAATCTCTTAAAAACATTGAAGCGCGTCGGTGCTGGGAGGCTCTTGATAATGGAACCGATAGATATTAACGGCATTATGGCGGTTATACCGCACAGACCGCCGTTTTTATTGATTGACAGGATTATAGAGTTGGAAACGGGGAAAAAAGCCGCGGCGATTAAAAACGTTACGATGAATGAGGCGTTTTTTGGCGGGCATTTTCCGCGAAAACCCGTTATGCCCGGCGTTCTTATCGTCGAGGCTATGGCGCAGACAGGGGCGTTCGCATTGCTGTCAGCGCCGGAATATCAAGGGAAGCTGGCGTTTTTCGGAGCTTTGAACAATGTAAAGTTCAGGCGCTTGGTGACGCCGGGCGATACGCTTAATATCGAAGTCGAGCTTGTGAAGCTGAAGAAAAACGCCGGCATAGGCAAAGGCGTGGCGATGACTGACGGTAAGAAAGCTTGCGAGGGAGAGTTTACGTTTATGATTTCGTAACGAGCCTAAACGAGTTTTTCTTGATGATCAAGCCTGAGAATCGGGTGATGTGGTGTTTTCAAAAATATTGATAGCGAACAGGGGAGAAATCGCCGTTCGTATAATACGCGCGTGCAAAGAGATGAACGTGGCGACAGTGGCGATTTTTTCGGAAGCCGACGCGAACGCTTTGCACGTTCAACTGGCTGACGAGGCCGTTTGCGTGGGCGCGCCGCGCCCTAAGGATAGCTATCTTAACATGCAGAACATAATAAGCGCGGCGGTGAAAACGAATGTGGCCGCTATACATCCCGGTTTCGGGTTTCTGGCCGAGAACAGCGTTTTCGCGGCCATGTGCGGCGATTGCGGAATAAAATTCATAGGGCCGTCTGAAAAAGCTATAAAGCTTTTGGGCGACAAGTCTAACGCTAGGAGAACTATGCTTGGAAGCGGCGTGCCCGTAATACCGGGAAGCGACGGCTTGGTCAAAAGCGCGGACGAAGCGCGCGCGACGGCTGCGGCGCTGGGGTATCCGGTGATTGTAAAGGCGACGGCCGGCGGCGGCGGTCGGGGTATACGCCAAGTATATAATGAAAGCGATCTTGAAAGCGCGTTTTTAGCCGCGAAAAACGAGGCGCGCGCGAATTTCGCCAACGATGGCGTGTACATTGAGAAAATCATTGAGAACGCGAGACATATAGAAATTCAAATACTGTGCGACGCTTACGGCGCCGCGGTTCATCTGGGCGAACGCGATTGCAGCTTGCAGCGCCGGAACCAAAAGGCGCTTGAAGAGTCGCCTTCTCCGGTTGTGGACGCTGCCCTGCGCGAGAAGATGGGCGCGGCGGCGATAACGGCGGCGAAGGCCGCGGGATACGAAAACGCCGGCACTATAGAGTTTCTTTACGATGAAGACGGTAATTTTTATTTTATGGAGATGAACACGCGCATACAGGTCGAACATCCTGTGACGGAGATGGTGACGGGCGTTGACATAGTTAAGGAACAACTTAAGATAGCTTTCGGCGAAAAGCTTGAAATGCGCCAGGAGGATGTTATAATCGATGGGTGCGCCATAGAATGCCGCATAAACGCCGAAAACCCTGAAAAAGACTTCGCGCCGTCGCCGGGTAAGATACAGTATCTGTTTTTACCGTCAGGATGTCTGGGCCTTAGAGTCGATTCCGCGGTGTTCGCCGGTTATGAGATTCCCCCTTATTACGATTCTATGATAGCGAAAGTGATAACCCACGCTAAAACTCGGGCCGACGCCATAAGTAAGATGAAACGCGCGCTTTCGGAGTTCGTTATACGAGGCGTCGACACGAATATAGACTTTCAGATGGGCCTTTTAAACAACCCTGATTTTGTTTCCGGTCGTTTTAACGTCAACACCGTAAAGGGAATGATGTGACTTGAATCTTTTTAAAAAGAAACAGTACGTCCCGATTACAGGCTCGCGAGAAGGCGCGCCTGTCGTGCCGGACGGTCTGTGGCTGAAATGCCCGTCGTGCCGCAAAGCGATCTACCAAAAAGAGCTTGGAGAGTTTAAGGTTTGCCCAAATTGTTCGGGCTATTTTCGTCTATCCGCTAGAGAACGCCTGGCGCTTGTCGCGGACGAAGGAACGTTTGAGGAAACGGACTCTGGCATGGCGTCTAAAAATCCGGCGGACTATCCGGGTTACGAGGAGAAACTGCGCAAAACGAGCGAGGCGGCTGGATCGAACGAAGCGGTTATATGTGGATTTTGCGAGGTCTGCGGCAATAAAACGGCGCTTGCCGTTATGGACAGTCATTTTATAATGGGCAGCATGGGTTCCGTGGTTGGTGAGAAGCTTACCCGTCTTTTTGAAAAAGCCGTGGAAAAACGTTCGCCAGTCATCGTTTTTTCAGCGTCGGGGGGCGCTAGGATGCAGGAAGGGATAATTTCCCTGATGCAAATGGCTAAAGTGTCGGCCGCGGTTAAGAAACATTCCGACGCCGGGCTTTTTTATATATCCGCGCTTACCGACCCGACGACAGGCGGCGTAAGCGCCAGCTTCGCCGCGCTTGGAGACGTTATATTGGCGGAGCCGGGCGCGCTTATAGGTTTCGCCGGGCGAAGGGTTATAGAACAGACGATGAAGCAAAAACTGCCTGACGGTTTCCAAACGGCGGAGTTCATTATGGATCATGGGTTTATAGACAAGATCGCCGAGCGGGCGGAGATGAAAGACACTATAGGCGCATTGCTCGCGCTCCACAGGGGGTCTTGCGATGGCGCGGCGTAATGCTTTTGAAACGGTCAAAGTCGCGCGCAGGGTAAAAAGGCCAGGGGCGCTCCAGTACTTCGAACGCGTGTTCGACGGGTTTGTGGAATTGCGCGGAGACAGGACGTTCGCCGACGACGCGGCGGTGGTCGGCGGTTTGGCTTGGCTTGGCGAAACGCCTGTCACAGTGATAGGCACGCAAAAGGGCACGAATATAGATGACAATATAGCGCGTAATTTTGGTCAGCCGCACCCGGAGGGATATCGCAAGGCGCTTAGACTGATGCGTCAGGCGGAAAAATTTCGCCGCCCAGTTATAACGTTTGTGAACACCGCGGGCGCGTTTGCGGGCATAGGCGCGGAAGAACGGGGGCAGGGCGAAGCTATCGCGAAAAATCTGTACGAGATGTCCACGCTTGAGACTCCGATTGTTTCGATTGTTACCGGCGAGGGAGGGTCCGGCGGAGCGCTGGCGCTGGCGCTGGCCGACACGGTATGGGCGCTCGAAAACTCGACTTATTCCATATTGTCGCCGGAAGGGTTCGCCAGCATATTGTGGCGCGACGCCTCACGCGCGAACGAGGCTGCCGAATTGATGAGATTAACCGCCGAAGACTTGCTTAAAAACGGGGTTATAGACAAAATTATACCGGAAGCGGCGGAAGGCGCTGACGCTAATTTCGCTTTTACCGCCGATATAATAAAAAAAGAGCTGTTGGACGTGATTCCAAAGCTTTTGGCTAAAGATAAAAGACAGCTTCTAGACGCGCGTTACGCTCGATTCCGGAAGTATGGCGAGTTTGAGGAACAATCCTAAAGGAGAGGTTAAAATGGCTGAGGCGTCTAATCTTTTTATTGATCCGAGAGAGATAGACAATTCATACAGAGACGCTAAAGCGTATCACGCCAACGCGGTCAAATTAACGCAAAAAGAAGAGCCGTCGTATAGCTCGGCGGTTGACATCGCGTCCATGGCGCTTGAAAACTATCTTATAACGTTGTGTTATATGAACGGCGAAAGACCGTACGATCATAACTATACGGCGCTGATATGCGCGATCGATGATCTTATGGATTTCCCGGAAGAGCTTTCGGCTGAAATACAGTCATTTGACGAGATGTTCGGCATACGCTCAATGGACGATTATCGTCATGGCGAACCTACGGCCGCCGACGCCGAAAAGATTTTGGATATTTGCGAAAGAGTGAACGCGATTATAGAGCCTCTGTATAATCAGAAGAACAAAGGTCAGGGAAGCGTTCATTAATTCTCACGCGCATTTCGCGGCGGCGGACAAGAGAGGGATTCGCGTGGATGAGGTGGCTTTTTGAAACTTATGTCAAAGATATTACTCAGTATTTTGGCTTCCGCCGCGATATTGTTTTGTGGATTCTATGTTTTGGTTATAGTCTCGTTCGTAAGCGTAGGGGCGTTTTACCCGATCCTCGTCATCGTGGCGATCGTAATAGCTCTCTTATTTGTAATAGCGCGAATTTGGGGGCTGTTAAGGCCAAAAATACGATATATTTCGATGGCATCGGCGGTCGCCGCGATGGTTTTGGCGGTCGTGGGAGTTGAAATCAATAGAAGTTATCATAATGGCGTTGAAACTGTAAACGAAAATGACGTTGATTTATCGCTGTATAATCCGTTTCGGGAAGACACGCTCGCGGCATCGTTAGATGAGCCGTCAACGCTTAGTATAGCGGATAACCCGCCGAGGATAGATGGGGCGACCGCGCTTTATCCGCTGTATTCGGCTTTTGCGAAGGCTGTTTATCCTATAAATTATAACGCGGAGGATGTTCGTGAAGGAGATATTGAGGTCGGGGATGGGGCGGCGGCAGCTCAAGAGGTCGATAATTTGATCGTTTGCTCCAAGACCGACGGCGCGTATAAAAGACTGATCGCGGGAGAAACGGATATTATCTTCGTTGCGGGACCTTCGGAGGGGCAGCTTCGATACGCGGATGAAGCGGGCGTGGAATTTAAATTTACCCCTATTGGGCGTGAAGCCTTTGTGTTTTTCGTAAACGCGAAGAACCCAATAAACGGCCTTTCTATAAATGACATTCAAAGAATTTATTCCGGTGAGGTAAGCGATTGGCGCGAGTTCGGAGGGAGAAATTCCAAAATTAGGGCTTTTCAGCGTCCTCAAGATTCAGGCAGCCAAACGGCGCTTATCCAATTCATGGGTAATATCCTTCTTATGACGCCGCCGAAAGAGGATATCATAATGGGCATGGGTGAAATGATCAGCAGAGCCGCGTCTTACAGAAATTATGATAACGCTATCGGGTATTCCTTTTTATTCTTCGCCGCCGAGATGGCGCGCGACAATAAAATTAAGCTGTTGGCTTTGGATGGAGTCGCCCCGACAAGGGAAAATGTCGCGAACAAAACATATCCGTACGCGGACGATTTTTATGCCGTGACCGCAGGAACGGAAAACCCTAATGCGGAGATTTTCATAGAGTGGATACTATCCGAGCAAGGCCAGCGCCTTGTGGGTAAAACGGGATATACGCCAATTTATGAAAACGCTGATTAATAGAAAATCACTGGTGAAAACGACGCCATCGCGGCCTTATCGCCAGGCGACCGCTCCGGAGATTATCCTTAAAGCCTGTTTAGCGCCTGCGTTCGACGGTTAAATGTCAATTCCGCCGTTGCTATTCGTTGCCAAAATCCTAGCGCAATGATATTGCGCGTCGGTTTTCGCTTCTTCGCGTAGCGAGAAACTTGCTCGTTGATCTGTCGGATCCAGATACTAAACAGGCTCTATAACGAGGGACAACCTCCGGCGTGGGTTTACGTAACGAGACTTTATTATAATATAGCTTTAGTATTTACTATCGGCAATATTTCGCTCCCCTGTCCATGCCGCCGTGTCTGCAACCTCGCAGGTGGCGCGCGCCGCGCCGCATCGAAAACATTCTGTCGAAATTTTCCCCGAACCGTTCACGAGCTTCCGTCACCCAATCGAATATATCGGAATCCTCGCCCAATTGCGCCTCCAAATTGTCTATTATCCTGTCCAAATATTCTTCAAAAGCCTTTTGCTCACTGTCGGTAAGGCAATTTAGGATATCACACGAGCAACCTTCTTTTTGCTCTTCGTTTTTACCTTTTTCGGTCAGCCTCACTATAACTACTCTCTTGTCGTCATTTGACTGCGAGCGTGTTATGTAACCTTTCTTTTCCATTTTGCCTAATAGCTCGTTAAGCGACGAAGACCTTATACCCAAAAGATATGAAAGATCTTTGGCGCTTATCTCAGGTTGCATTTTAAGTATGGCCAAAACCCTTCCTTGCCCGCGCGTCGGGTCGCTTATAGCTCCGTTAACTAAATGTTTGCGAAAATGATGTTGATGAAACAGCCATTGCGCCCGGGATAATTTTTCAGGAATACCGGTTTTTCTATCGCACATATTTTATTGCCTCCTTAATATGATGTATTATTGAAAGTTTTCAGGTTTATTATGAAATCATCGCAAAGCATAACATAATATATGAACGTGAATATATTATATAGGCGCCTAACTAATTTGTCAACAGTTCGTATAGATATTATAATAGCAAGATAGATCATAAATAATGGGAATTTATGGGCGGAGCTAGAACAGCTTTTTTGTAAAAAAGCTATTGCTTTTCGACGGACGTTGAGTTATACTCCTATAAGTATTCGCTGAGCGGCATTATTTAGCGTTTGCTCAAAACAATATATTCGCTGGAACGTTAAAGTAAGCCCGAGTGGCGGAATGGCAGACGCGGCGGACTCAAAATCCGCTCCAAGCGATTGGGTGGGGGTTCAAGTCCCTTCTCGGGCACCATGTGAACATGATCCGAACTTCTGGCCGTGGTTAAACGGCGGAGCGTTCGGATTTATTTTTAGCCTTACGCTTTAGATGAACGCGGCATGGCGCGTTTTAGTTTCATATAGCGCTAATTAAAGATATTTGCGGCGTATAGTGGATTGAAACAAGCGGCCTTGAGCATTGAGAAACGCCAAGGCCGCGTCAGCCGGCGCGTGAATTACGTTTGATCGCACCCAGGGAGTGTAGAGATATTGTATGATTTTTTGATAGTGGGCGCCGGTCTGTTTGGGTCGGTATTCGCCGCGCGAATGCGTGAAAACGGAAAAACGTGTCTTGTAATTGAAAAGCGCGAGCATATCGGAGGCAATGTTTACACAGCGCGAATAGAAGGGATAAATGTCCATAATTACGGCGCGCACATCTTTCATACATCCAATCGAACCGTCTGGGACTATATCAACCGTTTCGCCGAATTCAACAATTACATTAATAGTCCTATCGCCAATTATAAAGGGAAAATCTACAACCTGCCTTTCAATATGAATACGTTCTATCAGATGTGGGGTACGGTGACGCCGGACGAAGCAAAGGCTGAAATTGAACGCCAGCGAATCGCCTTGACGGGAGAACCGCGAAATTTGGAGGAACAAGCTCTCAGCCTTGTCGGAAGCGATATCTACGAAGTTCTGATTAAGGGCTATACGGAAAAGCAGTGGGGGCGTCCATGCGCTGAGCTTCCCGCCGATACTATTAAGCGATTACCCATGCGGTTTACATATGACAATAATTATTTCAAGGACACTTATCAAGGGATTCCCGTCAGCGGATACACGAGGATTATTAATCAAATGTTGGATGGAGTCGAAGTTATCGTCGGTCTGGACTTCTTGACGGAGCGGGAGAGGCTTCGCAAATTGGCTAAAACGATCATTTTTACAGGCTCGATAGATTCATATTTCGATTACAGTTTGGGAGCGCTAGACTATCGAAGCGTGCGTTTTGAAACTGAAACAATTCAGACTGACAATTACCAGGGTAATGCGGTTGTAAATTATACCGACAGCGAAACTCCGTATACTCGCATTATTGAGCATAAGCGCTTTGAATTCGGCATACAGCCTACTACGGTTATTTCAAAGGAATATCCGTTGGAGTGGAAACTTGGCGAGGAGGCGTATTACCCGATCGGCGATGAAAAAAACGTCAAACTGTACGAAATGTACAGGAAGCTTGCCGAAAACGAGCGTGACGTAATTTTCGGCGGCAGGTTAGGGTTATACCAGTATTTGGATATGGACGATGTTATAGAACTGGCCTTGCGGTTAGCGGCGAAAGCGGTCTAGGGCGCAATAATTAAGGACGTTTATGCGGTCTCGGTGAATCAAGACGTTCGCGCGTTTCTGAGAGAAGTTGAAGGGTGATTATAAGTGGAATCACACATATGACACCGAATGCGCGCGGCATATGTCCAGTTTATCATTACTAGAGGTGTGAGCGTATTTTGCTGTTAAGCGAAGATATGGAAGAGAAACATTATGACGATAAGCGTGAACGCATACATGTGCTTTACGCGAGCGACGATCATTATGCTGAGCCGCTTGGGGTTTCTATTGAATCAATGCTTTCGAATTGTGAGCTAAAAGTTCATATATATATCATTAGTCAGAGCATTTCTAAGGAGAATATTGAACGAATATATAAAATATGCGAACATTACGGGCAAAATATGACAATAATTGACGCTCCAGATATTAATAAGCTAATTGATCGAACTGTCGATATACGAAGATATTCGCTTAGCATGTTTTCTCGCTTTTTTGTAGCGACATTAATTCCGCGAGACGTTTTAAGAATTATCTACCTTGATTGCGATACGCTCATTAACGGTGATATAAGCTTGTTATGGAGATATGATTTGAACGGGAAAGCGATCGGCGCGGCCAATGATTTGAGAAGCGCGTTTTATGGCAAGAATCTTGGTATGGATTCCAATAAGACCTACGTTAACAGCGGAGTTTTGCTGATTGACCTTCAGAGATACAGAGAATTAAATTATGAGACTAAATTGCTCTCGGCGCTGGAAAAGTACAATTTTTTACTCGAGTTTCCGGATAATGACATAATTTGTAAAGTTCTCGCCGATGAGATCACTATGTTGCCGATGCGTTTTAACGCGATATCATTGTTGTTCGGGTGCGTTTATAAAGAATTAAGGTTGATGAGACACCCTAGCCACATGATTTGCGAGGAGGAATATGACAGCGCCGTTTTAAAGCCGTTAATCGTGCATTTTACGGCGTGCGTATTGATCAAATATCGGCCCTGGATTATAGGGTGCGATCACCCGGAGGCTGCCGAGTGGTTGAAATACCGGAAACAAACGCCGTGGGAAAAAGAGCCGTTGAAGCGATGCGGAAAAAGTAGGGCGTGGGTCGCTTTAATGTGTTTTCGTAAAATATGTCCAAGAAAATTGCTTGTGTCGCTAATGGGCGTTTTACATGCTTATATAAAGCCGTTCTATCAGTATTTTTCGCTTAAGAGATATAAAAAGATATTCACTGAACAACGCCGCGAAGTTACGGACATGAATCTTGTGAAACTTCTGGTTAAATTGAAAAACAACACGTTGTTAAGGACGGCACTTTATCCGTACAAGTCAATAGCTGACGCAAGATTGATGAAGGGATATAAGACTTCGTCGGATTCCAAAAAGGTATCTTCACTTAAAGATAGATTCTCCAGCCAGCGATGTTTTATCATTGGAAACGGCCCTAGTCTGACTTTGAGCGATGTGGAGAAGCTGAACGGGCAATACACGTTCGCGGCTAACGCGATTCATTCAGTGTTTAGTAAGACTTCCTGGAGACCTTTTTTCTATACGTGCATAGATTCGGCGGCGCTGCGAATGTTTGGTTCGGCATTGCTTGATTACGATATACCATACGTTTTTTTTGATGTCGGGGGTAAAAAACATATAAAAAAAGGAAAAAGGGACGCTGAGAATCTGTATTTTATATGTCAGCATCGTAAATATAAGATATATAAATGGGGTTTCGAACAGCCGTTTATAAGCGCACGACCTGATGCAATTCTGTCATCGGGAACCACCGTTACCTTCACGGCGATTCAGCTTGCCATATATATGGGCTTTAAAAAGATATATCTATTGGGCGTGGATAATAACTATTCTCGAAAGATTGACAGCAAAGGCGTGGTGTATGAGGATAGAGGAGTCAAAAGCTATAGCGACGTTATTTTTGACCCGGGTTTGGGGGTTCAGTACGTTGATATCGCGACGGCGGCGTACAAAGCGGCTAGGGAGTACGCGGACGCGCATGACATAGAGATACTGAACGCAACGCGCGGAGGAGCGCTGGAGGAATTTAAACGAGTCGACTTTGACGACATAATAACGCGAAAAGAGGAATCGAATGAGTAGCGTTATTATAATTATGTCTGACTGTTGGATCGGAGGGTAAGCGTGGCTTTTAGATGCTTCGTAATCTCATATAGGATATGCAAAGGCCCTTGCGGCGGCGGCGGTGGCGTAAATTACAAGACATACTTGGCGAATAAGAAGTACGACATGTTTCCCGAAGTGTACAACATATTCATTGATAAGGTCTTAGACAAAGATTCAGTCGAGGCGGAGCGTGACGCGTTCTCTTTGAACGGCGCAAGATCATATGGCGTGAAATTGCTGAAGCGCCTTTTTGGCGACACAGGTCTAGGGGTTATATTAAACCATAAACGCAAGTTGCGTAAATTGTTGAAGCGCTTTTTTGGCGGCATGGGCCTAACGCTTATATTAAACCATAAACGTAAGCTTCGCAAAACCGTTAAATGGATGCTTGCGGTTGGTAAGGAGTTGCGTTTTTCGGATTCGGATATTTTCTTTTTACATGATTTTGAGTCAGCGTACGCGTTCGCGCGGTGTTTCGCGTTTAAGAAAGCCGTGTTCATTTATCATCAACAAGGGGATCTTTACGCCGAGTGGGCTGGGTTTACAGGTCGGAAATCCTTGATGTATAAAAGTTACCTGACCAACATCTTTTTAAAAACCGTGAAACGGACGGGGCATCTCGGCGTTCCATCAAATGGAGCTTTTACGAGTTTGCTCAGTAACGAAGAAAAAATACACGAAAAGCTTTCAAATGTCCAATTTCGAACGCTATATAACGGCTTTACTAAACCGGAGGTTATTAAAACGAGCGACGCGATAAAATCAACTATCGACGCGCTTAAAGCTTTCCCGGGTCTAAGGTTTTCCTCCGTCGCATCATTAAATTACGCCAAGGGCGTTGAGCGTGTCCCGCGATATCTGGGCCAGCTTAAAAAGGCCGGCTACAACATAAAATGGATTATCGTGGGAGATGGCGTCAAGAAAAGAGAACTAGAGGCGGCTATTGAGGCCAATGGAATGGAGAACGATACCATTTGGATAAAAGAAAGCGTACCTCATGACGATATATTGAACATGTTTGGAAATACGGATATTTACATCTTGTTGCATAGATTTTCAATATTTGACTATTCGACTATTGAAGCGATGAGTTATGGAAATATACCTGTTCTTTCAAGAGTAGGAGGTAACGTTGAAGTTATTCCCGGTGAAAACGGGGTATTGGTTGACGACGACGCGGACGCGAGCGGATTGATCGCATTTCTGGCGGATCGCGGTTCAGATATCGCGGCTTTAAAAAAGATTAATTCCACGCTTCAAGAACGATTATTCAGCGAGAAATCCTTTTTGCGTAATTATTATACGTTAGCGGAATCCCTGTCGCGAGGAGAAGAAATTACAGCTGATATTTAGAGGGTGTCCGGAAAATGATAAGATTGACGGTAAACCGTAAATTAATCGCTTTTCTGATGTTGGCGGCGCCGTTTTTTTTACCGACGTACGTTGGGTTAGCGTATTTAAGGTTCGACGCGATAGTTAATATTTGGAAAGCGCTGTCTTTGGCGGGCATTATTTTAATTTATTGTTTACGAAATTCATTTATAAGTAAACCGACCTTGCGCCTGTTAATTTTCCACGTGACAATTTTGTTCAGTACAGCTTTAAATGGCGGAGATATAAAGACTGTAATTTTTCAGACCGCTTACGCCATGGCGATCTGTATGCTTGTCGATCATATATTTTCCTATAGGCCCTTACAAGGGATCGAATTATTTATGCGCGTGATGGAGTTGCTTATTTACAGTAACCTAGTCGCTATGCTGGCGTATCCTCTCGGACTCTATCATACTACATACATAGGCCCCGTTCTAGGCGGACTTATGACCGACTCTTCGTCTGACAGAGTCGGATGGCTTTTAGGTCATCAGAGTTTGGCAGGATGCTATTCCATTGTGGCGATATTTATCGCTTCTTTGTATTCGGATATGCGAAACGATTCGTCTAAGCTAAGAGAGGTATCTTTGATAACCGCTTCGATCGTTCATGGGATACTATCGGGTTCGGCTATGAATAAAATAATCATTATCGTTATAGTGGTAATGATTATATATGTTAAAATTAAAGGAAATTTTATTAAAATAGGCGTTAAAGCGCTGACGGGGTTTTGCTTTATAGTGACGGTAGCGTTTATGAAGCTTAAAATTCCAGACGGTATATCCGCGTTTATCGCGTCGGCGTTTAATAGAAGCGCGAATTTATCCGGCAGAACGGGGATTTGGAATTTGATTGCGGAGAAATTGTCGCTCAAGCCGATATTCGGTTACGGGCTTCAGTATGATAATGTTAGCATAATTAAAAATACCGCGACCGCGATTACACATGCTCATAATCAGTATCTTGACATATTATTTAGGGGAGGAATAGTCGCTTTTATCGCCTTCGTGATTTATATGTCCGCCATAAACAAATCCGTACGAGAATGTTACAAAATGAAGGTGTGCCGCATACCTATTTGCTGCTTATACTGCTTATTCGCGTTGATGATAACGGATGTTTATTTTTTGAGACATCCGATTATATTTTTGACGCTGGCGCTGTCCGCAAAGCTTGGCGATATCGGCGCGGGCTTTGTGACGCCCGCGTCGGCTCTGGGAAAAAATCAGGCGTGAGGCGAATATATTATAATAGACCTGTCCCGAAACCTGACTCCGGCGTCCGCGCGGCGGATTTCCCACAATGTGGCGTCAGTGAAATCCTTGTGTACGCGCCGCGTACACGGTGGCTTTCGTTTTCTTAACTTGCGAGAAATCCGCTCATGAATCCGTCGAAGTCAGGTTCCGGGACAGGTCTAATGATTGGCGTGGTGAAAAATGGGTAATATTGTTAAGAGCTTATTAAGAATCATATGTACGATAAGCGTTAAAAGACAAATTGGCGGTTACGGCGCGCGTTTAGTGGTAAATCGGTTTTCAAGAGTCACGAAAAATACATATTGCGGCGATTATTGTAATTTTAACGGTATGCTTATACAAGGAACCGGCTGCGTTACAATTGGAAATTACTTTCACTCCGGTCAAAAATGCTGGATGATATCGGACATTCATAATTATGAAGGCTCAATGATACCGTATGACGCGGAGATGATCTCTAAGGATATTGTTATTGAAGATTTTGTATGGCTTGGTTCAAATGTAATGATTTTGGGCGGAGCGCGTATCGGTGAAGGCGCGATTATTCAGGCGGGTGCGGTGGTTGTTTCCGACGTGCCCGCGTATGCAATAGCCGGAGGAGCGCCCGCAAAGGTATTTAAATATCGTAATATTGAACATTTTGTTAAATTACGTGACGATAATATGATATTAAGATAGAGACTGAGTGAAACGATTCAAGCGTATGGAGAACAAGCGAATAAGTTCGAAAGGGATGAACTCGAATGGGCGAGCTAAAATATGCAAACCCCTATCTTATAGCTGAAGTTGGTTGTAATCACAAAGGCGACATGTCGATAGCGCGTGAATTTATCAAAGTCGCGGCCACATACTGCGGAGTTGACGCGGTTAAATTCCAAAAACGGAACAACCGCGAACTGCTTACCCCTGAACAATATGACGCTCCTCACCCAAATCCCAATAATTCATATGGCGAAACCTATGGCGCGCATCGCGAATTTCTGGAGTTTACCGCGCAAAGTCATGCCCAACTAAAGAAATGGTGTGAAGAATTCGGAGTCGCGTACAGCGCATCAGTGTGGGACTTGACTTCGGCGAAGGAGATCGCCGCGTTAAATCCAGCGTTTATTAAAATTCCGTCGGCTTGCAATAATCATTATCGTATGCTCGGTTGGCTATGTGAAAATTACGCGGGTGAGGTTCAGATTTCTTTAGGCATGACCACGAAGGATGAGGAACGTAAGCTGGTAGACTTTTTTGTCGAGCGCGGTCGGAACGAGGACTTAGTTATTTTCAGCTGCACGTCCGGTTACCCCGTGCCATATCAGGATATTTGCTTGCTCGAGATACGGCAGTTGACCGAAAGCTATGCCGGCAAGATAAAAGCCGTCGGTTTTTCAGGGCATCATCACGGCATAGCGGCGGATATAGCGGCGCTTACGCTGGGCGCGAACGTCTTTGAACGCCACTTCACGTTGGACAAAACATGGAAAGGCACTGATCACGCGGCGTCGCTTGAACCGCGTGAGATGAAGGCGCTAAAAGCCGATTTGGACAATGTCCGTCAGGCGCTGACATATAAATCGTCTGATGTTTTGCCCATCGAGGTGGTCCAACGCGAAAAGCTGAAATATAGAGAAGGATAATGCGAAATGGGATTTTCGGTTTCGGATTTTACCATAAGTAAAACGGACACGGCGTTGCACGCGCTGCGAAAGATTGATTCTAACGCGAAAGGGTTTTTAATTGTTGTGGAAAGTCGAGACTCGAAAAACTACTTGCTCGGCGCTCTTACGGACGGAGATTTACGGCGCGCGTTTATCGCCGGCAAAAGTTTATATGAGCCGATTGAAAGCGTTTACAACCGCAGCAGCGAGAGCGTGAACGCTCGGCGCGGCATAGCTGACGTAATTGAATTGTTTAAGAACGACTCTATCGATTTTTTGCCAATAGTGAAAGATGACGGCGAAGTTATAAATATTATAACAAAGAAGCAGTTGCACTCATTGTTGCTTACGGACAGAAGTCCGGATCTATCCGACGACTTTACGGCGATTGATGAGGGACTGATTGATTACGAGATCTTTCCGAGACCGTGGGGTTTCTATAAAACCACATTGATGAATGATTATTTTCAGTCAAAGGTCGTTACCGTATACCCAGGGGCGTCGTTAAGTTTGCAGTCCCATAACCGCCGCGAAGAATACTGGATTATAGCGCATGGGACAGGCGCGGCGCGGATTGGCGAATCAATAATTTCAGTTCATTGCGGAAGCTCTCTGTTTATTCCCAAGGGATGCAAACATAGGTTGACAAATTCGGATAATTCCGAAAATTTGATTTTCATTGAAGTGCAGATCGGCGATTATTTCGGTGAGGACGACATTAATCGGTATGAGGATCAATATGGTCGCGTCGCGCCGTGAAGGGACGTTTGGCGTACATATGTATTTGACAAAAACGATAGAACTTATCGTCTATGATTTTGATGGGGTCATGACGGACAATACGGCGCTCTTATCCGAAGATGGAAAAGAAAGCGCGGTTGTAAATCGCGGCGACGGTTTAGGGGTAAAGATGATAAAAGACGCGCTGGGCATAAAACAAGTCATTATTTCCAGTGAAGCGAATCCGATTGTGGCTTTTCGAGGAAATAAACTGGGCGTGGACGTTTTGTATAATGTAAAAGACAAAAAAGCGGCTATGGAAAAATACTGCGCTGACAACGAAATTTCATTGAAGAACGCGCTGTATATCGGAAACGATATAAATGACTATGACGCGATGCAAGCCAGCGGGTTTCGCGCTTGCCCGAGCGACGCGGAAGAGGAGATAATCGCGATATCGGGAATGATATTTAACGCGAAAGGCGGGCGCGGCGTGGTTAGAGAGCTGTATCGCGCATTGTCTAAGATTTCAATCGACGAGGTGTCGTAATGAGAAGCTCGATAATCGACAAAATTGATCGTGGCGGGGTTTTCGCGATAATTCCAGCGCGCGCGGGTTCCAAAGGAGTGCCTGGGAAAAATATAATGGCTCTTGGCGGGTATCCTCTCGTCGCTTTTTCGATTGCGGCCGCGAAGCTTACTCCAGGGATAAAAAGAGTTATCGTCACCACGGATTCAGAGGAATATGCGGAGGTAGCGAGGCGATACGGGGCGGAGACTCCGTTTTTGCGGCCTAAAGAACTGGCCGGCGATAGTTCGGTGGATTTTGAATTTATCGCGCACGCTATAGATTGGTTGTATGATAACGGTTGCGACGTGCCAGAATATTGGCTGCATCTCAGGCCTACATGTCCGCTCAGAGATCCGGCTGATATTCAAAAAGCCATTGAGCGCATAAAGTCAGATTCAACCGCGGATTCGCTTCGATCCGCCCATGAGACAAGATATAAGCCGTATAAATGGTTTACTAAAGAAGGCGGATATTTCCTTCCGGTCATGCGTGACATGACGTTGGATGAATCGAACAATCCGAGACAAGATTTTCCGATCGTTTATGAGCCTGACGGTTATGCGGATATTTTAAAAACGGAGTTTATAGTTAATAACGATATGATTCACGGGAATAGAGCGCTCGCGTTTGAATCGCCGCAATCGGTGGACATCGACCTGAAAGAAGATTATGAAAAACTGGCTTCGCTCGTTAAAGGCGGCGATTTTCCAGTGTATCGCTATCTGCGTTCTAACTACGCCGACTGTAGTGAAAACAACGTGCCAAAGATTATTTGCGGGGAAAACTGGAAGAGCCGGTTTTGCGGCCCTAAAAAAATTCTTATGGTAGGGCTGGGTAGCGTCGGGCAGCGCCATTTGAGGAATATAAGGTTGCTTTTTGGCGACCAAGCGGAGATCATGGCTTATCGTAAGAGAGGCTTGACGACAACGTTTTCAGATGATATGAAGATACGCGATAATGTTGTTCTTGAAGATGAGTATGGCGTTAACAGCTTTCGTTCATTGGACGAGGCCTTGGCGGAAAAGCCGGACATGGCTTTTATAACGAATATAACGAGCGAGCACATTAGCGCCGCGATAGCCTGCGCCGAAGCCGGGTGTGATCTTTTTATCGAAAAGCCCTTGTCATCCGGCATTGACGGAGTAGATGTCTTAGAGCGAATTGCGGAAGATAAAAAGCTTGCGATCTTTATGGGTTTTCAAAACAGATATCATCCGTGCGTGAAGAAAGCGAAAGAGCTTCTGGCAGGGAAAACGCTTGGCTCCGTCGTTTATATGAACGCGGAGACGGGGGAGCGGCTGGCTTCTATGCACAGCTATGAAGACTATCGAGAGACGTATATGGCGAGAAACGAGTATGGCGGCGGCGTAACGTTGAATCAGATGATACATGAGTTGGATTATATCGGATATATTTTAGAAGGCGCGGAATTAAAGGATATATACGCGAGCGGAGGACGCCTTAGCGGCCTGGAGATGGATGTCGAGGACGTCGCGCAAGCTGTCATGTCATATCGATATGGCGGGCGCGAAATCTTGGTCTCCGTTCACGCGGATTTTTTGCGATTTCCGTCAAAGCGAATTTTTGAGATCGTTTGCGACAACGGATGTATAAAAGCTGATATTTTAAAAAATGAAATAAGTTGGAGCGTCGGCGACGAAAACTTTGCTGAGACGTTTGAGTCATTTCACAGAAATGATATGTTCATTGAGGAAATACGCGATTTCTTTGAAGCGGTTCAGTTGCGAAACGTGCCTAAGATTAATCTGGAGGACGGGCGAAGGAGTCTGGAGCAGGCGTTAAGGATAAAATCGTTTATAAAGATCTAACGATAATATAAAGGTTGCGGTGTCTTATGAAGAGTTTTATGGATAAATTTTCGATTGAAGGCAAAGTATGCGTAATAACCGGAGGAGCGGGCCTGTTAGGAAAAAGGCACGCGCAAGCCATTTTAACAGGCGGAGGCATTCCGGCGTTGATAGATATATCGGATGAACGGTTATCTTTAGCGAAACAAGAAATCACAGCGTCTATGGAAGACGCGACGCAAAGCGATATTGGAACTTACGCGGTTGATATAACGGATAAGGAAGCTGTAATTAATCTTAGAGATTTATTGCTGCGAAGATACGGTCATATCGATATATTGATTAACAACGCGGCGAATAACCCGAAAATGGAAGGGAATTCGCGTAACATGGCGGCGATACGGTTTCATGATTTTCCGTTGGAGATTTGGAACGCGGATATCTCGGTAGGTCTTACGGGAGCGTTTCTTTGCTCGCAAACGTTTGGAAAAGTAATGGAAGATGGCGGAGGCGGAGTAATTTTAAACATCTCTTCGGACTATGGACTTATTTCGCCGGATCAGCGGGTTTACCGAAGAGATGGCGTTGAAGAGGACGCGCAAATCGTCAAGCCGATTTCTTACTCAGTCGTAAAGCGCGCGATAATTGGGATGACGAAATATCTCGCTACATACTGGGCGAAGCAAGGGATACGCGTGAACACGCTCTGTCCGGCGAGTCTTTTTAACGGACAGGACATTGAATTCGTCAAAAAGATATCCGAACTGATTCCGATGGGCAGGATGTCGGATCCGGATGAATATATATGCACGGTATTGTATATGATTTCTGACGCCAGTTCCTACATGACCGGGAGCGCTGTCATTGTCGATGGCGGGCGGACGAGTTGGTAAACGATAAGAAAATTGCGGAGAAATAGATTTGCGATGAAATGCGTACAATACATCAGTATATTTTGCGGACGATATTACGGCGCTTTCACCGCGCCTGAGATGATGGTGTGACGTTGATGAATACGAACGTTTTTTTAGCGCGGGCTTTCTTGGAACTGATATTCAGGTTGCCCATACTCTGGAGGATTAAAAAGTCAAAAAGCTCGCTGACTGAAAATGAGTATATGGCCGCCGTGGCTAAAGGCGCGAGCGGCATAATAGAAAAATATATGAAGATCACAGGATCGACCCTTAATATCAAGGGTAAGGAGAATATCCCGAAAGAAGAAGCGGTTCTTTTTGTCGCGAACCATCAGGGAAACTTCGATTTAAGCGTTTTCTTGTACGGCATTGATAAGCCAAAAGGCTATGTGTCAAAGATGGAAGCCTCTAAAATTCCGCTTATGAGCGCTTGGATGAGAGAAATGCGATGTTTGTTCATTGACAGAGATGATTTGCGTCAAAGCGCGGCAATAATTACGGAAGGCGTAAAACTGCTGAAAAACGGTTATTCGCTTGTTGTATTTCCGGAAGGCTCAAGGAGCCGCGGGCTGGAAGTCGGGGAATTTAAGGGAGGAAGCTTTAAGCTCGCCACAAAGTCAAATGTTCCGATAATTCCGGTTTCCCTCAACGGCTCTTATAAAATTATGGAAATGAATAAAAATAGGGTTATAGGCGGCCGTATCGACGCGATAATACATCCGCCATTATTCACGAAAGGGTTGACGCGTGAGGAGACGGCCGAAATTCCGCAAAAAGTGAAAGAAATAATATTAAACGGCGTCAAGGAGCTTCAAAGCTGAAGCTTCGCGGCGCGTGACGCCTTTGGGAGTGAACGATTTTTTGTTTGATACCGCGGATAGAAAAGAGCGATTCATACTTGTCGCGGTCGATAAGGCCGGCGACCCTGAAACGGAGGCGAGCTTGTCTCTTGACGAACTGGATGAGCTTGTAAAAACGGCCGGTGGGGAAAGCGTCGGTCGCGTTTGTCAAAAAAGGGAAAAACCGCACCCTTCTTTATATGTCGGAAAAGGCAAACTGGAGGAAATAAAAGAGCTTGCGAAGCGCGAAAACGCTGACGGCATCGTATGTGACGACGAGTTGTCAAACGCGCGACGGCGCGCTATGTCTGAATTTTTGAACGTTAAAATTATGGACAGAACGCTTGTGATTTTGGACATCTTCGCGAAACGGGCCGAAACCGCGGAAGGCAAGGCGCAGGTGGAGCTTGCTCAACTCAAATATAATTATTCGCGGCTTGAGGGCGGCGGCGCGGCTATGTCGCGGTTGGGCGGCGGCATAGGAACGCGCGGACCGGGCGAGAAAAAGCTGGAAACTGACAGACGTTTGATGAAAGAACGCATATTGGATTTGGACGCGGAACTGGCGGATATGGCCGCGCGGCGCGGCGTGATGCGCAAACAGCGTGAGAAATCCGGAATACCGGTCATTTCGCTCGTCGGTTATACGAACGCAGGCAAGTCAACGCTTATGAACGCGCTGTCGGGAGCTGGCGTTGCGGCGGAGGATAAACTATTCGCTACGCTTGGCGCGACAACCAGAGAGATAAAGACAAAGAACGGATGTTTAGCGCTTTTGACGGACACTGTAGGCTTTATACGGAAACTGCCGCACTCGCTTATAAAGGCTTTTCACGCCACCTTGGAGGAAGTTACGCTTTCTGACGCGCTTGTACATGTTGTGGACGCCCAAAGCCAAGATATGGACAGGCGAATGGAAGTCGTATATGACACGCTTGAAGGTTTGTCATGCCTATCGAAGCCGATTATTACGGTTTTTAATAAATGTGACGGATTGGTTGAAAAACCGTTTTCGCAAGACGCGTTAGCCCGTTCGACTGTTTGCGCGTCGGCTTTGACGGGAGAAGGCATGGATGATTTATCTGACGCCATAGAGCTTATTTTGCGTGAGACGCGAACGCGCGCGATGTTTTTTATACCGTTTTCCGATGGAAACGCGGTCGCGGCGGTATACAAGAGTTGCGATATAATATCGGAAGAATCGGATGAGAATGGATGGAGTTTTGATGTATACTGCGATGCGGCCGCTAAGGGGGCGCTGAAAAAATATATGCGATACGCCAGGTGAAACTCTGTGAGCGCCTGTATAAAGAGGCTTGCTGATCGAGATTTTCAACAATTTTACAGATGGAGCTATTTTTCCTTAGAGCCTGTTCAAGATCTCCATTTCGCGTCTTTTCGGCTTATTAGACCTGTCCCGGAACATGACTCCGGCGTCTACGCGGCGGATTTTCCACAATGCGGCGTCAACGAAATCCTTGCCTTGCGAAAAACCCGCTAAAAGCGAGATCTTGAACAGGCTCTAGGGAAGCGTTGAAAAAAGATATAAAGGATGAAATAATATGAAAGCCAGTATTAAAAAAATTTGTCAAACTGGTTTTTTAACGGCTTTAACTGTGGCCGCCACGATGATACACCTGCCTATTCCGGCGACAAATGGTTACATAAATGCCGGAGACGCCATAATATTGCTGACTGCGTTCTTTTTTGGCCTTAAAAGCGCGGCGTTTGTCGGAGGAGTAGGTTCGGCGGTCGCGGATATATTTTTAGGTTACGCAAATTGGGCGCCGTTTACTTTAGTCATCAAAGCCGCTATGGGTGTCGCGGCGGCGGCGATATTTCAACGAGACGAGCGCGTAAGCTTGCGGAACGTAGCCGCCTGCGTCGTAGCTGAGTTTGTAATGATAGCCGGTTATTTTGCGGGAGCGTTGCCAAGCGGTGGTTTTGCATACGCTATAGGCGCTGTGCCGTCTAACGTGATTCAAGCCATTGGAGGCGTTTTAATTTTCACGGCGCTCGCCGCGGCGCTCAGGAAATCCGGAGTTGACAAGTTGTTTTGAATGGCGCGAGCGCTATAAAAGCGTTTTAGAAGATCCGAAATTGTATTTTCAAGCGCGAAACTGAAAGGTTTGCATGACCGACCTTTAACCAACCGAAGCTTGGTTTCAAAAATACGCTGCGCGATATAGCTGGATGTTTTTCGAACAAAGCGCGGTTGCGCCGGGCAAGGCGATTACAACTAGGGTAACCGCATAAAACTTTTCAAGAGCAAAAAAATAAGATAAACTAGCCCCAAGGGGTGAATGTTTATGAAAACGCTGGTAGATATTTTTGAGGCTCTTGAAGATACAGCTTGATGCTATTAAAACAGTAACGCAAACAATCATCAAAACTATCAAAATAAGATAATTCTTTCCTGAGCTTGCGTTTAAGCCATGCCCAAAATTTCTCAATAGGGTTATATTCCGGGGAATACGGCGGTAGGAACACTATTTTATGTTTACTGCTTTCGGCAAGCGAAATAAGCCGTTTCTTTCGATGGAAAGCGGCATTGTCCATTACAATGACGGAATTAGAAGGACATTCGCGCAAGAGACAGTTTTCAAACCAAAACTCAAATAACCGGTCATCCATTGTTCCGTTAAATTGGAGCGGCGACAATACCCAAGCGCCAATACTTCCTACCGGAAACTCGCCCGATAACTTTTTCTCCGCGCTTGGAATAAGCGTATTCTCTGTGCAAAAAAGTATCGATGCCGGTTTCGTCAATATAAACAATGCTTTCCTGTCGGACATCACGGATTTGTTCTAAGAGCCTGTTCAAGATGTCCATTTCGCGTCTTTTCAGCTTATTTTCCGCCACACTTTGTCAGCGCTCTTTGCGTATATTCTTCGAATACGCGGCTTTCGCGCTTCCGCGGTTGGCGAAAAATCATCACAAAAATCCGCTAAAAGCGAGATCTTAAACAGACTCTTAGTAAGCTATCAAAAAGCTTTCCCGATGATTACATATCGCTTTGTGCGGATAACGCAAGTTGGCGCAAGTCTGGGAGCCTCGTAATGCCAGATAATATCGAACTTTTCTTTATTCCGCCCGCCACTCCCGAAGTGAATCCTATTGAACGGATTTGGAAGGAATTGAAAGAGAAAGATTTCGAAAATCGTTTCTTTCATACGTTTGATAAGGTTGCTGACCAACTGTGTATTAGTATTAATAATTTGAACTCCACTGGATAACCGGATATTAGCGTCAGAACCTGTTAGCGCGGCGATAACCATTAAATTCCGCGTATATTTTTCATAATTGTTGGAATTTTTTTGTCAGTCATGTGACATTTATTTCACTCTTAGAGCCTGTTCAAGATCTCGCTTTTAGCGAATTTTTCGCATGGCAAGTAAACGAAATCCTTGTGTACATGGGCGCGTACACAAGGATTTTGTTTACTCAGCATTGTGGAAAATCCGTTCCGCGGACGCCGGAGTCCAGTTTCGGGGCAGGTTTAATAAGCCGAAAAGACGCGAAATGGAGATCTTGAACAGGTTCTTAACGTCGCGGTTGACGCGCGTGACGGTTTTTAGCTCTTGACTTTAAGCTCTCTATATAAGATTATATACAATGTGGCTTTTTCGCGCGGATGTTTGTCAGGACAGCGTCCAAGACAAGGCCGCGCCGTCGCGCGGAGAGGAAGAAACGTATGAAAGACGCATATGAGTCGCCGTTTGGCGAACGTTACGCCACAAAGGAAATGCAGTACATTTTTTCGCAGGAAAATAAGTTTAGGACGTGGAGAAGGCTGTGGATCGCGCTGGCGGAGACGGAGAAAGAGCTTGGAGTCGAGATTTCTAACGAGCAAATAGAAGAAATGAGGCGCTATGAAAGCGACATAAATTATGACGTCGCCGCCGCGTTTGAAAAAAAGCTGAAACATGACGTGATGGCGCATATTCACGCGTTCGGAGAGCAGGCTAAGAAAGCGAGGCCCGTCATACATCTGGGCGCTACGAGCTGTTATGTGACCGACAACGCTGATATCATAATAATGAAAGCGGCTTTATCAGTCATACGCGGTAAACTTCTTACGGTAATGCGCAATCTAACCGATTTCGCGCTGAAGTACAAAGGCCTGCCGACGCTTGGCTTTACGCATTTTCAGCCGGCTCAATTCACTACCGTGGGCAAAAGAGCGAGCCTTTGGCTCTATGACGTTTACTTGGATTTTGTAGAAGTCAAAAAGCGCGAGGATGGGTTGAAGCTTCGTGGCGCGAAGGGCGCGACAGGCACGCAAATGAGCTTTTTGTATCTATTTGACGGAGATAAAGACAAAGTTGACGAACTGGACAAGACGGTCGTTAAGAAGATGGGGTTTGACGAGGCGTTTCCCGTTACCGGGCAGACGTATACGCGTAAAGTCGATTTTTACGTTTTAAGCGCGTTAAGCGGCATAGCGCAGTCAGCGCATAAATTCGCGAACGATATCAGGCTGCTGCAAAACCTGAAAGAGATTGAGGAGCCGTTTGAGAAAAGTCAGGTAGGTTCGTCGGCTATGGCGTACAAAAGAAATCCCATGCGGTGCGAACGCATGACCGGGCTTGCCCGTTACATTATGACCGCGGCGCTTAATCCAGCGTTTACGGCGGCGGAACAGTGGCTGGAACGTACGCTTGACGACAGCGCCAACAGGCGCGTGGCTGTAGCTGAGATGTTTTTGGCAGCCGACGGACTCTTGAACGTCTTTATAGACGTTACGGACGGCCTTGTGGTGAACAAAAGCGTTATTGAACGCCATGTTCGCGAAGAAGCGCCGTTCGCGGCCACTGAAGCGATACTCATGGAGTGCGTGAAAGCGGGCGGCGACCGCCAAAACCTGCATGAGAAAATACGCGCTCATTGCATGGCGGCCGCTGAGGAAATTAAACGGCGCGGAACGCCGAACGACTTGATCGAGAGGATTAAAAACGACGAGGCGTTTGCGGCGGTTCGCGGCGGTATAGACGATATGATTGACGCGCAAGCGTTTACAGGCCGGGCGGAGGAACAAACTGAGCGCTTCGCGGGGTTTATACGCGACACGCTGCTGTCCGGGGAAGGCGGGCGCGTGAAGTCTGAACTTAACGTATAGAGAGCGGGTGGTTTTATGCTGACGGCTATAGTTGGCATCAATTGGGGGGACGAGGGAAAAGGCCGTATGGTTGACTTGCTTTCGTCACGGTACGATGTGATCGTACGGTATCAGGGTGGTAACAACGCCGGGCACACAGTCATAAACGACAGAGGCGAGTTTGTGCTCAATCTCTTGCCGTCCGGCGTCTTGAGCGAAAATACGGTAAATGTGATGGGACCCGGCATGGTGGCGGATATAGCGCATCTGTCAAAAGAAATCGACGCGCTTCGCGAAAGAGGCGTGTCCGTTACGCCGGAGAATTTGATATTAAGCGATAAGGCTATTGTGTGTATGCCTTATCATGTGACGCAGGACATTTTAGAGGAAGAACGTCTCGCTGACAAAAAATTTGGCTCTACCAGGCGCGGCATAGCGCCGGCCTACGCGGATAAATATATGAAAAAAGGCTTGCGAGCCGGAGATTTGCTTGACATGAAGCGAGCGGAGGACAGGGTCAGAGAGATAGTCGAATGGAAGAGCCTGACGCTGAGCGGATATGGAAAGCATGGAGCGGACGCTGACGAAACGCTAACGTGGCTGCGCGAATACGCCCCTAAAATAACGGAACATATACGAGATACCGCGCCTTATCTAAACGACGCGGCCGAGAGCGGCAAGAACATAATGTTTGAGGCGCAGCTTGGCGCGCTTAGAGACATAGACTTCGGCATATATCCTTACACTACCTCGTCGCAGACCCTCGCGTCTTACGCTACAACCGGCGCGGGCATACCCGCCCGAAAGCTTGATAACGTAATAGGAGTAGTTAAAGCGTATTCCAGTTGCGTGGGCGAAGGTCCGTTTACATGCGAATTTTTTGGCGACCAAGCTGAAAAGCTTCGCGAAGCGGGCGGCGAATACGGCGCCGCTACTGGCAGACCGCGCCGCGTGGGCGGATTTGACGTCGTGGCGTCAAGGTATGGCGTGCAGACGCAAGGCGCCGACAGCGTGGCTATTACCAAGCTTGATGTGCTTTCACGGTATGACAAGATACCGGTTTGCGTAGCGTACGATTTGGACGGCGAAAAGATTACGCGCTTTCCCGCCGCGAGCGACGCGCTTTCCCGCGCTAAACCGATCTATGAATTTATGGACGGGTTTAAAAAGGATATATCGCAATGCCGCCACTTAAACGATTTGCCGCGTCAGGCCGTTGAATATGTGAATTTTATAGAAAAATCCATAGGATGCCGCGCGGCGTATATATCCGTCGGCGCGAAAAGAGACGAATATATCGAGGTGACGGCATGAGCGTCATCGTTATGGACTTCGGCGGTCAGTATAAAGAGCTTATAGCGCGCTGCGCCAGACGTCTCGGCGTTTTTTCTGAAATTAAAAGCGGCGCGATCACGGCTAACGAGCTGGAAACTCTTTCGCCCGACGGCGTAATACTGACGGGAGGACCCAACAGCGTTTATGACGAAAACGCTAAGAAATGCGATCCGCGCATATTTGAGCTTGGAATTCCTATTTTGGGCATCTGTTACGGTATGCATGTGATGTGCCGCGCTCTTGGCGGAGAGGTGTCCGCCGGAGCCGGCGAATACGGCGTTACGATAACGACATTCGATGAGAAATCGCCGCTGTTCCGTGGCGCGGGAGAAGCGGCTGAAACGCTTATGAGCCACAAAGACGCGGTAACGCGTCTGCCTGACGGCTTTATCAAAACGGCTTATACGGACGAATGTGATTGCGCCGCGTTTGAAAACGCGCGAAAGAAGTTGTTTGGCGTCCAGTTTCATCCTGAAACGGAACATACGTCAGGCGGCGATAAAATAATCGGCGCTTTTTTAGACATCTGCGGCGCTCAAAGGGATTATGACGTGGGAGACTATATGGAACGGCAGATTGAAAAAGCGCGCCGTCAAGCCGGCAAGTCTAAAATATTGCTCGCGCTGTCCGGCGGCGTTGATTCCGCGGTGTGCGCGGCGTTATTGTCCGAAGCCGTACCTGACGGTCTGTCGTGCGTTTTTGTAGACCACGGTTTTATGCGCCTGAACGAAGGCGACGAGATAGAAGAAGCGTTTTCTGATAGAAATCTCAATTTTATACGCGTTAACGCGCAAAAACGTTTTTTGGATAAGATAGAGGGCGTAACCGACCCGGAGAGCAAACGCAAAATCGTCGGCGCCGAGTTTGCGCGCGTGTTTGAGGAAGAAGCCGCAAAGCTCAGTGACGTCAGATTTCTCGCGCAGGGTACGATCTATCCGGATATTATCGAGTCTGGAGCGGGAGAAGCCGCAACGATAAAAAGCCATCACAACGTCGGCGGATTACCCAAAAACCTTAATTTTGACGGTGTGATAGAACCGCTGTCGGGCTTGTTTAAAGATGAAGTGCGCGTTATCGGCGAAAAACTTGGTTTGCCCAAATCGCTTACGGAACGTCCCCCTTTTCCCGGACCGGGCCTCTGCATAAGAATTATGGGCGCGGTGACCGAGGAAAAACTTAAAATTCTGCGTCTCGCCGACTATATATTCCGCGATGAGATAGAAAAGAGCGACGTAAAACCGGAGCAATATTTCGCCGTTTTTACGGGCGCGCATTCGGTTGGCGTTAAGGGCGACAAACGCGCGTACGACAACGTGATCGCTTTACGCGCCGTAAACACCGTCGATTTTATGACTTGCTCGTATACGAAAATACCGCACGAGCTTTTAGGAAAAATCGCTTCTCGCGTGGCTAATGAAGTTCCGTCAGTGAGCCGCGTCGTTTATGACATAACGAGTAAGCCGCCGGCCACCGTGGAATGGGAATAGGTAGGCAAATCGGTGTTTTCGCTGGTAAATCAACGTTTTTTGGCATCGAAAAAGGGCTTCTGATGATAAATTAATGATATCACAATAAACCGAGCGAACCTTATACACCCCAAAAACGGGATACCTGAAACGACGGTAGCCCGTTTTTTTATATCCAAAATCAGAGAAAGGAGGTATCAACATGGCTGTGTTTCGAGTGGATAAAACGCAGAACTACACGGTTATGAGCAAGCTCCATCTACGCAACGAGAGCCTGACGCTGAAAGCGAAGGGTCTGCTGTCGCAGATGCTCTCATTGCCGGAGGAATGGGACTACACGCTTGTCGGGCTGTCGCATATCAACCGCGAGAGAATCGACGCGATACGCGAGGCCGTCAAGGAACTTGAACGCGCTGGGTACGTCACGCGCTTGCACGTGCGGGATAGCAAAGGACGCATGACGGGGACGGAGTACGTCATCCGCGAAGCGCCGAGAGTCGAGCCGGACGAGCCGCCGTCACCAACATTGGATTATCCAACGCAATTAAGTAAAGAGGGAACAATCAAAGAGAGATTAAGTAAAGACCCATCAATGGGCTTAAAGGGAAAAGAAAGTAGCTTACAGCGGGAAATCCTGCATGAAATGACAAGGAGGCCAAAGCTA
>JAISER010000070.1 GCA_031263985.1 Clostridiales bacterium | reverse complement strand
ATATAAACGCCTTGGCGAACCCGAAAAGGCTGAAAAATCGGATATATGGCGAACCGCTATCGGCTTGCAGCAGGTGGACGGATTAACGCCGTCCGAATACCTCATTGAAACGGCAAAGCGGAATATTGAAGGCGAAATCACCATCTATGAGGTTCAAGAACGGCTCAACGGATATTACAAAACAAAGCCTGTGCAGACCCCGGATGACCGCGCCGAGGAGGCCGACAAGGTTTCCGCCCGCATTGCCGAAATTCTGTCCGAAAAGACATTTTCATTCAGCCCCGCCGAATACATCACCATTCACAAACGGCTGTTTGCGGGCATTTATAAATTCGCGGGAAAAATCCGCGACTATAACATCTCGATAGCCGACTGGGCGCTTGGCGACGAAACGGTGTATTATGCTTCCGCCGACAGCATTCGCGCCACGCTTAATTATGATTTTGAGCAGGAAAAAGCATTTCAGTACAAGGGACTTGGCAAAAAGTTAATCGTAGAGCATATCACAAAGTTCGTGTCCGACCTGTGGCAGATTCACGCCTTCGGAGAGGGCAATACACGCGCCACGGCTGTGTTTACCATCAAATATTTGCGGACATTTGGCTTTACCGTCACCAATGACTTGTTCGCCGACCATTCGTGGTATTTCCGCAATGCTTTGGTTCGGGCGAATTACAACGATTACAAGAATAACATCTATTCGACGCTTGAATTTTTGGGGCGCTTTTTCAGAAATCTCCTGCTTGGTAAAAGCAACCCGTTGAAAAATCGCGAATTGCGGGTTTCTTTGGAGAGCGGAACGGATATCCTTGCAAATGTCCCTGTAAAAGCCGCGAATGTCTCTGTAAATGTCCCTGCAAAACGCAAGGATGAAATCGTAAAAATGCTGCTTGCCAATCCAAACCTGACAGCCAAGGAATTGGCCGCCGCGTTTTCAGTAACCGCCAAAACCATCAAGCGTGATTTTACCGCTCTCAAAAATGACGGCAGGATTAAGCGCGTCGGTTCAGACAAGGCGGGGCATTGGGTCGTGATTCGGTAAATCGTACTATTTCGTTTTGTCTGAGTTCATCCCCGTGGGGTGCAAAATGGGGGGCAAATCAGGAAATTTTGAAAATCATGCAGGCAAGAATGCCGTAATATCAAGGGTTTGCGGCGATGAAACGTCAGGCAGAGCGCGTCCTTGGAAGGACAAGGTCCCCGGTTCAAGCCCCGGGTAGCAGCTTCATCGAAGACGTTTGAAACCCTGCGTGGCGCAAGTCTTTGCGGGTTTTCTTGTTTTTATGGAAAAATTCCCGGCAACCAAGAACGGGCAATGCCGCCTATGTAATATGTAACCGCGCCATGTCGTGTCTTGCCCAAGCCGTTCGTCAGATCAGTGACCGCTGACAAATTGTGGATAATTCCCTTTTCGCCTTATCTCTCGAAAATAGAATTATAATTTGTTGTTCATTTCTTCTTGCAATTCCGTGATGTCGATAAATCTATGAACATATTGTTTCCGAAGTAACGCGGGCGGCACGAAGTCGTTATATTTTCCGTCGATTTTTACAGCGTCAGGAATCAGTAAATCTTCAGCCGACAATGGAGTCAACCTTATATATTCCAAAGCGTTCTGAAGTTGTTTGCGAGTTACATTCTTAATAATTAAGAACGGCCAATAACGCGGGATGTAACGTCGCGCAGGCAATGCCTTATTTAGCGCGAAGTCCAGAGCGTTTGACGCCTTGGTCCCTAGCCACATCGCGATACCGAATGTATCAGGCGATATTTCGAAAATTTCGTTTTCCAGAAAGCGCGTTCGCCGAACCGTCAACCTGATTTCATTTAAGCGAGACGCGGCGCTTGGATGCAAATAAGGATACTCGTTGTCACCGGCGATAACCTCGCGCATTTTCTTAAGGACCTTCGTATATTCAAAACCGCCGCCGCTTCCGTTCCAAACGGTAGGAGGTTTACCTTTGGCGCTTTTCACATAGATAATTTTCCGTTCTTTATCGACCTCAATGACAGACCATGTTTTACCGCTTAACGCGAATGTCGCGCCGGGCGGCATCGGACGTGTCAAAGAACCTATCTGGTAAAAACCATCACGCACTGAAAACTCAACTTCAGTCTCGAACACTGAATAAAAATTATAGTGATTCGTAAGCTGTTCGCCCTTTGCGCCAATGAGTAAACCGCCAGGCGAAACCCTTTCGATTTGTTCTTTTTCTAACATATACCGCAAGAGCGCTTTGTAATCGTTCTGTGTAACGTTTGAAAATACAGATTCGCTCAATATTGATCGCGCTAATAGCTCAGGCGTCGCTTCACCGCGGCTATACAGGAAGCTCATCGTCTGATGATGCAGAACGCCATACGGATAACGGTCAATGGCGATCGGCTCAAGCCAGTTCTCGCGGTATAGTTCAATCAGCGCGATACATTTTACAAAAAGCCAGTTAATAGACTTGTAAAACTCTGTCGCCTCCGCTTTTTTCTCTTCCTCAAAGATAAAACACATCTCTGAAACGCTGTTTCGGCGGCCGCTCCTGCCAAGCCGCTGGGAGAGACTAGCCACCGAATGCGGACATCCGGTCTGGATAATACGTTCCAAGTCGCCTAAATCGACGCCAAGTTCTAACGTAACGGTCGCGCCCGTCACAAACGGAATATCTGAGAATTTCATCCGCGATTCGGCGTACTCTCTATTAGAAGCGGAGACGCTTCCGTGGCGCGCCATAAACACATCCGACTCTTGGCGTTTCTCCGCGATGTCTTTCAAATTGACCATATTTCTTTCTACATCGGAGCGGGAGTTAGAAAACACAATGCTTTTCTTTCCATGCGTCAGACTGTAGAGCGATTCAAAAAATGGAAGCGCGCTTTTATGTTCTTTGTCGGCGGACTCAGGCAGCGTATAAAAGTGATTCACCATTATCATGGCTTTACGTCTTGACGCTTGGCGTGACGCAGGCTCTTTTTGTCCCGCTATTTAACCAATCTTCGGCAACGGTTATATCCCCTAAAGTGGCGGACAAACCAATTCGTCTCGGTATAAGACCTATCAGATTTTGAAGCCTTTCTAAAACGGAAACAAGTTGAACGCCCCTGTCTTCGCCGATAAAGTTATGCGCTTCATCAATAATAATAAAGCGCAAATCTGAAAACAGCTTTATTATCCGCTGGCTGCTCTTCATCAACATAGCTTCGAGCGATTCGGGAGTTGTTTGAACTATACCTTTCGGGTCTTTAAGGAGTTTATTTTTCAAGGATTGAGAAGAGTCGCCGTGCCACTTGGTAACAGGAATATACGCTTCTTCCAACAACTTCTCTATGCGGACAAACTGGTCGTTAATCAACGCCTTTAGCGGCGCGATATACAGAACGCCGACACTGTTCGATGGTTTGTTATAAAGCTCAGTAATAACGGGCAAAAACGCGGCTTCCGTTTTGCCGGAAGCGGTTGGCGTGGCGATGAGAAGATTTGAATCCGTATTAAAGATAACATCACAGGCCGCGACTTGGACTTCGCGCAGTTCTTTCCAGTTGTCGCGGTAAATGTAATCTTGAATAAACGGAGCCAGCTTCTCAAATGCGTTCATATTTCAAACCCCTCAAACTCCTCATGGATTTCTCCGTTGTTCTCTGACGTAGCGGCGTATTCGAATTGTTCGCCGCCCAACACGCTTTCAAGGGTTTTATCAGGATTTTGAAGAAGGATGTTCAGTATCTCAATAAAATCCCGTATAATTTCACGCGGGGTAATGTTTTGTTCAGCTCCGACTCGCGAAAATTCCGTCTTTATAAAATATTTCAGTGTCTCCGGTTTTAGCTTTGGCTCATATTTATACGCTAAAGCGTGGATGCTTTCCAGTTTTTGCGCAAGAAAATACATTTCTTCAGGCGTAAGCGTTTTGAGCCTGATTATCGGGGCAAGAAGGTCGCGCGTCGCGCCATCCGAGAACCGGCTGTTTTCAAGGCGGGATTTCAGAGCCTCGTAGCTGAACGCGCCTCGCCTCGTATCTTCAATGCACTGTGGCGTTCCGCCCATAATAACGCCCAAATGCTTTGCCTTACCTTGCATAATGTCATTATAGACGGTCAAAATTTTTTCATAGTTGTTCTGGCGGGAAACTGAATTCGGGATTTTGAACAAATTGACCAGTTCGTCAATTATCATAATCATACCCTTATATCCGGCTTTCACTACAAACATTGAGAACAGCTTAATATACTCATACCAGTCGTCATCAGTTATGATAACGCCTATTCCAAGTTCCCGCTTAGCTTCGGTTTTTGTGGGGTATTCACCGCGCAACCATTTTAATGTTTTGCTTTTCAACTCATCATCTTCGTTAACCGTGGCTTTCCAATACATTGAGATAATCCGCGCAAAGTCAAAACCGCGGACAATGGTTTCAAGTTCATTAACAGTTTGATGAATCTTAAGTTCGACCAGCCCATTTAACTGTTCGCTGTCCGCAGACAATGAGTTTTCAGTCATAATCTCGGTTCTTAACGAGGCTATCCACTTTTGCAGCGTCAGGCTAAGAGCGCCGCCGTCCGGCGAGGTGTGGGTTGACAGATTTTTCATTAATTCTTTATATGTGGCTACTGGCTACTCCCTCGCCCTTGCCGCCGACAAGGCGGCGTTCAGGAGAGAGATCCGCGTCCACAACGACAAACCCACGTTCCATCGCGTAGTTGCGAATGGTTTGCAGAAGAAAGCTTTTGCCGGCGCCGTATTTCCCCACAATGAAGCGAAACGAAGCGCCGCCGATTGAAATCGTCTCGACATCATGTAAAAGCGCGTCAATCTCATCTTTTCTTCCCACGGTGATATATCCAAGCCCCGTGCGCGGGACAACGCCGCCTTTGAGGGCATTAAGGAGCGTATTCGCGACGCGCGGAGGAATTTTGCCGGAAACTTTCATTTATTACCCTCCAAATAGAGATTTAAGGTCGTCGATATAATCGCTATATACATAAGGTACGCCTTCGGCGTAATCGATAAGATTGTCATTTATTGCCTCAAGAGCTTTTTCATTTATTGTTTCGACCAAAAGCTCGCTGTTCGATGGGGCTTGTCCGCCATGAAGGATTATATTGAGCAGGTTTCCGCTTTCGATATTTAAAGAATCGCGGAACTCCGCCATCTCTGTAATTTCGGGCTTGGGCGCGTTAGAAATCTGAGCGGGGACCGGCATATCCGCCTGGTTCACAGACGGCTCTTCCAAGATAAGCTTTTTCGCCGTTTCCATATGTTCTCTTTCTATATCTTTGAGCTTACTCATGTCAATCTCAATAGGTTTTATAATCTTGACTTCGCTGTCCTGGATCACAATACGCTCAGCTTTGCAAAAATCAGAAATGGAGCGAATGACAGCCGCTTCAAAGCTATCGCTGTTGATAACGGCAAAGGCCCTTCCCTTCCATACTTTAAGCTTATCAAGCGTTGGGCGGTTTGTCCCGTTAAATTTTTCAGGTTCGCTGTTTAAAAAGCTGTTTTCTACCGCGGAAATATTCGGAGCTTGCAGACGACCGCGCTTGTAGTCGAAACGCTGACGCATTTTAACTTCAATGAGTTTTAGGATATAGCCTATGACTGGACGATACCGCGTTATATCAATATACTCTCTGTACCAACTCCGCCGCATATATTTCATTGTCTCGAAGGCGTCAAGTTCCACAATTATTGGTGATGCGACAACATTCGTACGTACAGCTCCTTGGAAAAGAGATCGCAGCTTTTCTCTTTGGGTCTCGAAGAACATACGCTGAAAATCTACGCCGCCGCTTTTGAAAATTTTTGCGAGTTCCCGTATTATGAAACAAGCGCATCTTTCGATTAACTCTTGATTGCCGGCTTTATAGAATTGACCGTTCGTTATCTTAAAGGAAGACGACGCCTCAATTACGCGCAAATCATCCCAACCGCAAGCCTTAGCTTTTGTCAACAGTTCAAGATCGCCACCGTGATACGGAACGGGAAAGCGGCGGCTGTATTCTGAAAACTCAGCCGGTAACTGTAACTTGCGCGAGATGTAATAGTCCCGAATCCATCTACGTAAATAGTCATCCAGTTTATCGTCAAATCGCCGGAAGCCTGTCCACAGCGAAATCAGCTTTTCAATAACGTCCCGCGGGCTATCGGCCCCAACGTCATTGAGCAGTTCAAAGATATGACAAAACACGTAAGATAACGATGTGTTCTCAATTACGCCCTGTCGCGCTTTTGTACGCCAAGTAAAATATGTACGCAATTGGGCGTCATTCATTTTCTCATATGTAGCGTAATAGGTGTCCAGCGGAACAATCTTATTATAATCGTCCGTAAAATCTTCCATAAACGCCGCTTGCTCGCGAAACGTATCAGCGTCATTCGAATGATAGCTCATGTATCCGCTATGATGCCCGCCGACATGTCTCATCTTTTTGAACATCGCGTACGGACTAAGCTGATTGTTTTTCGCTAAGGGATTCGGCATGATTCTTTCAGATGCGTATACGCCACCAGGGCTCGCCTGTGATGGCTGAACAGCTTTGATCGTAGGCTGACGAAGGCGCTTGACTATGTTCTCGTCAGCGCGTTCCTCATTAGGAAATATTTTACTAATCAAAGCTACCAACAAGTCAATAATCGCCATAAAAAACAAAACCCCTCTCGGAGTGTCCCGAATATAGTTCTGGATTACATCGCCCGCTGTGTGGTGATTTCCCGCTCAGCCTATCAATCGAAGGGTTTATCAAGGCCGGGTTCGCCAGCGCGTCAGAAGACCGCGATAGCGTCGCGTCGTTATTTAAAAACGAGGTTTTGTTCATATCGCTCCAATCCGTTTAATCAGGTTAATGTCCGCAGTCCGCTTTGAAAACTGAACAAATCGCGATGGGTCATATCCTTAATCCTTGTCAATTAGCGTTTCCCAAAGTTTTTTTGCGGATGATTTTCGTTGGGACGCCTCGGTTTTCCCGAAAAAAACCTTATATTTTATTATTATATATCATGTATTTGTAAAAAAATCAACGCCAAATTTGAAAATATTGATCCAGTCAATTTAAATTCTAACGTATGACATAAAGGACATAACGGACGAGCTGATAAAAATCAGACCCTGTCCTGTAAGCTGACTTCGCCGCTCCGCCGCCGGAGTCAGGCCGGTCTAATGGACAACGCCGTTTTCCATCGAAATAAACGGGCTTATTTCGCTTGTTTCGGATGGTTATGGTTTAGACTGAGTCCAGTATCAAGGACATTCAACTATATGCCGCCCTTTTACGCTCACGCGGCGGTTCCTTTCGGCGGCGCGGGCATAAAAAAAGGGAAACGGTTTTATCCCGCGTCCCTTTTGCGCTATTCCGTCTCGTTCCTTAATTTCTTCTATTATAAATTCACTCTTTTGAGGCCAAATATTCGTTTATATCGCTGACCAACGAAGTGACTTCCATGCCGTGAACTAACCCGGCTTCCTCAAGGGATTCCGACTGAGATGACGGGCAACCGACGCAATGCATTCCAGCGCGAATAAGTATAGGTATCACGCCTTGATCAATGCTTATAATTTCGCCTATAAGCATGTCTTTGGTCACTTGTGACATACATAATCACTCCTTAAATCAAATTAATTCATGAATAAACCTTAAAGCCGCGATAGTAGCGGAAAATCACCTTGCCAAGAATAGTGTCCTCCCGGACGCCGGCGTTTTCCCAATAGCGTGAATCTTTAGAAAGCTCACGGTTGTCGCCCATCATGAAGTAGTTATCGTCCGGAATATCGTAAGGACCGAAATTCGACCTGTCGTCGCCTATCGTAAAGCTATCGTCCAAAGGCTCGCTGGAGCCGTCGATGTACACTTTACCGTTTATTATATTGACCGTTTCGCCGGGCAAGCCTATCACGCGCTTTACAAAGAGCGTCTCCGGTTCGTCCGGGGCCGGGAAAACAACGATATCAAAACGTTTCGGCTTTGAAAAGAGATAGAAAAGCCGAAAAGCGACGACTCTGTCATTCGTCATAATGGTGTTTTCCATAGAACCGGTCGGAACCTTAGCGTTTACGATTATACACTGGCTTATTATTACAGCGCACACCGCGGCGGCCGCTATAACTTTAACCCAGCTTATAATCTCCGCTTTCACGTCAGCTCTCAATGTCTCGCTCCTTCCCCCCTACGACGCCTTTTCTCGAGTTCATAAAAACAATATTACAACGCGCTGATTCTTTATTATACATTCTCTTTTTGAAAAAGTAAAACAATTTTTAAGAGCCTGTTCAAGATCTGCAGATTGCAAGTTTAATTGTCCACCATATATTCCCAGTTACATGTTGTTGGTTTGGAATTTTTTAAGACGCCATCTGGGCAGCTGTTTGGTAAGCTAGTATTTTGCGAGGATAGTTG
>JAISER010000017.1 GCA_031263985.1 Clostridiales bacterium | reverse complement strand
TACTACGGCCCCGACAACTACTCTCTTTACCCCGCCACGAGAGCTTCGCCCCCCAGAACTTGCTCTCCTTCGCGAACGCCGCAGGCGCTCGCATATCGCGGAGGGTCCGGGGGCGCGCTTGCGCCCCCGGTAGGGATTCGGGGACTTCGTCCCCGAGAACTTTATCTTACTAAATAGGTCTGATCAAAATGGCTAACAACGATTTGTTTGAAAAAGCGTATAAACTAGCGCGCCGCCTCAACGCGGAAAAAGAGTATAAAGCGCCTCTGGCGCCTCTGTCTAAAACGTCGAAAAAAAATCGCTCGCTTGTTGACTCACATCATTTTCGCTTCGACGAAATTACGCTTGGCTTGGCCGCGCGATCAATAACCCGTGAATTTATTGACTTTTCCATCCCTTGCGTAATGAAAAAAGGTCTTACCGCGCGACGGATATATAGTTCCTCGTCATCCGGCGGACTTTTTGGCAAAGGATGGGTTTCAGAATATGAAAGCGCGGCGGCTCTCTACGGAGAAAAATTGCGCGCGCGTTTCGCGGATGGGTTAACATACGAATTTACACTCAAAAATGAGCATTGGGTAAATTCTGATCCGAACTCCTTGGCTCGCGCCGAAATTAACAGACGTATAACGATCGAAAAAAACGCTTTCTTATATGATTATGATTCTGAAGGACGCTTGCTAAGCGTCTTTGATAAAAATAAAAACAGCGTTGAATTAACTTATTTCGACAAAACCCGATTTATAGAACGCGCAGTTAGCTCGTGCGGTAAAAGTCTGTTGTTTGAATACGCTCATGGCAAGGTGTCAAAGATAACGGACAATATAGGCCGTTCGATCCTGTATCGTTATGAAAACGATATGCTTTCCGCCGTAACGCTCCCTAACGGCGGCGTCTATAAGTTTGAATATGACGCGAAACATAGAAAATTAAGCTCCATTACCGATGCGAACGGCGTTTTGGAGTTTTTTTGCAGATATGGCCGACACGGGGAATACGCGGAGATACGTTTCGCCGGCGAAAGTTCATGGCTTGTTAAGTATAACGAAATAGCTAAAACCATCTCGTTTTTAGACAAAGACATAATAAAGTTTCAGTTTACAGTCGATAGAGAAGGCGTGATTAAAAAAGTCGTAAGCTCTGACGGAACCTCGATTACGCGGGACGCTTCAGTCGTTTGCGAAGCTGACGCCGACGGCTTGAAAAAATATTTTACTTATGATAATTACGGAAGGAGAATTAAAAGCGTTTTCACTGACGGATCTTGGGAACAGACGACTTTTGACGCGGAAAACGGCTTGCCAGTCAAATGCGTAAAGTCGAACGGCTACGAAAAAATTCTTGGCTATGATAAGAACTGCAATTTAATGGAGACGCGCGAAAAAATTGACGCGGCTTCCGTATCCTCGAATAAGTTTGAATACGATTCTAAGGGCCGGCTTATCGCGCGTACTGACGCGCTTAAACATGTTATAACGTATAATTATAAAAACGACGCCAGCGTTTTCAGCGAAGAAACGATCTATGACAACGGATTTCGCCTCAAACGAGAATATGACGCGGTCAGCCGTCTTACAATGATTGACGACGACGGAGTAAAAACAAAATTCGAGTATAACGGCATGGATTCGCTGATACGCTCCATCTATAATAATGGCCTGACTGATTTCAGGCGATATGGGCTTATGTGCGAGCTGAAAGAAGCAGCTTCGCCCAAATGTTTAAAAGACGGCGGTAAGTATCGCTATTTCTATGACGAACGCTACGACGCGGTAAAGCTCGTTACCCCATCGGGCAAGACATTGACGCCCGCGGAAGAGGACATAACGTCCGGCCCCACTTTAAAACGCGATTACGCGGGGAATATTGTTGAAAAAATCATCGCGCAAGACGATTCGCTTTACACGCTTTACCGATACGTTTATAACAAAAATATGTCGGTCACTGAAAAAAGAATCAATTTTGACATAACCGCTGAAGAGCGTCCCGGATATTTTATGTCTGAAACGTATGAATATGACGGGCGCGGCAATCTAAAGACAATTAGGATTAATACTGGACGCGAGATAACATTTTTTTACAAAGCCAAAAATACTCTTATCAAAAAAATAGACTCAATAAATGAGAGCAAAAAGAGCAAGACTTTATATAAATACGATTCAATGGGCTTGCTGTCCGAAAAAATCGAGCTGATAGACGCTGACGACTCCGTTTGCGGCGAATGTTCGCTGGTCACTTCGTTTGAATATGATGAAAACAATATGCCCGTAAAAATAACGCTTCCCGACGGCGAACAAGCCGTCATACAATACGACGCCGACGGCTGTCCGCTGAAAAAAGGCTGGGACGACAGCATTCCCGCTCCGCCGGACGGGTCAGTGAAGATACGCGACAAATTTGGGCGCGTTGTGAAAAAAACCTACTCGGACGGCGCGTTCGAAATGTTTAAATATGACTTAGTCGGAAACATATCTGAATCAGTCGATAAGAACGGACTAAAAACGCGTTATACCTACAATAGCGTGAATAAGTTAAAGTTTATTGAGAATGATCACGGCATCAATACTATATTATACTCTAGAGACGGCAAAATTGCGAGGCGGTCATAATGAAAGATTATTTTAAAAGGATACTAACGCTCGCTCTATTCGTGGCGGCGATTTTCACGTTTTCGACGAACGCCAGCGCCCAGGAACCGGTCAATATATCAAACGTTAAAAACAGCGTTTTGTTCGTGGTCGATTGCAGCAACTCCATGAACTCCAACGACTCCGACAGACTCGTATGCGAAATTATAAAAATGTTCGCTGACGGCGCGCGACTTACAAACACGGAAATAGGACTGTTGACTTATAATGACTCCATACTGCTGAAACGCGGTTTCTTTTCGGTTTCCGACGAATCGGCGCTTAACTCGTTTAAAGCCGACGTGGACTCCATGTCCCGTTTCGGCAGTACCGACATAGGGCTGGCGCTTAACTATGGCATGGATATGTTCGACGAAAACGCCGAGGGCCGCCGCGCCGTCGCGCTGATTTCTGACGGCGTGACGGATCTTACGTACACCCGAACGGGGCGCGACTATAATGACTCGTTATACGACGAAAATTCAGCTTTGGAGAAAGCCAAAAAATTACACGCGCCGATATACTCGTTTGGCGTGAACGTAGACGACATGGAATATTTGCGCAAGATATCATCGGCGTCCAACGGTAAGCTGTATTCCGACGCGGACTATTCGAAGCTCGCTCTCACGCTGCTTAAAGACGCCATCGGCGTAACTTTTGAAACAGGCGGCGCAATCGGCGGCGGCGCGATCACATTCGCTTCTCCTCTGGCGAAATTCGGTGAAACCGTCGTATTGCTTTGGCATGGAGGCGCGGCGCATACGGGCGCGAATATAGCGTACGACTCGCGTAAGTACCTTTGCGCCGTCACGTCAGGGGAAAGCTGGACATTCTCCGCCGACGCCGCGCCCAGTTTCGCCCATTTCATGAAAATAAAGCCCGCGGTAACGCCGATCGATGACGTATACGCGCCCGAAGTGACCATAGACGCAAGATTACTTGACGAACACGGAAACGACCTCCCCCTTTTCTATGAAGGCGCTTCGGCCGAATTAACGCTGGAAAACATGACCGACGGACAGACGACCGTTCTCACCATGGAAAACTCCGGAACGTCTTTCGCGGCGCTATATCATAACGACAAGCCCGGACCTTTCAACATTTCGGTCAGCGTCTCCGGCTCCGCTTTCTCCGCGCGCTCAGACGATTTGGCGGTTGGCTTTTCCAATAACTCCCCTGTGTTTACGGATGATTTCGACAAAACATTTTTAAAACGGAATAAACCGCGCGAATACAACCTGAACGATTATTTTAAAGACCCGGACGGCGAACCGCTGACATTCAGCATATCTGAACAAAACGACGCGGTAACGATACAAGCCGAAAAACTGATAATTTCTTCATCGGAGGCTTTGTCTCGCTCATTTTCCGTTACCGCTTCCGACGCGCGCGGCGCGGCGACCGCCGGCGACTTCACAATCAATGTCGTCCCGTTTTTGTTATATTATAAAAACGCTATAATAATTCTGGCGTTTATCGCGTTCGCTCTGTTCGTCACATACATAGCGCTCGGGAAAAACCGCCCAGACAACCCTAAACTGTCCGCCGGCGACGTCAAATTCGTCGATTCGCGCTTTGAAGGCTATTTTCTAAACACGCTGAGCGGCAGAGAAATACCCGTTTTAAACTGGAACGCCGCGCTCATAGACAACAAGCGTTACGTAAGCCTGGGCGATCTGCTAGACATGATGGACGTGCCGGAAAAGTTGCCGGAAGCGCGTAAAATTTTCTTCGAGGCCGGGCATAATAACGCGCTGATCGTCAGACATATGACAGATTGCATAGTTACCTTCAACAAAAAGGATATTCCAAGAGGTAAAAAAGAAATTCTTCACCACGACGACAAATTATACATAACGTTCGAAGACCACGCCACTGAAATTGAGTTCAGGTATAAAAGAGCCAAAAGGACCTTGCCGCGTTAAGAGAATCCATTTAGTATCTAGGTTCGGCGGATTAGCGGGCAAATTTTTCGCTGCGCGAGGAAGCGAAAACCGACGCGCGCTAGGATTTTGATGACGAAAATTGACGCCTAACCGTCGAACACAGATGCTGAACTAAACAAGCTCTAAGAAATACACGACCCAAAAATTGACATAAACACAAACAGGGGAATATGGCGATGGACGCACAATTTTTACGCTGCAATTTTCATAATTTATAAAAGGTCTGTTTTACAGATTGAATTGAGAGGTATTCATTTATGAAAACAATAGAATTGGCCTTCACTTATACAAAAAGCGAATATGTGAAAGCGGAAAGGCAATATTTATTTGTAATTAAGACGATTACCAAAACGAGTATTATTATTCTTGCTCTATACTTGTTGTTCTCCATTCCGTATGCTTTTCTTTCATTATTCAGTATATTTAGCGTTATAGTTCTGATAATTGCGCTTATCGCTTCTCTAATTGGGTGCATCGCGTACTTTTACATGCCTATATATCACTATAATATTATTTCAAAGAAGAATACGCTCTCATATTCTCCAAGGATAATATCAGGTTTAGAACACAAAACGTTGATTCCGAGTTAAAATGGGATATTTACTCTGAACTTTGGGAAAGCAATGATTTCTATTACTTGATTCAGGGTCCGCGATTATATACGCTTATACCAAAAAGAGCTTTCATAAACCTTGCGCTCAACCAAGCTTTTGAAGAAATTGTCTTATCAAACCTAAAAAGTCCAAAGCGCAAATTATGAGTATAAAATAAATCTAGACAAAAAAAGGGCGGCGATCTCACGTCCAAAACCGTTAAATCAATTGCAAGACTGGAGCGGGTATTATAAACTACAAGATTTATTGTTTTAACCATATGTTCAATGTGTTTGGCGATATGCCGAATGTCTTCGCCGTTTTTCTGATACCGTATCCTTCTTCATGATATTCTGCGGTAATAAACAACGCTTAATCATCACATGTACGTTCACATTATATCATAGTTGACCTCGACATCAGGTTAACCAGCGCTCACTAAAACTCTTTAAGCCAGCCCGCGGCGCGGCCATACGCGTCTAACCGCGGCGCGGGTTGGCGCGGCGTTGATAATCGAAAACTCCCTCCCACGAAACGCCCGTCTAAAAAACTTGCTTGTTCTTATGCTTGCCTGTAATGGAAAATATAACCCATTCGGCTATATTAACCGCATGGTCTCCAATGCGTTCATAGTATTTCGCTATTTGCAAGATATCAAACGCCTGCTCGCCGTTTTCCGGGTTTTCATGCACAATCTCCACCAATACTTTTCTCACGGATATAAACAATTCATCCACCACGTCATCATACGCTATTACGGCTCGCGCCAGATCCAAATCCTTTTTAACGAAAGCCTCTATGCTTTCCTTTACCATTTTCGTAGTCGCGGCGGCCATTTTCGGTATATGATCAAAGGTTTTAATGTAAATTTGATTGGAAAGATATATGCAAAGCTCCGAAATATCGGAAGCCTGGTCACCTATCCGCTCCATATCCGTAATCATTTTAAGCGCCGTGGACACCTGCGCCAAATCCCTGGCCACAGGTTGCTGGCTTATTAGCAGTTTGAGACAGCGGGACTCGATATCCTTTTCCTTGTCATCGATCTCGTCATCGCTGTCCATAACCGCCTTCGCTTCTTCCACGTCCTGATTTTCAATCGCTTTCGTAACGCGCGCTATAGCCCGTTCTATAAGAGCGCCCATCTCTATGAGGCTGTTATTCAATTCCTCCAGTTGTTCGTCAAAACGACCGCGCATCATCCGAACCTCCCTGTAATATAATTCTCGGTGCGAATATCAACGGGCCGCGCGAACAAACTTTCCGTCACCCCGTGCTCAATGACTTCGCCATGGAGAAAAAAAGCCGTGCTGTCGCTTATCCTAGCGGCCTGCTGCATATTATGAGTGACTATCACTATGGTGTACTTGTCGCGTAACGTTAAAATAAGCTCTTCTATTTTTCCGGTCGATATGGGGTCAAGCGCGCTGGTAGGTTCATCCAGCAAAAGCGCTTCCGGCGAAACGGCGAGCGCCCGCGCTATGCAAAGGCGCTGCTGCTGCCCCCCCGAGAGTCCAAGCGCGGACTTTTTAAGCCGGTCTTTCACTTCGTCCCATATGGCGGCGTCACGCAAAGAATTTTCCACGACGCCGTCCAAGTCTTGCCTTGACTTTACGCCGTGGGTGCGCGGCCCGAACGCTATGTTGTCATACACGGTCATCGGAAACGGGTTAGGTTTTTGAAACACCATGCCTACGCGCTTGCGCAAAGCGCTTACGTCCATCGAACCGTATATGTTGTCGTTAAACAGTTTTACCGTTCCGGTTATCTTACACCCTTCAATCAGATCATTCATTCTGTTAAGCGTCTTTAAAAATGTGCTTTTACCGCAACCTGACGGACCTATAAGCGCCGTTACGCTATTCGTTTCTATATTTATATCTATATTTTTGAGCGCTTGAAAGTCACCGTAATACAAATTCAAGCCCTTTACCTCAAAACAGTTCATTATCTCACCCCGAGCGGTTTCGCCGAAGACTCCGGCGCCGCGTTTATCAAAGTTCAGCGAACCGCGTTCAGCGGCACTAACGAAAGCTCTTCGCCGGCTATCCATTCGCCCGGAAAACGCCGTCGCGCTCGCCTCGACGCCAATACCCTTAAAGCGTCTAAAAACCTTCATAATAATCCCCTTCGTCCAGTCCGCTCATTTTTTAACGCCAATCCGTTTCGCCGCCCACGCTGACGCCGAGTTTATCAAAATCACGACCAAAAGCAATATAACCGCCGTGGCGTAACCTTCCCCCATGTGCAATCCCTCGCTTGAAAGCAGATACATATGCACTGACAGCGTACGCGCTGACTGCGCGGGATTTATCGGGACCTGCGCCACTGTTCCCGCGGTGTACACAAGCGCGGCGGTTTCGCCGACTATTCGACCTATGGATAAAATCACGCCCGCGAGTATGCCCGGCGCGGCGGCCGGCATTACGACCCTGAACACGGTTCGCAGTCTGCCCGCGCCCAGGCCGAACGCCCCTTCGCGCAACGTATCGGGCACGGAAGCCAGCGCTTCCTCCGTTGAGCGCAGCGTAAGAGGCAATATCATTATGGACAGCGTAAACGCGCCCGCCAAAACGGAATATCCCCAATGCAGAAACGTCACGAAAAACAGCATTCCGAACAAACCGTAAACTATTGACGGTATACCCGCCAGAGTCTCCGCGGTAACACGGACGACCATGACTATTTTGTTTCCGCGCCGCGCGTATTCGTTAAGCCACGTCGCCGCGAAAACGCCTATCGGCGCCGCTATCAAAAGCGACAACAGCGTCATTATCACAGTTGAAATGAGCGCCGGCGTCAACGACGCGTTTAGACTAGTATATTTAAACGCGAATAGCGACGGTTTTATATACGGCAGCCCTTTAACCAGTATGAACCCTACAACAAACAGCAGAACGCTCATCGTGACGATCGCCGCCGTCCACGTCACGACCTGTAAAACCCGCTCTGAAAGCTTTGCTTCGCCGCTCATTTCATCCTCCTCGTAATGGCCGAAAAGCTTAAATTAATTATTAAAATGAACACGAACAAAACTACGCCCGTCGCTATCAGCGCTTCACGGTGCAGATCAGCCGCGTAACCCATCTCTATGACTATGTTCGCGGTGAGCGTGCGCGCGCCTTTCATCAGAGACCTTGGAACCCTCGCCTGGTTTCCCGCCACCATTATCACGGCCATCGTCTCGCCCACAGCGCGGCCTATGCCCAAAACCACGGCGGCCAGAACGCCGGATTTCGCCGCCGGCAGAACGACCGCGAACACGGCGCGGTAATGACCGGCGCCCAGCGCCAGCGCGCCGTCGTAGTAATGTTCCGGAACGGCGCGCAGCGCGCTTTCGGATATGCTGATAATCGTCGGCAAAATCATTATTCCCAGTAATACGCAAGCCGACAAAACGCTGTTTCCCAAAACAGGCGTAATAGCCGCCATACCGAAAAAGCCGTAAACTACGGACGGTATGCCCGCCAGTAAGTTCACGCCCGGCTTTACCGCGGCGTAAAGCTTTTTAGGGCAAACGCGCGCCAAAAACACAGCCGTGACCGTCCCTATGGGCACGCCTATGACGATAGCTCCGGCCGTAATGTACAAACTTCCCAAAATCATCGGCCATATGCCGAAGGACGGCGGGATGTTCGTGGGCGACCACTCTCTGCCCAAGATGAAATTAAGCGGTCCGATTTCAAATATAGCCGGAATCCCGTTCACGAACATAAATACGCATATCAGAGCTACCGCGAGTATGGATACAGCCGCTGACAAAAAAAACACGGCGCCCATCACGCGTTCCCGTATATTCGCTACAACACGCTGTTCCATGTCATGATTTCCCCCGTAAACATGTCTTTTACCTGCTCCGACGTTAATTCTTCCACAGGGTTTCCGCGGTTCACAATAACCGTTATAGCGTCCACAGCTATTTGCGTGGGCGTAAGCTTCGCGATCTCGCCTTCTTTAAGCTCGCGGCTAGTCATGCCTATGTCGCACGTCCCCTCCATAGCCGACACCATGCCGGCGGAAGAGTCGCTTTGCTGTATTTCAATTACGGCGGCCGGGTTCACGGCGATATAAGCCTCCTTCAGCGATTCCATAACCGGCGTTACGGAGGATGACCCGGCGACGACTATCCGGCCCGCCGGTTTTTTCCCGGAATAATAGGCCGCGTTTTCATCTATAGGGACATAGCTCTCCCCCACTACGGCCTGTCCCTCGTAAGAAATGATAAAATCCATAAAATCGCGCGCGAGGTCCGAAATTTTACTTTGCGTAGCCAGATAAAACGGCCGGGACAAGGGATAATCGCCGCTTTTAACGCTGTCGGCGGACGCAGTCGCGCCGTCTATAGCTACGGATTTTACCGTGTCGTTCATAGAACCCATCGATATATACCCTATGGCGTATCTGTCTCCGGATATATTCGTCATTACGACATCGGTCTGTTTTGCCACAAAAGCCTCTTTCGTAGTCATGTCCTTCTCGCTTCCGTCTTTCCCCTTGACTCTGACGCCGAGCAATTCGACAAAAGCGCCTCGCGTTCCGGAACCTTCCTCGCGCGATACTACGCTTATCTCTTTCGAGGCATCAAAATATGACGAATCATCCCGACCGCATCCTGTAAAAACCGCAATGCACGACAGCAAAAAAAACGATAGCGTAAATTTCCTCATTGTATTAACGTTCACCTCCTTAAAAGATCTTGAGGGGCGTCACTCCACAGCCCCGCTAAAATGGACGCCGTACCTTTTCGAAACCCTGTCGCCAAAACTTCGCGCGGATCGAAACGAAGCGCGCCGTCACGCTTGATAAAATCCATTACAATCGAAACATAAACATTTAAGCATAATATGTAACAAATATCAACCTCCAACGCGATCTATATAATAAGCTATTATTGTAAGCCTTCAATCAACGCAAAGTAAAATATAAGCGAAAAACCATAGCTATTTTAATTCGATCTTGCGCGCGGCCAAAGATACTGATGAGCTTAGGACTCGTTATTTAATGAAAAAACCCTCTTCAATCCTTAAATTGACGAGGGTTTCAGGTATGTTTAGTAACAGGCGCCACTCGGATTTGAACCGGGGATAAAGGAGTTGCAGTCCTCTGCCTTACCACTTGGCTATGGCGCCGCTTAAAATATTGTAAAATATTTATTAAATATTGTCAACTTCTAAATTAATAAAACGCGTGAAATGTCGTTTGTAAAACGCCGCTCCGCGCAACGCGCCGAAGTAATTTTCCCTTGACGAAACCTCAATAGATTTATATAATTATGCTCATGCGTTACAGTTTATTCCGTTTCAATTACGTTAGAGCCTGTTTAATATCTCGCTTTTAGCGGATTTTTGCAGTGATTTTTCGCCAAACGCGAAAACGCGAACGCCGCGTATTCGACAAATATACGCAAAGAGCGCTGACAAAGCGCGGCGGAAAATAGAGATATTAAACAGGCTCTATGGCGTTAAAAAGTTCAGAAACGCGCGAAGCGAAGGCGTCGCGCGAAAACCGCGGTTAATAATTTTCTTTAGGAGGAATTACGTCAGATGAAGGTAAAAAGCGCGCTATTGTTTTTAGCTCTTATTTGCGCGGCGGCCGGGCTATCCGTCGTGTCTTATATGGGCATTGGACCGAGCAATATTTTGGGGGTCGCGAACATAAAGCAAGGGCTTGACCTTAAAGGCGGCGTCAACATCGTTTTTGAGGCCGAAGCGGAAAATCCCACGGATCATGAAATGGACTCCGCCATTAGACTGCTTCAACAAAGGCTTGACTTTAAGGGCGAGACTGAGTCTGAGGTTTCCAGACAAGGCGCGAAGCGCATACGAGTTGACATACCCGGGTATGAGGATGCGGATGAGGCCGTGCAAACGATAGGTCAGACGGCGCGTCTCGCATTCCTCGACGAAGAGAACAACGAGCTTTTGGATGGAAGCATGGTGGCGGACGCCCGTAAGTCCACGCAGCAAAACGCTTACGGCGCAAGCGAAGTCGTCGTCGCGTTGGAGTTTAATTCCGATGGCGCGGCGAAGTTTGAGGAAGCCACGGGAGCCAATATCGGCAAGAGCATTTCCATCATGCTTGACAACATAATTATAAGCGCGCCGACGGTAAACGCGCGCATTTCCGGCGGTAACGCCGTCATTGAGGGCGGTTTTACGGCTAAAGAGGCCGAAGACTTAGCGAACCTTATAAAATCAGGCTCGCTGCCGTTTGACCTTAAAGTCACAAGCATGCAGAACGTCGGCGCGCGTCTTGGCGCGGACGCTCTTCGCACAAGCCTTCTAGGCGGAGCGATAGCTTTCGGGCTTATACTCCTTTTTATGCTTGTTCTATACCGCACATCCGGCTTAGCCGCCGATATAGCTCTTTTCATATACTTGGCGCTTAACCTGATTATATTAAGCCTGTTCCGCATAACGCTTACGCTTCCCGGCATAGCGGGCATAGCGCTGGCGGTAGGCATGGCGGTCGACGCGAACATAATTATATTTGAACGTCTTAAAGATGAACTCTCGGCGGGCAAAGGGCTTTTACCCAGTATCAACGCGGGGTTTAAACGAGCGTTTCCGGCCATCGCGGACAGCAATATAACGACGATTATAGCCGCGGTCATACTGTTCGCGCTCGGGTCAGGCCCGATCAAAGGCTTCGCGCAGACGCTTATCATAGGTATAGCCGTGTCGTTTTTTACCGCCATATTCATTACGAGGCTTATACTGAAAAGCCTTATAGGCGTTGGCGCGTCCAATCCAAAACTGTACGGCGCTAAATAGAGGAGGCGTAAAAATGAGCATAGTTGAACATAGGATAAGATGGATCACCGTTTCTTTGGCGTTGATCGCTATAGGCGTCGCATTCTTGGCGTTTAACGTCATTTCGGGCAAAGGCGCGTTCAGTTATGACGTGGAGTTTACCGGCGGCACGGATATGTCGATAAACATAGGCAAGCCTTTCGAAAACAACGATATAAACGCTGTAATAGTCGATACGCTCGGTATCGAAGGCTCTCAGATACAAAAAGTGTTAGGCTCTAATCAGGTAGCTATAAAGATGAAATCCATCGATTCTGAACAGCGCGCGAAGCTTACCGCGGCGTTTAAAGAAAAATACGCGTTAAACGACGATGTGTTTTCCATAGACGATATAAGCGGCTCCATAAGCCGGGAAATGCAGGTTACGGCTATACAGGCCGTTTTGGCGGCTTGCGCGGGCATACTTATCTATGTTACAATACGTTTTAGAGACTGGCGCATGGGCTTGAGCGCGATTTTAGCGCTGACGCACGATTCCATACTTGTAATTTTGTCTTACGCCGTGTTCAGAATACCGCTTAACTATTCGTTCATAGCGGCGATCTTGACTATACTGGGCTTTTCAATAAACGCCACTATAATAGTCTTTGACAGATTGCGTGAAAACAGAAAACTTATGCGCCGCCCGCCGCTTGACGCGCTTGTAAACGCAAGCGTGACGCAGACGATTAAAAGGTGCGTTTATACGTCGGTTACCGTTTTGATAGCGACTGTCAGTCTCTACGTAGTCGGAGTAGCGAGCGTTAAGGATTTTATGCTTCCGATAGCGATCGGGATAATCGTCGGCACATATTCGTCCGTTTTCGTGTCAGGGTCTCTCTATTTCATGATGTCTTCCAATAACAAAAAGCCCAAAGCGGCTTAGGGAATAATATGTCTTTTCAAAATATAGATTTCATTTGGGTTATTATAAGGCTAATTGTCGTTTTGCCGTCACTCGTGATCCATGAGGTCGCGCATGGGTTCGCTTCCATGCTTCTGGGCGACGACACCGCTAAACACGACGGGCGCATCTCGCTTAACCCGCTCAAGCACATTGACCCGATAGGCGTTTTGTGCATGGCGGTTGTAGGGTTCGGTTGGGCCAAACCCGTGCGGTTTAATATCGGCAAATTAAAGCACGGCAAGGGCGATGTCGCGATTACGGCGTTCGCCGGGCCTCTTTCAAACATAGCGCTGGCGTTCTTTTTCGCGATCATATATTGTTCTTTGTACGGGGCGTTCAGCTATGACGGCGCGGCGGGCATCGTTCTCACGATCGTTAATCAGTTTGTAATCACGAATATAGCGCTGGCGGTTTTCAACATGTTGCCTATACCGCCGCTTGACGGCTCTAAAGTGTTCTTATCGCTGCTGCCGGACAAACTCTATTATAAAATGCTTTACATCGGCAACGCCGGAATGATAGTTCTTTTAGCTCTGATTTTTTTCGGCGTCGTCGATAAAATATTAACTCCGCCCGTTATAGCCATATATGAAGCTTTTTACGCTATAGGCGATATAATATGCGCTCCGTTTTCATGAAGTCTTCCTTAGGAGCGGTTCAGAAATAAACTTGACGAATTTGGCGCGGCGGGAAAAAGTCGAGCCAAATATCAAGGCTATTTCTGAATCGCTCCTTAACCCGGGAAGGCTTCTTTAGTTAAACGCCTGCTTTTTTTTTCCAAATATAATTCCTGTTAGCGCTGAACTCATTAAGTATCATAAAACAAAGGGAGAAATTTGATTATGGTAAGAACCAGATTCGCGCCCAGCCCGACCGGATATATGCACATAGGCAACCTTCGGACAGCGCTTTACGCGTACTTAATCGCTAAATCTCAAAGAGGCGCTTTTATACTCCGCATTGAAGACACTGACAGAGAGCGTTATATGGAAACCGCGGTCAGCGTTATATTCAGCTCACTTGAGTCCGCCGGTCTTAAATGGGATGAAGGACCGGGCGTAGGGGGGGCTTACGGCCCCTACACGCAAAGCGAGCGTATGGGGGAGTATGTAAGATGGGCCGAGGCGCTTGTAGAGAAAGGCATGGCCTATTATTGCTTCTGCGACAAAGACCGTCTAAAGACTTCGCGCGAACAAAACGCTCAAAGCGGCTATGACGGAAGATGTCGCTCGATAGACAGAAACGAAGCCGCCGAGCGCGTAAAGCGAGGAGAGCCTCATGTCGTGCGCCAGCTTATCCCGGAAGGCGTTTCCGTATTTCACGACGCGGTCTACGGCGATATAACTATAGATAACGCGGAGCTGGAAGACCAGACACTGTTAAAATCCGATGGAATGCCGACGTATAATTTCGCCAATGTTATTGACGACCATCTGATGAATATAACTCATGTCGTGCGCGGCGCGGAATATCTTTCCTCAACGCCGAAGTATAACCTGCTTTACGACGCCTTTGGCTGGCGAAAACCCATTTATATACATTTGCCTCATATATTAGATGAAGCTGGCGAGAAGCTCTCTAAACGCGACGGTTCGGCTTCGTTTCAAGATTTACTGGATATGGGCTTTTTGCCCGAAGCCGTTTTAAATTATATCGCCCTGTTAGGCTGGAGTCCGCGTGAAAATAAGGAATTTTTCACGTTGGACGAGCTTGTCGAAGCCTTTGACATAAATGGGCTTAGCAAAGCGCCCGCAATATTCGACGCGGTTAAGCTTAAATGGATGAACGGAGAGTATATTAAAAAAATGCCGCCCGAAGTATTCTACGCCTTGGCGCGACCTTATCTGGAAAATACCGTTACGCGCGAAGGCGTCGATTTGAAAACGCTTGCGGAAATGATGAGGACACGCGTTGAATTTGTAAAAGACTGCGCCGAGCCGCTCGATTTCATAGATAGACTGCCGGATTATTCCGCCGAATTGTATAGACATAAAAAAATGAAAACGGACGAAAAAAATTCGTTGATAAGCTTGGAAAGCGTCGTCGCGGAACTTGAAGCCATAGACGACTGGAGCGAAAACGCCGTACATGAAGCGTTAATAACGCTGGCGGAAAAGCTTGGCGTTAAAAACGGGCGTATACTTTGGCCCGCGCGCGTGGCGTTGTCCGGCAAACAGTCTACGCCGTGCGGAGCGACCGAAATTTTGGCTTTATTGGGCAAAGAGGAAAGCTTGCGCCGACTTAAAATCGGCGTGGATAAGCTCAGAGTCTGCCCATAAACCGGATGTCTATAATCGTGAAGGCTTATTTCAGACATCACATTCAAATTGACGTATATTGAATAAAGAAATTGCTCAAAGAACATTTTCAGACATATATGATGATTTTGCGTTTTATGCTGAACCAGACGAGGGTTTCTCGCGTTAGGCCAGGCTTCGCGCAAAGCCCGGCGTGAAAAAAACCGTTCGGATGGTTATGGTTTAGACTGGGTTCAGCATTAGAAAGGTGTGATGTCGGTGGACAGAAAACTATGTCTTTCAAGAAAAAATAAGATGATAGCCGGCGTTTGCGGCGGTTTCGCGGAATATTTTAACGTTGACCCGACTCTGATACGCATAATATGGGTTATTTTATTTCTTTCTATCGTTATGAGCGCCCTGCCTATAGTCGTTTATATAATTTGCTGGGCGATAATGCCTTTATCCGCGGAGTAAACGCTAGTTTTAACGGCGTCTTAACGTGATAAGACGCCGTTTGGCATCTGACTTTGTCAGGATTATATGTCACTGTAAAAAACATGCGCGCTTTCGGAAATATATCTTTCGATGTCACGGAAAAAAACGTCAACAAACATTTTCCGAATCTTTTACCTGAAAGACTTGTTTCAAGCTTATTCAGATCCTCAAGAACGTCAATTCTCTACCGCCTTAAAACTCATGACAATCTTCGCGCGCTGGTCATCCCGACAGACCCGCGTCTAATAGTTCATTTATGTTAGCGGCACCCAACGTTCGTATATTTTGCGATTTTTTCAGCGACTCCATATTGGAAGCAGGCAAAATAGCTGTGCGAAAACCAAGCTTAGCGGCTTCATTAAGACGGCGTTCAGCCATTGTAACGGCGCGAAGCTCGCCCGTAAGGCCGATTTCGCCGAAAACCGAAACTCGCGGATCGCAGGGAACGTTTTTAAAGCTTGAAGCGAGCGCGAGCGCTATGGCGGAGTCCATAGCCGGTTCTGAAATTTTCAGCCCGCCCGCTACGTTGACGTAAGCGTCGCACGCGCTGAGATTAAACCCGACTCGTTTTTCCAAAACAGCTATAATCATAACCGTCCTGTTAAAATCGGCGCCTGTGGCGACGCGACGCGGCGCGCTGAAGCTCGTACGGCTCACTAGCGCTTGCGTTTCAACCATTACAGGCCTCGTTCCCTCCATGCAGCATGTCGCTACGGAGCCTGACACGCCGACCGGCCGCCCCTTCAACATATATTCCGATGGATTGGCTATCGCGGTAAGCCCTTCGCCTCGCATCTCAAAAACGCCCATTTCATCGGTGGCGCCGAAACGGTTTTTGACCGCCCGTATAATTCTGTAAGCGTCACGCTTCTCGCCTTCAAAGTACAAGACCACGTCCACCATATGCTCAAGAGCGCGCGGCCCGGCGAGCGCGCCGTCCTTCGTCACGTGCCCTACTATTATTATGGCTATGTTCATGCTCTTGGCGATTCGCGTCAGCGCGGATGTACACTCTCTTATCTGCGACACGCTTCCAGGCGCTCCCGAAGCCCCGTCGTCACGCATGGTCTGAATGGAGTCAATTACGGCTACGTCGGGTTTTAAGGCGGCCATTGCGTTTTCAACGGCCCTAAGGTCCGTTTCGGCGTATATATACAAATGTTCGGTCGTTACGTTAAGCCTTCTGGCGCGCATCTTAACTTGACGCAAAGACTCTTCGCCAGATACGTAAAGCGCTTTTTTGTTTTGTTCTCCTATGCCTTGACACGTTTGCAGCAACAATGTGGACTTGCCAACGCCGGGATCACCGCCTACGAGTATGAGCGAACCTTCGACTATCCCTCCTGAAAGGACGCGGTCAAGCTCCGATATTTCAGTTTTCACTCGTCTGTCCAAAACGTCGTCTATGTCATTAAGCGTTCTGTAGCCGCCCGCTGTGGAAATAGGCGGGCGTACGAACGGGCTTTCGCGCGTCGCGCCTTCTTGGAGCGTATTAAAGTTTCCGCATGACGGACAGCGTCCAAGCCAACGCGGCGCGTTATAACCGCACTCCGAACATATATATGAGATTCTAGTTTTAGCCATAGATTACCTCGCTATCTCAAGTTATACCGAACTTATTTTGAAACATAGCCAATCCGAGCGAGGATCTTTCACGTTGGGCTTGGCGCAAAAGACAGGCGAACCGATGGGGATCGGCGGCGCTTTACAACGAATCCTGATATGAAAAAGACCGTTCGGACGCTCATGATTTAAACTGATTTCAGTATAAAATAGGTTTGACAAATTATAGCATAAACCGATTTTTTTGTATATTATACTGAATTCATTTTGGAACATAGCCAAACTGGGCGAGGATTTTTCGCGTTGGGATTGGCGCGAAAGGCAGGCGAACAACGGGTTCCACGAGATTCCGCGACAAAGCCCGGCGTGAAAAAAACCACCTTGACGCTTATGTTTCAGGCTAAGTTCAACATTAGCCAAACTCGTTATTTCATATCGGTGCGGCAGAGACGAACAATATGCGAAAAAGACGCTTAATTGGCTGATTTTGGCTTATTAGCATTTGACAATAATCGAGCGTTATGCTAGAATATGCTCGATTTGGCGGATTGAAGCATTTACCTGGAGAAATAAAGTCAAAAGTTCAGTCAATATATCTGGCTTCATAGTCATATAAATCTCTAGGACAATTAGCCGATTTTCAAAAGATTAATTATTTTATTAATGTAGGGGGAGATGTTTTGGTAGCGTCTGGTTTTGTACGTAAAATTGACGAGCTTGGTAGGATAGTGCTTCCTATGGAACTGCGCAAGTCTCTTCAAATCGAGGAGAAAGACTCTTTTGAAATTTTTGTGGACGAGGGGCGAATCGTTCTGCAAAAATATGAGCAAGGCGATCTTTTTACTGGCGAACTTAATAACCTTGTGGAGTACAAAGGAAAGAAGTTTTCAAAAGCTACAATTGTAGAACTAGCCAGTCTTGTAGGTTTGATAAAAAAATAGAGAAATAATTGAAGCCAAGGCACAGAGGACGATTTTTTTTGGCGACGCCCCGAAAAAAACGCTCTCCACCCTTGACTTTAATTATATTGCGGCTTGTTAAGCGATTGAACGCAAAAAAACGCTCCTTTCGTTATTCCCCATGTTCCGGAAAAACGCCTTTAAGCATTCTTCAAATCTTTGATTTAATTAATACTGAAATCAGTCTAAACCATAACCCTTCCGAACAGTCTTTTTTATGCCCTGTTTAGCTATGTTTCAAACTGAGGAACTGCAAAAAAATAAAGCGCACAGTCGGCGCAGCGATTTTGTGTCCCGGCAAGGCGCCGGGTTCCGCGAATAACGCGGCCGGGGCGCAAAAGGGCAAACCGAATGCATAGGTTATTTTTTTACAATTCCTGAGTTCAGTATTAAAAAAAGCAAAAACCCACTTAAAATAAGACCTCTATAAATCAAGGGATTACCTCGACAAGGACACTATGTGGCGCAGGGGTCAACAAACCGATACGGAAAGACGACCCGCTTCGTTAATTCCTGACCTCCAAAAAACTTAATACTTGAAAATTGAGGCAGTAAGAAAGTATTTCATTTTTTTCTATATCCGAACGCTAAACCGCGGTATACCTTAAACAAATATACTTGCGGAAGGTGAGATAAAATGAAAAGAACAAACTACTCGTCGGGCGCTCCTTTGGAGGAAAAGGTTGGTTACAGCCGCATGGTGCGGCTTGGGGATTTTATTTTTGTCGGCGGCACAACCTCTGTACAGCCGGACGGAATGGTATTCGGCGAAACCGCTTATGAGCAGACGAAGTATGTGCTTGAAAAGCAGCTTGCGCTTGTCGAAAGGGCGGGCGGCGCGGCGAAGGACGTTTTTCGGGTAAAGATTTACGCAACCGATATGAAATTCAGCAAAGAAATCTGCGACGCTTATTCCGAGTTGTTTCACGATGTGCGTCCGCTTTGTACCGTCGTCGGCGCGACGGCGCTGAATCGCCCGACGCAGCTTGTAGAAATCGAAATGGAAGCGGCGTTGGGGGCGGCGACGGAATAATGGGAAGTTATGACCCGTACGAGAACGTCAAGTCGGTTATGGAACAGGCGATGACCATCGGCAAAATCGACCGCGCGATGTTTGAAATCATCAAAAATCCCCAGCGCGAGACCAAGGTATATCTGCCTGTCGAGATGGACAGCGGCGAAATCCGCGTGTTCGAGGGCTGGCGGGTTCAGCACTCCAATATCCGGGGCCCGTTCAAGGGCGGAGTCCGCTATCACCAGGACTGCAATCTGAACGAAATCCGCGCCCTTGCCGCGTGGATGACGCTGAAATGCGCGGTCGTCAATATTCCATACGGCGGCGCGAAAGGCGGCGTAAGGGTTGACCCCGCCACCCTGTCCGAGCGCGAGCTTTGCCGTCTGACGCGGCGGTATACCTACGCGATTGAGCCGCTTATCGGCAGCGACAAGGACATTCCTGCGCCGGACGTGAACACCAACGCGCAGATTATGGCGTGGATGCTTGACACCTACAGTATGCTAAACGGGCGGCACTGCCCTGGCGTTGTGACGGGCAAACCGGTCGAGCTGTCCGGCTCGCGGGGGCGTACTTCCGCTACCGGGCGCGGCGTGGTAATTAGCGCGAAACTGATTTTGGAAAAATACGGACGAACCCTTGCGGGCGCTACCGTCGCAATTCAAGGCTTTGGCAACGTCGGCGGCAACGCGGCGCGGATTTTTCACCATCAGGACGCGCGGGTCGTAGCGGTCAGCGATATTTCAGGCGGCATTCGCAAAGCGGACGGCTTGGACATCGACGCGTTATCTCTGTACATAGAAAAAGGCGGCAAGCTGACCGAGTGGAATGAGCCCGGCGCGGAGCGCGTCAGCTGTCAAGACGTTTTGACCTGCAAATGCGACGCGCTGGTTCCCGCCGCGCTGGAAAATGAAATTAACGAGCAAAACGCGGACGCGCTCCAATGCAGGTTTGTGATTGAGGGCGCTAACGGTCCCACGACGGTGGAGGCGGACGCGATACTAGAACGGCGCGGTATCGTGTTGGCGCCGGACGTATTCGCCAACAGCGGCGGCGTGATTGTTTCATACTTCGAGTGGGTGCAAAACGTGCAGGAATTTTCGTGGGACAGAGACCGCGTGAAGCTCATGCTGGAGGATATTATGACGCAGGCGTTCGCCATTCTCATGGAGGAAAGCGAAAAAAGCGGCTGTTCTCTGCGTATGGCGGCGTATATCGTCGCGTTGCGCCGGTTGCTGTACGCAGAAAAAATCAAGGGGCTTTTCCCATAAGAGAGGAGCGAGTATATGGAACGCGAAAGGGAAACGATTGCGCGCGGCAAGATTGATGAAGCCTACGCTTATCGCGGTTTACCGCAAAAGGCGAAGGGGGCGCTCCACCCCGTGGCGCAAGACCACGCGCCCACAACACAGCCTGATAGGCGTGACCCGGCTTTTAAGACGCACGACCGTCCGCAAAGCGAATTCAGTTGACGCTGTTTCATTTTATTCTATGTTTCGGGGTATGGTTGCGCTATAATTGTTATATCATAATAAATAAGTCAGCTTTACCAAACAAAGGCGTTTGATAAGGGGCATGCCCCTGTCAAACGCCTATTTTATTAAAAAACAAGGAGGAGTAAAGATGTTACCCAAGATTGATTTTCTGTACCTAAGTGAGCCGGATATGCTCAAGGCCGGCGTCGGAGACGTGGTGAAGTGCACCGACTGCATGGAGGAGCTGCTCAAAACGCTTGACAACGGCGATTACCGCATGGGCGGCAACAACGGCAATTCCCACGGCTGTATGATAACCTTCCCGGACGTTTCGCCGTATCCGAATATGCCGGTCAATGGGCCGGACAGGCGGTTTATGGCAATGCCCGCTTATCTCGGCGGCAAGTTCGACCTTTCCGGTATGAAGTGGTACGGCTCCAACGTCGCAAACCGTGACAAAGGTTTGCCGCGCTCCATACTTATGGTGATGCTCAACGACAAGGAAACCGCCGCGCCGCTTGCGCTGATGTCCGCAAACCTGCTGAGCGCCCACCGAACCTCCGCGATTCCGGGCGTAGGCGTGAAGCGCCTCGCGCTGAAGGATTCCAAGGTTTTGGGCGTGGTCGGTCCCGGCGTTATCAACGCCATTTCGGCCGAAACGTTCGCCGCCCTACGTCCGATTGAAACTATCAAGATTTTAGGGCGCGGCAAGGCGTCTATGGACAGATTCATCGGCTATTTGAAGGAGAAATGTCCGAACATTAAAAATTACATCATCGTGGACAGCTTAGAGGCGGTCGTGCGCGATTCCGATATTTGTACCTTCGCGCCTTCGACGCCGACAGGCGGGTCGGTCAATTACCCGTTCGTCAAAACGGAGTGGGTCAAGAAGGGGGCGCTTTTAATCGGGCCGGGCGCGGTGAACCTTGAGGACAATTTCCTCGCCAACGAGGCGAAGTGCGTCGTCGATAACATCAGCCTCTACGAGGCGTGGGCGGATGAATATCCCTGCCCTACCTTCGATAAAATCCCTATCATCGGCGCAAAGTTTACCGATTTGGCGCATGACAAAAAGATGGATTTATCGAAGATTCACGACTTGGGCGCAATTTTGAACGGCAAGCTGCCGGGACGCGAAAGCGACGAGCAGGTTATCGTCTACTCGGTCGGCGGTATGCCGGTCGAGGACGTGGCGTGGGGCAAGGAGGTTTATGAAAACGCCGTGGCGAAGGGTATCGGCGTAAAGCTGAACCTTTGGGAGAAGCCGAGTATGTACTAAAAATTTTTCATCAAGGGGGCGGTTGTTATGCCGAAAAAATTGGGTTTGCCGAGCGCGGTCGCGGTGTGTATGGGGCTGATTGTCGCCACAAGCTGCTTGGTGTCGCTGGGGCAGGGCATTGGGCTTTCGGGTTCGGGATTCATTCTGCCACTGATGGTCGTAATGGTTCTGAACGGGTTCGTCGCCATGTCGTTTGCCGAGCTTCACCAGACGATGCCGCGCTGCAACGGCGGTATCGGACAATACACCTACGTCGGATTGGGACCGTGGACTTCGATTGTGTCCAACGTTTCCGCATACATCATCATGATGGTATTCGCCAGCGCGACCGAGGTGACGATGTGCGGGGGCGTTCTGAACAGCCTGTTCCCAGCGGTTAACCCCATCGTATTTTCGCTTGGTATTTTGGCGGCGTTATTCGCTATCAACCTGTTTGGCGTCGATATTTTCGCCAAGGTACAGCTTGTGACGGTTGGACTGCTCATCTTTTCCATGGCGGCGCTGGGCGTAATCGGATTTTTCGGTCTTGGCGCGGGAACGCCGGTTTCCGCCGCCGAAATCGCCGCCAATCCGCCGCCGATTCAAGGCGCGGCGGGGCTTTTGGGGCTGAGCGCGCTGGCGTTTTACCTGTTTATCGGCGTCGAGTTCGTGATTCCCGTCGCGAACGACATGAAGAACCCTAAGCGGAACGTGCTTTTGGCCATGCTGATTACTCTTGTGATTCTGTGCGCCGTTCAAGGCATGCTGGGTATGGGAATGATGCGCTATGTGCCGCTGAACGTCCTGCGTGAAAGCGGTATGCCGCACATGGAGTTCGCCACGAATATGCTGGGCAATACGGGCAAAATTTGGATGGCGGTCGTTTCGGCGCTGGCGAGTATTTCCTCCATCAACACTATCCTTCCCTCTACGGGCAAGGTGCTTCAAGGCATGGCGGAGGAGAGCTTGGTTCCGGCGTTCTTCAAAAAGACGACCAAGTACAACGCCGCGTGGCCCGGTATGCTGCTACTGTTCGCCATAATCGCGATGATGCTCATAACGGGCTATGTCAACTCCACCGGACTTATCAATATGCTGTTGGCCGGCAGCTGCTTTTGGCTGACCTCCTACATACTCGTTCATCTGACCGCGATAGCGCTGCGGCGGCGGTACCCCAACATCAAACGCAATAAGTGGCTCATGCTCGGCGAACTTCCGCAAATTATCGGTATTATTGGTTGCGCGTACATGATTTGGAATATTTCAAGCGACCCGACCGACCGCATGATGATTTTCAAAACGTTCGGAATTTTGCTCGGGCTGCTGGCGGTTTACGCCGCCGTTTGGGTGGGCGTCGTCAAGAAAGGCAAGCTGTTTAAGCCCGAATATGTCGGGCGAATGAATATCAGAAAGTAGGCGATTAAGGTCATGGAAAAGCGAATCGGCGAGCACCCGATTTTGGGCAAGCCGCAAAAGGGCAAGCTCGTAACGTTTACTTTCGACGGCGCGGCGGCGCAAGGCTATGAGGGCGAGCCGATTTCGGCGGCGCTGGCGGCGGCGGGCGTTTCCGTCCACCGCTACACAGCCAAGGCGCACAAGCCGCGCGGCATATTCTGCGCCATAGGCCGGTGTACTGATTGTGTGATGGTGGTGGACGGCGAGGTGAACGTCCGCGCCTGCGTCACCCCGCTCCGCGCGGGCATGGACGTAAAGACCCAACGGGGGGTGAGCGCGGTATGAAGCGGTATGATTTAATCGTGGTCGGCGCGGGACCGGCCGGCTTGTCGGCGGCGATAGAGGGCGCGAAACGCGGGTTGAAAACGGTGATTTTCGACGAGAATGAAAAGCCGGGCGGTCAGTTGTTCAAGCAAATCCACAAGTTTTTTGGCTCCAAGGAACATCGGGCGAAAATCCGGGGCTTTAAAATCGGTGAGGAGCTGCTTGCCGAGGCGGCCGGTTTAGGCGTCGAGGTCGTGCTGAACGCCGCTGTTATCGGGCTTTATCAAGAAAAAGAGGTCGTCGTTCGCATCGGAGAGGCGGTGCGTCACTACAAGGGCGACGCGGTGATTGTCGCGACTGGCGCGACGGAAAATGCCGTGTACTTCGAGGGCTGGGACTTGCCCGGCGTAATCGGCGCGGGCGCGGCGCAGACAATGATGAACCTGCACGGCGTACGGCCAGGCGAGAAAGTCCTTATGCTCGGCGCCGGCAACGTCGGGTTGGTGGTAAGCTTTCAACTGCTGCAGGCCGGGTGCGAAGTGGTCGCGGTGGCGGACGCGGCTTCCGCCGTGGGCGGCTACGGCGTTCACGCCGCGAAGGTGGCGCGGACGGGAGTGTCGTTCTACCTTTCACATACAATAATCAAGGCGGAGGGCGGCGACCGGGTAAACGCGGTCACCATCGCGGAGGTTGACGAACGGTTCCAATTCATTCCCGGTACCGAAAAGCGGTTCGAGGTCGACACCGTCTGCCTTGCCGTTGGGCTTTCGCCAATGTGCCAGCTGCTCAAAATGGCGGGTTGCAGGGTTCTTGAAATTCCCGCGAAGGGCGGGCAAGTTCCGCTGGTTGGGACGCGCGGCGAAACGTCGGCGGACGGCATTTTCGCCGCCGGGGACGTTTCGGGAATCGAGGAGGCCAGCTCGGCGATGATTGAGGGCAGAATCGCGGGCATCGCGGCGGCGGAATACTTGGGTTACGCGGTCAACGCGGAATTGGAGGCGGCAATCGCGGAAAATGAAGCCGCGCTAAGCGAGCTTAGGCAAGGCATGTTCGCGCCTGGACGCAGGGGTGATATGGTGGAGTTCACCGATGAGGGAATTCACGTGTCGGTATCGCTTTTAAAGAAAGGCTATGTGAACGATGAGGAAATCGCGCGGTTTACGAGCGCGTCCGAGACGCCGGGCTTTCGGCCCATAATCGAGTGCACGCAAAATATCCCGTGTAATCCGTGCCGCGACGTGTGCCCGCGAAATTGCATCAAGGTGGAGAGCATAACCGCGCTGCCTCGTTTGAACGAATACAACGCGTGCAGCGGGTGCGGTCTGTGCGTCGCGTCTTGCCCGGGACAGGCGATTTTCCTTGTGAACGGCGACGTGGGCGGCGGCTTTGCCAACGTCACCTTGCCCTATGAGTTTTTGCCGCTTCCCAAAGAGGGAGATCGGGGCGTCGCGCTGGGGCGTGACGGTCAGGTTGTCTGCGAGGCGTGGGTAAGCAAAGCGCAAATCTCGTCCGCGTTCGACAAGACAAATCTTTTAACAATAAAGGTTCCCGCCGAAATGGCGGGAAAGGCGCGGTTTTTCAAGTCGAAGGGGGCGGTGTGAGTGGGCGCGGTTGAAAGGATTTTGGAGCGCGAGTTTGTTCCGGCGGACGATGACGGCGTTGTGGTGTGCCGTTGCGAGGAAATAACCAAGGGTGAAATTCGCAGGGCGGTTCACGACGGGATTTTCACTATGACTGAAATGCGGCGGTATCTACGGGCGGGCATGGGGCTGTGTCAGGGGCAGACCTGCGCCAAAAACGTCAAGGCGTTAATGGCGCGCGAGCTCGGCGTTCCACCGCTCGAATTAGAACACGCAACGGCGCGAAGCCCAATGCGCCCGGTTGAAATGTATGTGCTGGCGAACGAAGAGGTGGCGGATTGAGCAATACATCAGATGTCATTATCGTAGGCGGCGGTGTTATCGGTAACGCCGCGGCGTATTATTTAAGCAAAAAAGGCGTCTCGGTCACCGTCCTCGAGGGCAGCGCCGACATAGGACATGGCGGCTCCAGCCGTAACGGCGGCGGTGTGCGACAATCGGGGCGCGACCCGCGCGAGCTTCCGCTTGCCATGTACGGAATTCAAAACCTTTGGCCGGGTTTAAGCGGCGAGCTCGGAATCGATACCGAGTATACGCCAAAGGGCAATCTGCGTCTCGGCAAAACGCAGGCGCACCTCGACATTTTGCGGAAGTTGACGGACAGGGCGATTGCTTGCGGGCTTGACGTACGAATGATTGGGTACGAAGAAATCAAGTCTATCAATCCGTATCTGTCCGATGAGGTAATCGGCGCAAGCTGGTGTCCGACCGACGGCCACGCGAACCCACTTACCGCCACCCTCGGCTTTTATGTGAACGCCAGAAGGCTCGGCGCGCGGTTCATATCAGGCGAAAAAGCCGTAAAACTGCAAAAGGTGAAAGGTCGGCTGCGCAAGGTCGTCGCCGAAAGCGGCGTTTATGAGGCGGAAACGGTAATCGTCGCGGCGGGGTTGGAATCCCGTCCGCTCCTGAACACCGTCGGCATCGACGTTCCCATGACGGGCAACCTAATGGAGTGCCTTGTGACCGAAGCGCAGCCATATCTGTTCGACCAAATGCTCGGCGCGGCGGAGGCCGATTTTTACGGACACCAAAGCAAACATGGCTCGTTCGTGTTCGGCGGTTCTTCGGGTTTCGAGGGCTGCACGCTGGACAAAAGCGGTTTGCTGGAAAACTACGAAAAGACCGCGCCCGCCACCTGCCGTGGCATCATGCGCTACTTCCCCGATTTGAAGCGGGCGAAAATCATACGGACGTGGGCGGGGTTTATCGACGTTTGCGCCGACGGCGTACCCGTATTGGGCAACGCCGAGGAAGTCCCCGGGCTCGTAATCGCGTGCGCGTTTTCGGGGCACGGGTTCGGTATTTCGCCGGCGGTCGGGTACAATCTTGCCGAACTGATTACGACGGGTAAAACGCCGGTGGATATATCCGCGCTGCGATACGATAGGTTTAAAGCAAAAATTTAGTTGACTTTTACGATAAGACGTGACATAATAAATATCGACATAGGAATTCCTTTTTTGTGACAACGGCGTCGCTTTTGCGGTGCTGTTGTCTTTTTTTATTTATTTAATGGGAGGGGACAAAAATTATGGTACGCTACGGTTCAATAATTACAGACCAGCCGGCTATTCGCAAATGGGGCAAGCATTATACGCAAGATGAAGTCGCTTCGTTCGGAATCGCGCTGTTCTATTCGGTTTCGTTCGAGAACGACCACCGCGTAAAGCCTATCGCCATTGCCGACGCTTGCGCCGACGTCCTTTTCTATAAAAACGACCGAACGGGCGACGCGGGCGCCGAGCTCGCCGGGCCAGTCACGTCGCCGTCGCCGATTGGATTTTGTTTCCGTCCGGGCTATAAATATTTCGGCGCGCGCTTCCTTTCGGGTCATTCGCCGCTCTTCGCGAAGGCGGCGCTGTCCGCTACGGTTGACAGGCGCATACCTCTTTCGGAGGTGTGCCGAAACGATGATTTTACCCGCCATCTCCTGTCGAATTGGAATCATCATTGGCAGGCGCAAACGTTTATGGATTTGTATTCCGATTTGTTCGAGCACGCGGAATTTTCCGAAAAGCGAGCGCTTTGCGGCTATATCGTCAACAAGTTTTTAGAAAGCGCGGACGATATAAACCTAACTACGCTTGAGAACGAAACAGGCTATTCCCGGCAGTATATAAACGGGATTTTTCAGGAAAAGGTCGGTTTTTCGGTAATGCGTTTCGGCAAGGTTCTGCGTATACATAATCTGCTCCAAAGCTTGAGGGATTCGCAAGAAAGAGGGGCGCTGGCATCGGCGTCGTATGACTTAGGTTTTGCCGACCAGTCGCACATGATTCGAGATTTTAAGAAGTATGTGGGGGTAACGCCTACGCAATTTTTGGCGTCATAAAATTTAAAGGAGGCACAAAAAATGTCCGAGTTTAAAAACACCGCGCCTGAAAACCTGCACGTCGAGTATCCGCCGGGTGATAATTATGACGATGTTAAACTGTCGAACGTAACAATCATTTTCCGTTCGCAGTTGCTCAGCGACCTGCTGGACGCCTTGAATAAAATAGGCGTTATGGGCGTTACGATAACGCAGGTGACGGGCTATGGAACGCAAAAGGGATTTTACGAATATTACAGCAAAGTGAATTCCGAGATTCCCAAGCCTCTTTGGAAAACCAAAATTGAGATTATCGTCCCGACGAGTCAGGCGAAAAAAGTCATCGACACATCTTGCAAGGTACTTTACACAGGAAAAGTTGGCGACGGCAAGATTTTTGTGTACAACGTCGAGTCTATCCTCAAAATTAGAACTGGCGAAATCGGCTACGACGCGATTGAGCATAGCGAAACGAACGAGTAGATTTGCCTATGTCACCTTTTAAGCCACGTTTCAAACTCGTCAATCGTCATTCTACCAACAACCGCGTCGCGAAATTCGCGCGCGGTTGTTGACCATTGCCCAAATTCCTCGCGGGTTATTTTCCCATACCGAATCCGTGCGAAACGGGTTTTGTAGGCGGTGTTGTACAGGCGCATGGCGGGGCTATCCGCCGTGCGTTTTTGCAGCGGCTTCACCGAGCCGATTTCACGGCAGGTCTTGCCCGTGTCCTGATATTGGCGGTTGCAATACTCCACGCCGCCGTGGCGCACGGCGAAGTAGCGTCCGCAGGACTTGCACAGGCGGAACGGCTGACGCCGCGCAATCGCCGCGCGGACGAAAAAGTTCACCGTTTCCTCTACCGATTTCGGATAGCAGGTTTCAACGAAGTCGTACTTGCCGAGCGGCTCCATGCAGTGGTATGCGGCAGAATGTTGTACAAATTCATTCCCTCGAATGAGCCGCCGTAGTAGTCCGCGAGCTTGTCCTCAATTGGACGGTCGGGTGAGAACACGTCCAGCGTCTAGCTGATTAGGCGTGTGATTTGCCGTTGCAGTTCCTCAACGGTTTCCGACGAACAATCGCCCGACTTGAAATATATATGCTTGCGGTCGGATGCGTACAAATCTAAAAACGCGAGCAGACTTTCAAACGGCTCAAAGCCGACCTTGTTTGGACGCTTATCACTTCCGAACTCTATAATCTCTCTATTTTCACGCTCGTCAAAGTATATGCGGACATTCACATCAACTCCACAGAAAAATATTTTTCGATATTTCTATTGTCAGGGGTATTATATATAGAAAGTACAGAAAACAGAATTATATTGTTTTGGTTTTCGCAAAACACGAATGAGGGGTTGAACATGAAAAAATTAAACGCAATCGACGGCGCGACGCTGATGAACACGCCGCTGTGCGCGGGGCGGTTTATAGTTAAATGCTATTAAAACAGTAACGCAAACAATCATCAAAACTATCGAAATAGGATAAATCTTTCCTGAGCTCGCGTTTAAGCCATGCCCAAAATTTCTCAATTGGGTTATATT
>JAISER010000095.1 GCA_031263985.1 Clostridiales bacterium | reverse complement strand
GCGCCGTTCGAAAACGCCAGCGCATTCGCTTTCCCCTCGGCTTCAAGAGCTAATCGTCACGCTCTCGCTGATTTCTTAAAAGCCAGTCAATGGCTTAGCGCAACTTCAAGCGCCATCATCGCGCCTGAAGCGCGGTAATGGCTATAATGCCCACGATATCCTCGGCGTAACACCCGCGCGATAAATCGTTCACCGGTTTGGCCAGCCCCTGAGTAATCGGGCCGTAAGCCTCGGCTTTCGCCAGGCGCTGCACAAGCTTATACCCTATGTTGCCCGCGTCCAGATCCGGAAATACCAGCACATTCGCTTTCCCCGCGACATCGCCGCCTTTAGCCTTCAGAGCGCCGATTGACGGAACTATGGCGGCGTCAAGTTGAAACTCTCCGTCCAGCTTGAGGTTCGGGGCGGCTGTTTTCGCTAATTCCACAGCTTTGACGACTTTGTCCACATCATCATGTTTCGCGCTGCCTTTAGTCGAGTGCGACAACATCGCGACCACCGGTTCGGCGCCTATAAGCCTTCGAAACGACTCGGCGGAATCCGTCGCTATAGCGGCCAGCTTTTCGGACGTAGGGTTTTGCACCAGTCCGCAATCGGCGAACGCGAAAACGCCGTTTTCTCCATATTCACAATCTGGAACGCACATTATAAAAAACGATGAAACGATCTTTTTATCCGGAGCGGTCTTTAATATCTGTAGCGCCGGTCGCAAAACATCCGCCGTGGCGTGAATCGCTCCGGAAACCATTCCGTCCGCCGTTCCGTTTTTAACGAGCATAATGCCCAAATACATCGCGTCAGTCGTTAAAACATGTCTCGCCTCATCTTTCGTGACGCCTTTGTCCTTACGAATTTCCGCGAAATCGTCAACAAGGCTTTCGATTTTATCATAAGACGTCGGATTGATGAAAATAGCGCCTGACACATCGTTCTTTCCCGCCGCCGCGAGTATCTTCTCTCTGTCTCCTATAAGCGTTATATCGGCCACGCCTTCTTTTAAAATCGCCGCCGCCGCCGTCAAATTCCTCTCTTCCAAAGATTCCGGCAAAACAATATTCTTTTTGTTTCCCTTAGCGCGTCTTTTAACGTCGTCAATGAAACCCATACCGCACCCGCTTTCATTCGTAATATGGAATTTTACGTCGGTTAACCGAACTTCGCCGCGCAAAATATCCTTTATGCATAATTTATAGTATAGACAATCAACACGATTATAACTAATGCGCAACGTTTTCACAACATTAAAAACTTAATATATTGTACAAAATTTTTGACGCGTCCATATCATATTCTTTATGAATGTTTTAACGCGCCGCCGTTACGGCCAATATAAAGACCTTTCGAGACGTTTAGCGTCTCGAAAGGTCTTTATATTGGCCGCAAGTTTAAAACATAACCATCCGAACGGTCTCTATCCGTTCGCGCCCGCCGCGTTAGACCTGTCCCGGAACCTGACTTCGACGGATTCGAGGCGGTTGAAAGCCTTTGAGCGTTTATTTACCTGATATGATCTTCAGCACGTCATGATACGCCACGAATATACCCAAAGCCACCAACAACGCAAGTCCCACGAAATGCACCATGCCCTCTTTTTCCGGCGGCAGCGGCTTTCGCCTAGCCGCTTCAAGCGCCAAAAACGCGAACCGCCCGCCGTCCAGCCCCGGCAGCGGCAATATATTAAAAAGCCCTATGCTCGCGCTAAGCATTCCCATAAATTCCATCAGCATTATTATCACTTGAAACGCCCCGTATTTTACAACGGCGTTGTAGCTTTCTCCTATCACGCCGACGATATATATCGGCCCCGACAAGTCTGACACGGGCGTTTTACGCGTAAAGAGTCCGCCAAGAGCTGAAAACGTCAATTTTACAAGATATTCCATCTGCCAAAACCCGGCCGACACGCTTTCAAAGACCGTTATAGCGTCGGTAGCGCCGTATCTTTTCGAAAACACGCCGTTTTTAGACACCGTCATAACGCCTATCACATATTTGTTCTCGTTTTTGTCAAAAACCGGCGTAACCGTCTTCGTAACCTTTCCCGAATCGCGCTTTATCACAATGTCAACCGCTTCTCCGCCCGAAGAGCTTATTTCAAAGCTTACAAGGTCGAACATACGCGTTTTCGCGCCGTTTATCCTCAATATTTCGTCGCCCGGCAAAATACCGGCTTTTTGCGCGGGGCTTCCTTCGGCGACGGTGTCTATTACGGAAGATCCGAAGCCTGTAAACGCCATAACCAGCGCGAACATAACCACCGCCAAAACCATGTTCATAAACGCGCCCGCCAGTATGATTATCATCCGTTTAATTACGCTTTTGTTTGTAAACGCGCGGTCGTCCGGGCTATTCTCGTCCTCGCCCAGCATTTTACAAAAGCCCCCTATAGGCAGCGCGCGCAATGAATACTCCGTCTCTCCGATTTTAAAACCGAATAGCTTCTTGCCCATGCCTACCGCGAACTCAAGCACAGCGACTCCGCATCCGCGCGCCGCGATAAAATGACCGAACTCGTGTATCACGATAAGAGCGCCGAACAAAAGCAGACCTATCAATAGCGGCGCCGCCCGTGCAATTATATCCATACCGTCAATCCCATCCGTTTCCAGCTAATATTTTAAAGCCATTTCCGCGACTCTTTCACGCGCCCACGCGTCCGCCGCCAAAATATCGTCCAAAGTATTACGCTTTAAAGTATATGAACGCATAGTTTGTTCTATTAACTCATATATACGAGCGAATGCAATTTTTTCCTCAAGAAAAAGCGCCACAGCCGCCTCGTTCGCGCCGTTCATAACCGCCGGAGCCTCCCCTCCGATTCTCATGGCGTCGTAAGCCAGCCTAAGACATGGGAACGTCTCCATGTCCGGAGGCTCGAACGTAAGAGACATCCTTTCCAAAAAGTTTATCCTTTTATACGGATTTTTAAACCTTTTCGGATATGTAAGCGCGTATTGTATCGGCAAACGCATATCCGGCGCGCCCAACTGCGCTAAGATGGCGCCGTCCTCAAACTCCACCATAGAATGAACGACGCTTTGCGGGTGAACCACTACTTCTATGTTTTCAGGCGGCGCGTTAAAAAGCCAGCGCGCCTCTATCACCTCAAGCCCCTTGTTCATCATCGTCGCGGAGTCTATAGTGATTTTAGCGCCCATATTCCACGTCGGATGCCTGAGCGCGTCCGCTTTCGTAACGGTTTCAAGCCGCTTTTTGGTAAAACCTCGAAACGGCCCGCCGGAAGCCGTTAAATAGATTTTTTTAATCGGGTTTTCGCCGCCCGCTAGACATTGGAAAACAGCCGAATGCTCGCTGTCTATCGGGCAAACGGCGACCCCGCGTTCCTTGGCGGCTTCCATTACGATTTCGCCCGCCGCCACAAGCGTTTCTTTGTTGGCGATGGCTATTTTTTTACATGTACGTATGGCGGCCAGCGTAGGCGCGAGACCGGCTATGCCGGAAATCGCGTTCACGACCGTTTCAGCCATTTCGGCTACTTCAAGCGTCCCTTCTTCGCCATGAGAAATCTCCGTGTTCGGGAACCGCCCGCGCAAATATGCGGCGTCCTGTTCATCCGCGATGGCCGCCTTAGTAGGTTTAAACGCCTCAATCTGCTCCGCCAAAAGTTTCACGTTTTTGTTCGCCGTAAGCCCGACTACAGTTAAGCCGAGATTACGCGCCGCGTCAAGCGTCTGAACGCCTATGGAGCCTGTCGATCCAAGAACAACGATATTTTGCATATGAAATCACCTTTTCCATCCCGCTTATACTGAACTCAGTATGAAAAGAATTTGAGGGAAACTCCTCTCCTCAAAGAAGTTTCCCCCAAGCGCCTGTTTCCGCGCGCCGTTTCAAACCCTCGGCGCGCTAAGCGTCTCCACGCATTTCTCCCTGAAAACCCGAACGGAATCCGTAAGCAGCGACAAGCTTTCCAACATCATATCCGCTATAAGCGGCAAAAACGCGTTAAGCTCAAATTCGCCGCGTCCGGCGGCCATCGTAACGGCGAAATCATTCGCCTGAACCTTAATGGACGTTTGAATCGTCATTTCGGGAATTACAGGGTTAACTTTTCCGGGCATGATCGTGCTTCCCATTTGGAGCGTCTTTAGCTTTATCTCGCCTATCTCATCCATATTCATAAGTCGCAAATCAGTTGAAATCTTCATCAGGTTAACGGAAAGCGCCTTAAGCAAACCGGAAGTCTCCACAAAAACATCCTGATTCTGCGTGCAGTCCATCGGATATTCCGCGACGGCCAGTCCCACGCCTGTCATCTCGCGCAGCTTTTCTATAACGCCGAAACGATATTCGCGTGACTTTTTGTCGGCGACGTACGTCCCGACCATAGCCCCGCCTATGTTAACTTGACGCAGACGTTCCTCGGCTTTATAAAGCCGCCACCGGTCGCGCGCCACCGCTTGCGCGTATGAGCCGAATTCCATCCCAAGCGTTATAGGTTCAGCGCGCATAAGTTCCGTGCGACCAATTTTTTTAACGCCGCCGAATTCGTTCTCTTTTTTTTGAAGCGCCTCTTGCAATTTCGCGCACTGGCCGCACAGTTCCCGCAGCGACTCTATCGCGGCGATGCGCAGAGCGGTCGGATAGACGTCGTTTGTTGACTGCCACTTGTTAACATCTTCAAGGGGGCGAACTTCGCCACCGTAAATGTCTTTAGCGATAGCCGCGACGACTTCATTCACGTTCATGTGCGCGGACGTGCCGGCGCCTCCTTGAAGCGCGTTCGTCACGAAACTATCATCGGCTTCGCCGCGCAATATTCTGTCGCAAGCCAGCGTTATCGCCTGATAAAGCTCTTTTTCGCCTTCTTTGATTTTGACGAACGTTAAGGCGGCGGCTTTTTTGACTTTAACTATGGCATAGATAAGCCTCATATCCGTGTTATGATATGTCAGCCGGAAATTTTCGCACGCGAGCGCCGTCTGCGAACCATATAATAAATCCATCTATAATATATTCTCCAAACGCCAGCTAACCGTATAAATCATTCACAACACGCTCTCCAAATGCGGAAAAACCGACGCTACGCGTTTAAGTATCCCCTGCATATACGCTATAATGACGCCGTAATTTGTAAACGGCGCGTTTTCGCTGGCGGCGAACTCAGCGCGCCGCCGCGTATTCCGCGCGTTAAGCATACAACCGCCGCAATGAACGATCATTTTGTATTTCCCCGGTTCGTCGGTGAACTCCCCGCCTGACGCGAACGAAAATTCAGGGTTTTTACCCGTATAGTTTCTGATCCACCTCGGAATTTTAACGGAGCCTATGTCATCGCATTGCCTGTGATGCGTGCAGCCTTCACATATGAGTATTTTATCGCCGTCTTCGACGTCTTCAAGAACGGCGGCGCTTTTGACCGAAATGTCAAGCAGACCATTGTAACGCGCGAACAGAATAGAAAACGACGTCAGCGGTATTTCGGGCGGAACATCCGCCGAAACTTTAGAAAAAGCCTGGCTGTCGGTCACGACAAGTCTAGGAGGACTCCCCAGCCTCTCGAGGGTTTCACGCAGCTCGAACTCTTTAGTCACGACGGCGATGGCGTCCGCTTCCAAAACATCGCGTATCACCTGTTGTTGAGGCAAAATAAGCCGTCCTTTCGGCGCGGCTTTATCGATAGGCGTAACAAGAACGACAAAGTCGGCCGGGCTTATCAAATCCCCGACCAATTGAAGCTTAACATCGCTTGTTTTGGCGATTCCCGCTATCTTTTCCTTTAGTGAGTCAATATTCACATTGTTTTTAGCCGATATATAGATTTCGTTTTGGCCCAAACCGTCAGGCGCTGTCTCCAAAACGTCAGACTTGTTGTACGCTATAATATAACCGACGCCGCGTTTTTTAAAAGCTTCGACAAGCTCGAGGTCATAGGCGCCTAACCCACGCTCCGCGTCTACGACAAGCACGGCCACATCCGCGCTCTCGAGAACGCGCAGCGCCCGGTTTACCCGCAGTTTGCCCAATTCTCCGCCGTCATCGTCAATGCCGGGCGTATCTATTATCAAAACAGGGCCGACCGGCGAAAGCTCCATAGACTTTTTGACGGGGTCCGTCGTAGCGCCCTTCACTTCTGAAACGACGGACAGATCCTGCCCTGTCACGGCGTTTACGACGGCGGACTTACCGGCGTTTCGCACGCCGAAAAATCCTATATGAACCCTGACGGACGACGGCGCGTCGTTCATCGCCCCCGCGATCATACCCTGAAATCCCTTTCGCCGTTTTTGATGTTAACCAGATTTTCACGCACGACGCCGCGCATTTTAACGTTAGGCACGTTTTCTATTTCATGCATGATGAGATTTTCGCCGATAGATTTTGTAGGAGGGGCGGCGTAATCTTCCAAATATTCCTCAAGCGTCATTAGGGCGTTGGGATGACAGCAGTTTTGTATCTGCTTGCTTTTGCAAAGCTGCATAAATCGGTCGCCCGTACGTCCCTCGCGATAACAAGCCGTGCAAAAGCTGGGTATATAGTCAAGCCGCATAAGCCATCGGACGATCTCGTCAAGAGAGCGGTTGTCGCTTACGTCGAACTGCGCCGTTTCATTAGGGCTTTTATCGGCGTACCCGCCTATGGTGGTGCGCGACGCTCCGCTTATTTGCGACACGCCCAGACGCAAAACCCTTTCGCGGCATTCTTTGCTTTCACGCGTAGATATGATTATGCCCGCGTACGGCGCGGAAATTCTGAAGCAAGCTATGATTTTCGCGAAGACGTCGTCACTTATGCCGTCGAAGCCGCGCGGGTTTACGCCGTCGGCGGGTTTTATCCGCGGAACGCTTATCGTATGCGGGCCTACGCCGAATTTCGCTTCCAGATGTTCGGCGTGCATAAGCAAAGCCGTAAACTCATATTGGTATTTTCCCAGACCGAAAAGGACGCCAAGCCCCACATCGTCCACGCCGCCTTCCATAGCTCTGTCCATCGCTTCAGCGTGGTACGCGTAGTCGCTTTTAGGTCCGGCCGGATGAAGCCTCTCATAGCTTTCACGGTCATAAGTCTCTTGAAACAGTATATACGTGCCTATGCCGGCGTCGCGCAGCTTTTTATAATTTTCGACCGTAGTCGCGGCGATATTCACGTTCGCCCGGCGTATGGCGCCGTTTCTATGCTTTACTCCGTAGATAGTCCCAAGGCTTTCGATAATATACTCAATCGGATTGTATGCCGGATGCTCGCCCGCCTCAACGGCGATTCGCTTATGCCCCATATCTTGAAGCGCCGTAACCTCGCGCGCTATCTCATCTTGAGTAAGCTTTTTGCGCTCCATAGTCTTGTTTTGGGCGTGGTACGGGCAGTAAACGCAGCCGTTCACGCAGTAATTGGAGAGATACAGCGGCGCGAAGACCACTATCCGATTCCCATAAAACTCTTGTTTTATATCGTTTGCAAGTTGAAATATATCATTTTCGACGTCTTTATCGTCACAGGCAAGCAAAACCGCCGCTTCACGGTGCGTAAGCCCTCCACGCTCCCGCGCTTTTTCAAGCGCCGCATGAATCAACGCGAAGTTTTTACAGTTGGCTTTAGCGTACTCCAACGTATCTATGATCTCCTGACGGTTTATAAAATCGTCCGCGACGCTAGAACTTGGGTTATACATCACATTTTTCCTTCTCACGCGGTTTATATTTTTATGTCATCATAGCGGGCGTCTTCAGCGCGTCGGGGTGATCCCCTCTTGAAATCGTCGTTTCATATCCCGCGCTTTTCATGCGGTTAGACATGCAACCGACGCATTCCGCGGCTTCTTCGCCCGTACATATCTTGTTGTCATAAAGCGCATATTTTTTACGCACGCTTACAGGGGAAAGATTCGGCATAACTACGTTCGCGCCAGCCTTCACGCCCAGTTCTCGGCCTTTTCCGTCAAGCGTGCCGAGAGCGGTCGTCGACGGCAAAAGCGCGTCCGGCAAGATAAGGCGCGTAATCGCGATCAACTTAAGCGTGAGCGTGAGTTTTTCCCGGTTCGAATACGTCTTGTCCCGCGCGAAAGGCGTTTCGCTGTGCGGAATAAACGGGCCGATACCCACCATATGCGGACGTAGCCGGCGTATAAATTCCAAGTCGTCAGCGATGCAATCGGGCGTTTGAAACGGCGAACCCGCCATAAACCCGCAACCGGTCTGAAAACCCAGTTCCTTTAAATCATACAGGCATTGTTTTCGCTCCGACAGTCTCATCGACTCAGGGTGAAGTTTCGCATAGTGCTCATCGTTAGCCGTCTCATGACGCAAAAGATACCTGTCCGCCCCAGCTTTGCGAAAAGCCGCATAGGTCTCGCGGTTTTTTTCCCCAATGGAAAGCGTCAAGGCGCAATCGGGAAACGCCTTTTTAATGGCGGCGATTATATCAGCTGTCAAATCGTCATTAAAAAACGGATCTTCCCCGCCTTGAAGCACGAACGTCCTGAACCCAAGCCGGAACCCATCCTCGCAACAGGCGAGAATTTCGTCTTTCGTAAGCCTATAGCGCGCGGCGGCGGCGTTTGAACGCCTTATGCCGCAATAGAGGCAGTCATTTTTACAATAATTGGTAAACTCGATCAGGCCGCGCATATATACGCCCGCGCCGAAAACTCGCTTGCGAACATAATCAGCGCGCGCGAAAAGATAGCTCAAGTCTTCGTCCGGCAGTTCCGCCGTTATCAGCGATACGAGTTCATCGCGCGGCAAAGCGCGCTCATTTTCGAGCTTATCTATAAATTTTTTCATATATATATTATATACTATTTTTTATAAAAAAAAGCAACGAAAAAATAAGTAAAAAACGGACGGCGCCAACGCTTTTATACCCTGCTCAAATACTCCCCTGTGCGCGTGTCTATTTTTATCGCGTCTCCGACGTTAAGAAACAAAGGCACGTTTATGGACGCTCCCGTTTCGACCGTCGCCGCTTTAGTAGCGCCCGTAGCGGTATCTCCGCGAACGCCCGGTTCAGTCTCAGTGATTTCCAGCTCCACGAATGTCGGCGGTTCAATGCCGAACACCTTGCCGGAATGAGACAATATCTTGACCATTTCGTTTTCCTTGACATACTTCAACGTATCGCCGACTTCTCCTTTATTAACGGAAATTTGCTCGTAAGACTCAACATCCATAAAATGGAACATAGTGTCGTCATTGTACAGATACTGCATATCTTTACGATCTATATGCGCTCTCGGCATTTTTTCATTCGGTCTGAATGTGCGTTCAGTTATGCCGCCTGAAACCAGATTGCGCAATTTTGTGCGCACGAACGCCGCGCCTTTACCCGGCTTGACGTGCTGAAATTCGATTATCGTATAGATGTCGCCGTCAACCTCAACTGTAACGCCATTTCTAAACTCACTGGCAGAAATCATCTAAAAAAACCTCCTAGGCATTTTAAGCTTCATCCGTCGCGTCATTTTTCCCATAGCCAAGTCAGCTTATGTCGATACCGGCGCAGGCGTTGGCCGTCTTTGGGCAAAACCGCGATTATGTTCTTGACGTAAGCGGGAACCTTGACCACGTCGGCCATCCGCTATTATCATAGAAATCCCGACGCTACGATTTTTCCCGTTTTGGAAAGCGGCGCCGCTATGTCAGCGGCTATCTCAAGCGAACGCTCAACAATCACCCACGCTACCGCCGCGTCGTTATATTGTTCATAAGCTTCGGCTTTTTTTCAGCGCTGCCCTTGCCTCAGCCTTCCGCCTTTCTCTTAGAGCCTATTCAATATCTCGCTTTAGGCGGATTTTCGCGCTCATTTTTCTACAGGCCGCATATTCCAAAAAAATATACGCAATACGACTATCCAATCGTTTCATGAAACCGCGCAAACGCGCGGCGCGGGGTCCGGGGTCGAAGACCTCGGCGAGGTTTGAGGCTGAGCCCCAAGGTCTTTATAACTTGTCTGGATAGCGCTATACGCAAAGAGCGCTGACTAAAGTGTAATGAAGATTTTGAACAGACTCTTACCTCTTCAACTTACGTGACGCCAATTCGATATCCAGGCATCGCAAACCTCTTAGGCGTCATTCTATATCTCGCTCTAAGTGGATTTTCGCGCTCATTTTTCTACCAAACGCGAAAGGCCGCGTATTTCGCGCTATATAACTATCCTAGCGGTTCATGAAGCCGCGCTCATGCGCGGCGCGGGGGCCGGGGTCGAAGACCCCGGCGGGGTT
>JAISER010000094.1 GCA_031263985.1 Clostridiales bacterium | reverse complement strand
ATTCCTCTTATCATTATATGGTGCGGAATAGGTAACGCGGCGAAACTGGTTCTCGTGGCTAAAGGGACGTTTTTCCCCGTGCTGATTAACACGATTGACGGAACGCGAAGCACAAACATGGGTCTGCTTGAACTTTCAAAACTGTACAACGTCACTAAGTTGGATCTAATCGGCAAAATATATCTGCCGTCTTCTCTGCCATACATATTCACGGGACTTCGTCTGGGCGCGGCGGCGGCGTGGATGTCGGTAGTAGCGGCGGAAATGTTCGCCTCTGTGGACGGACTTGGATATCGCATTACGCATGCGCAGACGATGATGCTGTCAGATATGCTGCTGGTGGACATGATTGTGATTGGAGCGATTGGAGGGATGACGGATTTTACGCTGCGTTTAATAATAAAGAGGTTTACGCGTTGGCAAAGAGCTTGACGCTGTCAGATTTTACGCCGTTAAATCTTACCTAGTGGGAGTGTGGCTATGGCGGAGCGCGCTATAGAAAATTTAGTCATCCGGAACCTAAGCAAAGAGTTTAAAATAGAGAATGACGTCATTAAAGTTTTAGACGACATTTCGCTTGATGTGAAGCATGGAGAGTTTATTAGCGTTGTGGGGCATAGCGGTTGCGGAAAGAGCACTCTTCTGCGAGTTATCGCCGGACTGGAAACGTATGAAACGGGCGTGGTTCGTTTAGGAGAACGCGATATCCGCTGTTCGGGCGTGGACAGAGGAATGATATTTCAAGATCACCGCTTGATACCGTGGATGACCGTATATGATAACGTCGCTTTTGGTCTGTACGGCATGAGCGCGGGCGAAAAAAAGGAACTGATAGAGTCGCATCTGACTTTGGTCGGACTGAAAAAATTCGCGAACGCTTTTCCGGCCCAATTATCCGGCGGAATGGCTCAACGCGCGGCTATCGCGCGGGCGCTTGTTCATCGTCCGCAGGTTCTTTTGATGGATGAGCCGTTCGGCGCGTTGGACGCGCTTACTCGCATCCAGCTTCAGCAAGAAGCGCTGTATATCTGGGAAACCGAGCGTTCGACCATGATTTTGGTCACTCATGATATTGATGAGGCGATTTTTTTAGGCGATTATGTAGTAGTCATGTCTGAGCGGCCCGCTCGTATCAAAAAGATCGTTCCGGTCGGATTGCCTCGCCCGCGTGACAGAACAAGGGAGGATTTTCTCGATATTCGTCGGAAAATATACATCAGTCTGTTTGGAGAGCAAAGATCGGAAATCGAATATATGATATAATCGCGGCGATATAGGCGGATATAAAAAATACGCTGTTCGCATATCATTGAAAGGGAAGATTAGCTATGAAAAAGACATTATTAATCGGCGTTACGCTATTCTCCATGATTTTTTCCGGGTGCGGTCCAAGCCGGCCGTCTAATGGTCAACCGACCACTGGTCAACCGACCGCCGGTCAATCGACCGCTGGTCAAGATAGCGAAAGCGGCGGATCCGGCGATAGCCCGGAGTCTTATCCGGCGGTTAAGCTAAGAGTAGGGCATCCCGGAAGCGGACTTTGGACGGGTATACAGGGGCTTGCTTATAAGAACGGTTTTTTTGAAGAGGAACTGGCGAAGGTCAACGCCACTATTGAGGTTATAGGGTTCGCCAAATCAGGGCCGGAGATTAACGCCGCGCTGACGGGGAAAAGCTTGGACGCCGCTATATATGGCGACGTTCCGGCGACGCAGGTGAAATCCAAAGGTACGGACACGACATTGTTAGGCGGACAGCTTTCGGATAACGACAGCGTGTTGGCCGTAAAACCTGACATCAAGTCGGTGAGCGATTTAAAAGGTAAGCGTGTCGCCGCCGGGTTTGGAACGTATATGCATCGCATACTGGGTTTGTTTCTGGCTACAGGGGGGATCTCTTTGCCGAAGACCGACGGATCGGGTCCTAATGACATTGAGTTTTTAAACATGACCAACGATACCGCGATCGCCGCGTTTATTAAAGATGATATTCAAGCTTTTCTGACCAGTCATGTCAACGCTTTGAAAATGGAAAGAGACAGTTATAAGATTTTGTTGACATCAGAAGGGAAAAGCGAATGGGGATATACCGAAGACGTTATTTTCCGTACGGAATATCTTGAAGAAAACCCTCAAGTCGCTATCGCTTTCCTCAAGGCGCTTATCCGCAGTTCGGATTACGCTAAAGAAAATCTTGACGAGCTGCGCGGCTTGGCGGTTGCGGCCGGGTCTGATTTGGAAGACGTGAATGAGGCCAAACCCGCTATAGATGACTGGGCGCTTTCTTTAAAAGCGACGCCGGAATTTTTAGCTAGTTTGAAGGCTACGACTAAATGGCTGGTCGATGAAGGCCTTTCCGACCAAGAGGTTGACATTGATGAGTGGTATGACGCAAGTTGGTTTGAAAAAGCCGAACAGGAATATCGGTCATAGTTTTCGGCTTGCCGGCGCGCGTACGAAAATTCAGCGTTTTGGTTGGTGAAAAATGCTCTGGAGACGGTTGAGCCCGCACTATTCGCATATGGTTATTTTATTCGTTCTTAAATCGGTCGGTACGCTGCTGGACTTGGCGTCGCCGATGATATTCGCGCATATCGTGGACAATGTAGCGCCGACAAAAGATGTGAAAACCATATTATTGTGGGGTGGGCTCATATTAGTCGTCGCGTTTATCAGTTTACAGTTCAACGTAATTCCGAATCGTATGGCGGTGCGTATCGCCCGCGACGTCACGGAGAAAATTCGAAACGATCTGTTTGAAAAGACGCTTTCACTGTCCGGAGGGCAGATTGACCGGCTGACTTTGTCATCCATTGAGTCGCGTCTGACCGCGGACACTTATAATATTCACGAATTTCTTAACAATATGATGCGTATGGGTATTCGTACCCCGATTATGCTGATTGGCGGCATTTTCGTCATATGGGCGCAGGACGGCGCGCTTACGCTTGCGCTGGTCGGCGCGTTGCCGATTATGGGCGCCGTGGTATGGAAAATCAGCGGCAAGGGTATTTCCATGTACGCGGATATGCAGAAAACTATCGACGGCATGGTCAGAATTGTTCGGGAAAATATAGTAGGCGTCCGCGTTATTAAGGCTTTATCCAAAACCGGATACGAACGGGAACGTTTTGACCGCGACAATAGCGCCGTGTCCGATCGAGAGACCGAAGCGGGCGTTATAATGGCGATGACAAACCCCGCCATGAACTTGCTGCTGAATGTCGGACTTGTCGTAATTGTTATTGTAGGAGCTTTCCGCGTGAACGACGGGTTGACTAAACCTGGGGTAATAGTCGCGTTTTTAACTTATTTTACGATGTTTTCATCCGCGATGTTGTGGATAACGCGCATCTTCGTTTCTTATTCAAGAGGGATGGCGTCGTCTGAACGAATTAAGGAGATTATGGATCTGCCCAATGAGCCTGAGATTTGGCCGGCGGTGAGAATAAAAGACAAAAACGCGCCTCGCGTGGAATTTAAGAATGTCTCGTTTTCTTACGATAAGAAAAAGAACAATATTGAAAACATTTCTTTTACAATAGGCAAAGGCGAAACTCTGGGAATACTTGGTTCGACGGGAAGCGGCAAAAGCGCTCTGATCAATCTGCTTATGCGTTTTTACGACTGTGACAGCGGGGAGATCCGAGTAGACGGCGAACTTGTCAACGCTATCGCTCCGGAGGAACTTTATCCGAAATTCGGCGTGGCGTTCCAAAACGATATTATATTCGCCGGAGGCATAGCTGAGAATATTGATTTCGGCCGCGGGCTTTCAATGAAACGGATTTCTGAGGCTGCGCTGAACGCGCAGGCGACATTCATTGAAGATAAGCCAAACGGGCTTAATCACAGGCTTGCGGCTCGCGGAACCAATGTCAGCGGAGGACAAAAACAAAGACTGATTATCGCCCGGGCGCTTGCGAGTAAGCCGGATATTCTGATTCTTGACGATTCTTCCAGCGCGTTGGACTATACTACCGATGCGGCGCTTAGGCGTTCGATAGCTAAAAATTATCGAGAAACTACGTTGATTATAGTAGCGCAGAGGATTAGTTCCGTAATGAACGCCGATAAGATTATCGCTTTGGACGACGGCAAACTCGTCGGATATGGGACACATAGGTTTTTGTCGGAAAATTGCGAGTTTTACAACGAAATTTACGTTTCGCAGATGGGGGGCGGCGAAAGTCATCAGTCGTCAAGTCTCTAAGTCTTATAAGGATGATTTGAGGAAGCCGCGGAAAGCTAAAAAAACTCTTTTTAGGCTATGGACATACATTTGCCGTTATAAGTGGAGGGTGGTTGCGGCGATCGTCATATCCGTGACAAGTAATCTTTTTTCGTTGCTTGGCCCTCTCCTGTTAGGAAAGGCGATTGGCGTAATAGGCGACGCGGCGGGCGGCGTTGATTTTAAGGCGGTCGTCTTTTATTGCGCTTTGCTGGCGTTCTTTTATGTCATTTCTTCTGTGATGTCGTATATCCTTTCCGTGATGATGATTAAACTAAGTCAACAAATGACGAAGCGTATGCGAAAGGATATATTTGATAGCGTGACGGAGCTGTCCGTGGCCTTCTTTGACCGTCATCAGGCGGGCGACATAATAAGTCATATTTCATATGACGTGGATAGAGTCAACGCTTCGCTTTCAAACGATCTTGTACAAATCGTTTCCAGTTTGATTACTGTCGTCGGTTCGTTCATAATGATGTTGTCCATTTCTCCGCCGCTTGTGATTACATACGCGGCTACGCTGCCCGTTTCATTTTTGCTCGCGCGCTACATGGGAAAAAAGGTACGACCGATGTTTCATGAAAGAAGCGTGAAGCTGGGAGAGCTGAACGGATACGCGGAAGAGATTATAGGCGGGCATAAAACTATACGAGCTTATCGCAAAGAGAATTATTTCGCTTCCCTTTTTAAAGATAAGAACAGGATAGCTGTGGACGCCCATTATATCGCTGAATATAACGCTAGCTTCGTCGGGCCGTGCATGATGATGATAAACAACGCGGCGATGGCGTTAATATCCGTTTTCGGCTCGCTGTTCTATATCTACGGCGGTCTCGCGCTGGAAGGTTTAGCGGCGTTTATTCTCTATTCGCGTAAATTCTCGGGTCCTATTACGGAAATCGCGAATATCTCAAGCGAGCTTCAATCCGCTCTGTCGGCGGCGGAAAGAGTTTTCGCGCTGATCGATGAACCTCGGGAAGCCGCTGACGCTGACAAGGCTCAGCCGCTTGTTACGACGGGAGGCGAAGTGGATTTTACAAATGTGAGGTTTGGATATGACGACGAGTCTCCCGTAATTAGAAATCTTAACTTGAATATACCTAAAGGAAGTCTCGTAGCGGTCGCGGGACCGACAGGCGCGGGAAAAACTACTATCATCAACTTGCTTATGCGGTTCTACGATCCTCAGAAAGGTGAAATTAAGATCGACGGACGCGAAATCAGAGAGGTGACGCGTAAAAGCCTGCGGCGCGGATTTGCGATGATATTGCAGGATAGTTGGCTGTTCCACGGAACAGTGTTTGAAAATATCGCGTACGGACGCGCGGACCGAGGCGACGTCGCTATGGACGAAGTTGTCGCCGCGGCGAAAGCCGCTCAAATACATAATTATATAAATTCGCTGCCTGACGGGTACAATACTATATTAAGCGAAAACGGAACGAACATTTCTCAAGGGCAGAAACAACTGATATCTATTGCCAGAGCCATGATGTCTCAGGCGGATATGCTGATTTTCGACGAAGCCACGTCCAACGTCGATACGTGGACGGAAAAGAAGATTCAGAGCGCGATGACACGATTGATGCGCGGTAAAGACGGCGGCGGCAAAACATGTTTCGTGATAGCGCACCGGTTGTCCGCCATACGTGATGCGGATATAATTTTGGTTGTAAAGGACGGGGATATAGCGGAGCGCGGCGCCCACAAAGAGCTTATTGAATTGGGCGGCGTTTACGCCGGACTCTACAAATCGCAATTTTCTTAATGAAATGGGGGTAAAACAGTTGGACGCTCTCGTCAAAGCCGCTTTGGAATCGCCAGTCGTTCGTAACGAGCGGTCATGGAGTTTCACGGTGGTGATGGACAAGGGAGTGTTGGAAGAAATTAACGCTGAAACCATTTCGAGATGATATTTTTTTACGGAGCGGCGGAAATGTCGAAAATAGGCAGGCATATATATTGACGGCGGAATAGCTGTGCGGACGATAACGAAATATTACCGGGCAGGGTAAGTTATCTGTATTCTAAGAAAAAAGGCGGGAAAACCGCCTTTCTTCACGCGCTTTTTCGGCTTGAATCTTTCGCGGTTAGTTCATTTTGAGTTAGTTCTTTTTGAATGGGGAAAAGTTCTTCCTCAACCGCGAACAGATCGCCGACAAGAGTATTGGCGCCAGGTGAGACGTCAAAATAATCTTGATGCTTAAAGCCATATTTCTTGAGGATATCATGCGCTTTGTTATACATATCCCAATGCCAAGCGGGTTCTGGCGTGCGGTGACCCTCCAACGCGGAACCGATGCCGACATTCCAGCCGCCGGTCAGCGAGATCACGCCTATAGACGCCAAATATTCCACGCCTTCAATAGTAAAGTTTTTAGGTTCGATCCCTGTGACGAAGCTCGTTCTCACTTTGCCCCAGCCGAATTTTTTAGCTGCGTATTCAAGAGCTTTGATCCAATTTCCGCGTCCGCCGAGTTGGCTCGATTTTCCAGGATTAATGATTTCGAAATAATGGGGATTCCAGACTTCTAGGTTTATTGACAGCGTACGGAACGCCGATTCCGCGTATTTGTCGATTATTTCCAGATCCAGCGGAGCGCCTATTACAGCGGTTCCGTTGAAATCCTCAAGTCCGGCGATATCTACGATCGCCTCGGCCACGTCAAGGTAATAATCAACTTCACGCCGCTCGGGAATAAACCCGCCTGTTAAGGTGAAGTGTCTGACTCCGTCTAATTCCCACGCCGCTTTAAGCGCTTCGCCGATTAAACGAGGATTTTTCCAGGTTACGCCTTCTTTATGGGCATAACGCGCCGCGGTGGCGTTAGCGTTGCAGAACAGGCAGTCAAGCCCCGTTTCTTTCAGCGCGCATTCGTTGCTGTACGCTACATTAAGCGTTGAGCCGGCAAGCTCGCCTGGCGCGTAATTTCCGACAGTCTTGAACGGAGTTCCGTCTGAGCCTTTTAACTCAAAATATTTCGGACGTTTATTGAATGCTATCGGAAATAACTCTTTGCCCTTTTTTCTGAGCAAATAGCTTCCGTCTTCGCGAATAATGTCAAAATACGAGCGTCTGTCCCATTTGAAGCCAAAATGGACGTCGTTAGGATTAGTAAATCCGCATGGAAGCGGAATGTCCTCGTGCGCTTCATGGTCGAATTCAAACAAAGTATGGACCTGCTCTTGATACTCGGTTCCTAGCGCGAGCGTTTTAAAAATTTCAGGTTCCAGGTTTATGCCTTCTACGCCTATTTCGGATTTAAGTTCGATATCGTTCAGCAATTGATTTTTTAAAGCTTGTACGGTTGCGCTCATTTCATTTCCCCTTTCATTGCGCGGCATAGTCGATCTATAAGGCTATAGCCGTTTTTTCGCTCAACGTTCTCTGAACAGGAAAAAGCCCTTCGTCCGCCGCTAAAAGGTCGCTGACGACAGTCGTGGCGCCGGCGGAGACGTTGAAATAGTCCAGATATTTGTAATCATGCTTTTTAAGGATATCCTTAACTTTGTTGTGCATATCCCAATGCCAGGCGGGTTCCGGCGTACGGTGGCCTTCCAGCGCGGAACCGAGACCGACGTTCCAACCGCCGGTCAATGATATAACGCCTATTGACGCTAAATATTCCACGCCTTCAAGGGTAAACGGTTTTGGTTCGATCCCCGTGACGAAGCTTGTGCGAACCTTTCCTTTGCCGAATTTCTTCGCCGCGTAATCCAGCGCTTTGATCCAGTGGTCGCGTCCGCCGCATTGTTGAGATTTCCCTGGGTTGATAACCTCGAAATAATGGGGATCCCACACTTCGAGGTTTATGGAGATTGTGTCGAAGGGCGACTCCGCGTATTTGTCAATTATTTCTAAATCCAGCGGAGCGCCTATAACGGCTGTGCCGTTAAAATCTTTGACGCCTGTAATGTCTGCGATCGCGTCGGCGACATCGAGATAATAATCGACTTCGCGGCGTTCCGGAATAAACCCGCCGGTTAGGACGAAATGCGTCACGCCGTCCATTTCGCGGGCGGATTTTAACGCCTCGTCGATCAGACGCGGGTTTTTCCAGCCGACTCCCTCTTTTTTCGCGTAACGCGCCGCAGTGGCGTTGGCGTTGCAGAAAAGGCAGTCGAGACCCTTGTCTTTCAGCGCGCATTCATTGCTGTAAGCGACGTTTAGAACTGACCCGGCTATATCTCCGTGGGTATATCCGCCCACTGTTTTAAACGGCGTTCCGTCTGAACCGGACAGTTTGAAATATTCGGGCCGCTTATCAAACTCAATAGGAAAAAGTTCCTTTCCGCGTTTGGTAAGAATGTAATTTTCGCCATCGTAAATTATTCCGATATATGATCGACGGTCCCATTTAAACGCGAAGCGGACGCCATGGGGAGACTTAAAACCGCACGGCAGATAGAATCCTTCATGCGGCTCGTGATCGCGCTCGAAAAGTGTGTGGACTTGTTCTTGATATTCCGCGCCCAGGGCGAGATGATGGAAAATTGACGGTTCGAGATTTAACCCTTCGACGCCGACTTCGTCCTTTAGTTCAATCTCACGCATAAGCGACTCTTTAACAGCTTGAGCGGCAAAACTCATGTTAGATCCTCCATATTTAATTCATATTACATATATATGTTTACTTGTATATTCTATACTTGTGAAGACATATTTACAAGATGAGTTTCTTTTGGCTTTAGCTGTAATATATTTAGTTTTACGCGCTGTATTCGCTCGATCGCGCGACTGAAAACCGTTATTGGGCAATTCATTTTACAACTTGCCCTCCGCCACGGCAACCGCGCGAAACTTAAATCTCTGTCAATAGCGATTATGACTATCCAATCGTTTCATGAAGCCGCGCGAATGCGCGGCGCGGGGTTCTGGGTCGAAGACCCCGGCGGGGTTTTGGGCGGAGTCCCAAGGTCTTTATGACTTGTCTGAATAGTCATTATAGTGATTTGGGTCCGCCAGTTGAAATGCCCGTTGAAACGCGTCGCGCGCGGTCGCCTATTCTCTCAAAACACGCCCCATCCACGCGCCTTCATTTCGGAAGATTATACCGTATTTATAATGTTTTTCATGTGTCCGCCGCGGTTTTTAGGGCCATTTTAATTGACTTTCGCGCTCCAGTATGGTATATTCCTAATATCTCAGCGCTTTACGAGATAGCTCTAATATTTTAAAGAGGCGCGGTTATGGGGAGAGTAAGTCGCCGCGCAATGATCAGAGGAGGTCATTTTATGGTAAAATTCAGGAAACTGTTGGCGGCTCTTTTGTCGGCATGTTTGGCGTTGACGTCAGCGGCGCTGCCCGGAGGGACGGTTCTTGCGGCGCCAGGCGCGCCGGCATGGGGAGCCGGCTTCGATGATTACATCGAAGTTCTGGTAGCGGCGGACGCCGCGGCGAACAATCTTAACCTGACGGGAACGGGCGAGCTATTGCGTGAGGCTTTGGAGCGAAAAGGCGTTCCGGGCGAATCGCTGACCGTGAATACCACAAATGTAAGCTATATTGATGAGACTTTTGATTGGCTCAGGGTGGACCACACTAACGATGAGGCCGCTGATACGGACGACGGGCTGAACAGGCTGAAATACTACAATGATCCTTACATAAGAAAAATAGACGATACGCATGTAATATACGGCGAAGATACGGTAGAATTCCTGGGTTACGGAGCGCCGGCGTTCAAGGATTTCCTGTTCATGCCGAACTCGGCGTCGAATAACAAAGTTTTTACTTTCAAATTGGATGAGTCGAAAATAGATACTCATACCATTGAGGGTTTCGGTTTCCTGTTTAACGCTGACTACAAGCTCAAAGATGGCAAGAGAACGCTCAGCGGCTACATGGCGCTTATGGGAACCGGCAATGTTTCTCTTTACTGGATCGAGGATGTCGATGTGGACGCGATGGTTGACGCCGCCAGCGAAACCTTCTCATCCGCGGCGGGGCGCGCCAGCGTTTGGGGAGGAAAGGTTCAATTGATAACCAGGGTGGCGAAGCCGTCGGGGTCCCTGCACTATCTCCGACTGGTAGCGTCGCCGCAAGAAGCTTCGCTGTACTCGTTTACGGACGGAACTTACAGCGAGATGAAACAACGGGTCATAGAGCCGACGCCGCTGTCGAACGTATCGGGAAGTTACGGTTTTGGCCCGATCGGCTCATACGCCAGCCACGGTTGCTCGTCTCAGACGCACATAATCATGAGCGATCTGAAAATGTCGACCGATGATTCGAATTCTTTGACTGATACGATAAGAAGCGCAAAGTGGACGTATCCAAATTCAATCCGCGTAATAGCGAATGTTGACAACGACGGGGTTAAGGATCTGAACGCGACTCAAGATCTTTCGACTATACTCTATTACCTGAATAATAATGACGCTCATTACGCGGGATGGGGCGTTAATAACGCTATCGCGGAAAGTTCCCTGTTTGAGACGGTGAAAGACCAGGCGGAAGCGCTTGTGGCGCAGAATCTGGGGCGCGGTTTGTTTATTAACAGGAGTCTTGAAGACGAGGAGTCGCTTGAACAGGGCGTTGAGAAGCTCGCGAGCTATATATACGATCAGATCCTCGATAGGAAGCTTGTCAAGCCCGAAGCCCCGCGTCTTACCGCGGTAATATCGGGGAATTCCGCGCAGGTCAGCGTGACAGACGCCGCGACGTCGCTGGGCAACCCCATAGGAGGATACGCGTGGACTCTGATGGACGCGGATGCCGGGGAATGGAAGGCTCAGTCGAATTCGGGCGATACGTTTACATTTACATTGGAAGAAGATAAGCACTATTTTGTCGGAGCGCGCGTAACCGACTCAGTGACAGGGCAAACGAGCGCGCCGGCGTCGCTGTACATTACGTCGGCGCATGTGCCGCCTTTGGCTGAGTTTTCAGTAAGCGATCACGAAATTTGGCCGGCTGAATTCAGTATGCCAGGAGTTAATGTGAACGCGGTTATAACCGCTAAAGATCTGTCATACAATCCTTCGTACCGCAGTATAACGGAATTTGAATGGGAAGTGAGCCGCGGAGGCGAAGCGGTTCAAGACATTGAGCCTGATCTCTCGCTAGGCGGCGGTTCCGCGAGCTTTGATTTTTCTCGGCGGCCATCTGGGAACTATACGATAAAACTGCGCGTAAAAGGCGACGACGAGTTATGGTCATTGCCCTACGAGCAGGAAGTCACGGTATATGGGGTCAATGATTCGATATCCGTAGAGAAGATAGGCCCCGCCGACGGCGGCTATACGCTTTATAATCCGCCGTTGAGGGTATCCGCGATATTGTCGGACCGCGAGGGATGGTTATCCGCGTACCGCGCGGCGCGCGTGGCGCCGGACGGAACGGTCGCCATAGGAGCGTGGAACAGGCTTTCGGGCAAGTCAGCTCAGGTGGATTTCGACCTAGAAGGCGGAGAATATGAGCTGCTGATCCAGGTTCTTGATCAGAACAACGCCGTAAGCTCTCAATCCCTCGGGAATTACAGTTCGGCGCTCGACGCGAGCGACGCGTCAAAGCCGGTTATAACAGGGTTTGAGCCAGGCGAGAACTCAATTATTTCCGATAATTTACAGTTAAATGTGACCGCGAAGGACGACAAGAAATTATACCGCGTCGTCGTCGAATCTAAGGACAGGAACGGCGACTGGGTTGAAATCGGTAACCTTTTGAGCGAAAAAGCCGAGGACAGCGTCAAAGCCTTTGTTAACATAGGCGATACGACCAGCGGAACCATACAGCTTAGGGCGTATGCGCTCGACAGAAATCTGAACAAGAGCGATTATGCGGAGTCAAGCTATCGCGTAGATTTGATAAAACCGGAAGTCAGCTCGTTTAGCGCGTATGTCAACGGAAGAAACGCGATAGAATGGCAAGTGGAAGCCGCTGACAATTATTTCGTGGATAGCGTCGTAGTGGAATATTCTCTGGACGGCGGCGGTTTTACCAAGCTGTTTGAAAAGAACGTCGCGGTTCCGGGACGCAAAATTAAAGAAAGCGGAACATTCGACTCTACGTCGCTTGCTGACGGCGTCTATAAAGTCCGCGCCATAGCTGTGGATAGAGCGGGCAACAGCAGCGTCGTCAGCGCCGAACAGATGTTTGAGCTTGACGGCGGCAAGCCGAGCGTCTCCCTAATATCTCCGGTGAACGGGTCATATATAACCGGAGCGACTACATTCACGATTACTTCCATTGATAATGTAGGGCTGTCAAAGGTAGCGCTGCAATATTCCGTCGATCAGCTTACGTGGGAAACGGCGGATGAAGAAAAACCCGCCAGCGGGAAGAACGGCGTCGTGGAATTCACGTTTGACGCGGCGTCGCTTGACAATAATGGAAAACCGTATGACGGCGTAATCTATATTCGCGCCATAGCTTACGATAAGGCCGGCAATGTTAGCGACGGCACGCCGGTTTACAGCTACAGAGTGGATTTAACGCTGCCTGAGACGCCTACGGGTTTTGTCGTTAACGAGAGCGCCGCATATATATACCTTAAATGGAATGCGCCATCAGAGAATGACAAGGGTTTCGCAGGGTTCAATCTTTACCGCGCCGAGGATGAGAACGGCGCGCCGGGAAGCTACTCGTTGATACTTAATACCGATCGTTATATAGGGTATTATGATAAATCGGTTGAGCAAGACCAAAAGTATTATTATTACCTGGTTTCCATAGACGCGGCGGGGAATCAAAGCCTTAAAAGCCCTGTGGTTTGGGCTGTTCCGACGGCTGACGCCGAGCCGCCGTCGGTCTATTCGGCGTATCCGTACGCGAACGCCCGAATTCGTTCGAACGCGTCGATAACCGCAAGCGTCGTTGACAATGTAAAGTTGGCGAGCGCCGAGCTTTTGTACAAAGCTGACGCCGCCGCGGAGTGGACGCGGCTTCAATCGCTGAACCTGTCAAAAGGTTCGGAAATAGTGACGTTTGACAATTGGTACGATAGTCAGCCTGACGGCGAATATGACTTCGGGATTCGTTTGACCGACGCCAAAGGCAATGTGTCGGACGTTGAAGTCATAAGATACGTCATAGATAACGCGCCGCCGTCGGACAGGACGCCGATAGGGACGGACGGCAATCTGCAAGCCGGAATAGAATGGACGAATGACGGCTCCGAAGCCGATATAGCCGGTTACAAGATATATATCGACGCTCTCGGCGACGGAAGCTATCAATACGCGGCGAATTTAGGGCCGAATTCCCTGTCCTATGTCGCTGACAGCTTAGAGCCTGGCGTTTATACGTTCAAAATAGTGACTTATGATTCAGCCGGAAACGAAAGCGCCGGCGCGTCGCAAAGCGCGGAAGCCATACTCTACGACGATGAAAATCCTGTGCCGGCGATAACCGCGCAGGAGAACGCCGTAGTTGAATACGCGACCGACTTTTCAGCCGCCGCCTCAACGGATAACGACAAAATCATTGATGGCGTTTGGAATTTTGGAGACGGATCCCCTGATGAAAACGGCATAAGCGTGAAACACGCATACGCGGCGAGCGGCGAATATACGGTAACGCTGACGGTAACGGACCGTAAGGGAAACCAGGCTTCCGCGGCGAAGGATATAACGGTTCATGAGAAAGACGGCGACTGGGCGGTTATAGATATAGAAGTTCAGGGCCGTGACAAAGCGGGGAATTTGTCGTCAGCTTCAGGCGCTACAGTTCTGATAACTAACGGAGATGAAGAGCTGGCGCCTATGATCGCCGACGACCAGGGTAAGGTCTCGGTAGTCGCGCCGCGCGGCGATAATACGAGCGTAACGGGATATAAGCGCGATTTTGAGGTTACAACGATAACTTTGAACACGCAGAGCCTTAATACAAGTAATTTTTACGGCTCCATTATCATGAACAGGAGCGATTACCTAGTGGGCGCGCTCACTACGGAGAGAATGTCGTTCGATGAGATAGTGCAAGCGGGCATAGACGTGAATGACCCGGATAACCAGTTTGTCTGGAAATTCACGATAGTCCTGGAATTTTTGGGCGAGAGGTATACTGAACCGTATTATGTTAATGCGGGCGGAAGCGTCGTCGGAGGGAGCGGCGGCGGCGGAAGCGGAGGAGGATATCGCGGCGGCGGCGGAAGCGGTTGGCCTGTCTTCATTCCGTCGCAATATCCGGACGTGCCGCCGAGCGTGGCCTACATGCTGATATACGGAGAGGCGCATTGGCTGAAAGAGTTCTTTATGGTTCAGTTGGATCTGATAAATTACGCGCCGGAAAATTTGTACTTGGAGGATATAAAGGCTAAGCTTAACCTGCCAGCCGACGGTCTTTCGCTCGCGCCGACCCCGGCGCCGCAAAACGAGATTGTGGATATAGGTTTGATTCCGGGCGACGGAGGCGTTGGCGGCGCAAGCTGGATAGTCAGAGGCGACAAGGCCGGGACTTACGACCTCAGCGCCACTGTCACGGGCGCTTGGTCCGACGGAGCGCCCATCACAAAGACATTCACGGTTGAGGAGCCTGTAAAGGTTTGGGCTGGCGACGCGCTTTGTCTTTACGTCCAAGCTGACGATAAAGCTTTCGTCGGAGCGCCGTACAACGTGGACTTTGAGCTTGTTAATATATCCGATATTACGCTGTATAACGTGGGATTTGAAATAGAGGGCGGAACATTGCTGCCTGAATATACGTATGAAGATCTTGAAAACGCGCCGGGGGCTTTGGTAGGCGGCGGCAGCGTTTTCATAAGCGAGCTGAAGCCGCAAAAATCCCTAAAGTCTTCGTTTACGATGGATTTCAGCGCCGATTTCCTGCAAAGCGATTTAATCTATCGCTTAAGGCGCGCGTTCGCGTTTACGCGTGAAGGCAGCAACGCGGAGGTTGACGTAGTCTTTGGCTTCAGGCCGGCGTCACCGCCGCCGCCAAGCGTCGTATTGGAGACCGGAAGCGTATTCGCTTACACGCATAATGAGAACAATGTTATGATACCTGTCCCGGGGGCGTTATTCACGTCAGAAGACGGGAAAAGCTGGCTGGCGGACGCCGCCGGCTTGGTCAAGATAGACGTTCCGCGCGGATATAACAAGATGATAACAGTAAGCAAGACCGGTTTTGAGCCATTTTCGCTTAAATATATTTTCCTGAAACAACGCGGTCTAATATACCTGGCGCCGGAAGGCGGCGATCCGACGCAGCCGAATGGCGACAATATACTCCAGCATAATGGAAGCGTAGATTTCCGTATTCCGCCTGTAAAGGTTGACGCGGAACTGAAGTTGTTCGGCGATGAGTCGATAGGCTTGAATATATCCGGAGCGCCGGTTGAATTCGCTAAATCCGAAAACGGCAAGCGGTTTATGATGTCAATAGGGGTAGGCGAGGATGCGCTGTCCAGCGAGACGGGCTTCGCGCGGCTGAAGAATTTTGTGGACGACGTTAATAAAAACGGAGCCGAGCGGGAAACTATCATTAATGTCGCGCGTTCATTAGGCGGCGCGGTTGATAACAAGGCTGACTTTGGCGGCCGTTCGTTCGACGCCGCCGTCATAGGTTACGCCGACGGCATTGTCAGGGACGACGGGACGCTGTACACGGAATCGAGCGGCGTGATAGGGGCGTTCAACGGAAACTATAACGTTCAGAAACAGGCTGTTATTACGGTAGGTTCCGTATCCGCGCCGTTCGTGTACGGCGGGACGATAGGCGGGGAGCTTACTTCCAAACTGAAGGTCGCGGATATTACGAAAGACCTCAAGCTAACTTTCGAAGGCGAGCTTGGCCTTGGAGTTAACGGTCATGTGGGATCAGGTTTTGGGGTTTCCAAGATAGCGTCTATGGATCTTGAATTTTTCGGCGGCGGCGATATTGTCTCGACAGCGCCGCTTAACGACACTCGTTACTCATTTGAGTCGGGTTTGCGCGGGACCTTGCGCGCGTTCCTTTATAACGCAAAGCTGGATATGGTCAAGGTCACGATGCCGAGCAACGGCGGCATTGGTTTTATGGCCGCCGCGCAGAGCGCGGACTTCGAACTGGATGGGCGTGATTACGCTCTGAGATCGTCGAAATTTACCGCGAACGATATTCTGTTTAAAGCGCCGGCGGTGTCCCCCGTGGGCAAGGAATATAAGCGGTTTAAGACGAACGTATATCCCTACGGAGATCCGATACTGACGGATTTGGGATCGAATAAGAAGCTTCTTGTATGGATTGACGATTTAGAATCACGTACGGACAGCAACCGCGCCGCTCTTATGTATTCCTATTACGACGGATCTGAGTGGAGCGTTCCAGCGCAGGTTGATCCGGGCGACAATACGGCGGACTTCTACCCTGAGGTTTCCGTGACGGACGGCGTCGCGCGTATAATTTGGATGGACGCGGATCGTGAGCTTACGGAAAATGACGGGTTTGACGCGGTATCATCGGTTATGGGCATAAGCGCAGCGGCGTTCGACGACGGCGTTCTGAGCTTGGCGGAGAAACTCCCGGCGATAGACGGTAAGCTCGATATGATGCCTGTTTATGTTGGGCCGGATGATCATGGCGTGGAGTACGCGGCATGGGTCGGCGGCGACGGTGGCGTTTTCGACTCCGCTCAGAGCGTAATCTATATCGCCCGTAAGTCAAGCGGCGTTTGGTCTTCGGATCTCGATACGATTTCCGTTGATGGACGCGTGACGGATATTGATATCACAAACGCGGGAAGCGTTTATATCGCCTATACCGTTGTGACGGGCGAAGGCGAAGTCGCTGATACGACGCTTAGGTTACTCGAATATGGCTCTGCCGCTTGGACTATAGGAAACGGCGGAACGATCTTCTCGACTCCCGTATTCGACGGCGGCGTATTATATTGGTATGAGGACGGTCAGATACTTTACGCGGACGCGTCCGCTCCCGAATATGTAAAGACGGCTTTAGGCGAAGACAACGGAGGAGCGTTAACCGCCGATTTCAAGGTGTTTTCCGACGCGGCGGGACGAAAGGCGATAGCTTGGCTTGGAGCTTCGGGCGAGGATGGAGCGAATGAGGTTTGGTCATCGTTCTATGACGCGGCGGAGGACAGATGGAGTCCAGGCGCGCGGATTACGGACACGGAGCTTTATATAACAAGTTTCAGCGGTTATATGGACGCGGCGGGCGCCATAGCGCTGGCGTACGAAGGGGCGCCCATAATCAGCGAGGCGACGGAAACTTCCGCGGCCGCGTACGGCGACTTCGATTTATATACGGCGGACATTGAGCCTGTAAATTCGCTCTACCTTGATGAATCGACATGGATTGACAGCTCCAATCTGCCCATTGACGGCGAGCTTACGGTTATGGCGGTCGTGCGCAACTCGGGTGAAAAGAGCGTTAATAGCGTAACGCTGGAAACGCTGGATGAAGACGGGCAAGTAATTTATACGTTCGATGCGCCGGTTACTCTGTTGCCTGGGGAATCAGAAACTATTACGGTTAATATACCTTTGCTCGACAATTATACGGGCGGCAACGTATCCATTAGGGTGAAGCCTACAGGCGACAACGTTAACGCTTCGATGAGCAACCGGATATTAGTTGAACTGGACGCGCCCGATATAGCCGTATCGGTCCAGAAGACTCAGGTGACGGGCGGCGGCGCGGCGGAGATATATGTAAAGATAAGCAACCTGAGCGGCAAGCCTGTCGGCGAATTGCCGCTGACGCTGCGCTATGACTCACCTACAGGCGATGAGCTTTACTCAACGGAGTTTGTTGACGGCATAGACGCTTATGACAGCGTGTTGCTGCCTATTAAACTGAACAACATTGATTTCGATGGCAAAGACGCGCGTAGCGTGTATGTGGAAGTCGCGCCGCTGGAAGGTGAAATCGCGGTAAGCAATAACGTTTATCACATAGCGTTGGCGTATGTCGCGCTTGAGACGCTGGCCGCTCCGACGGCTTCGCCCGTCGCTGGCGCCTATAGCTCGGTTCAATCGGTAACGCTAAGCGCGGATACCGACGGCGCTGACATATATTACACGCTTGACGGAAGCGAACCGACGAGATCAAGCGTTAAATATCAGACGCCAATTCAGATAACAAGCGATACGACGATAAAAGCTATAGCTGTTAAAGACGGTATGACGGATAGCGAGACAGTGGCATTCGGCTATGAGATCAAAATTACGGATAAGGCGCTGATTACAGCGACCGCTAGGACGGGGGGCAGCGTCGCCGGAGGCGGAGAATATGAAATTGGCGCCGAGGTTACGCTGACCGCGACGGCAAACAGCGGATATGTGTTTTCAGGGTGGTACGAAAACGATCTGAGGATAACAGGCGCGCAGGCAATTTACCGCTTCACGGCGGCGGCGGCGCGAACTGTGCAAGCCAGGTTCGAAATCTCCTCTTCGGGCAGCTCAGGCGGTTCGGGTGGCTCGGGCGGTTCAGGAGGCTCAGGCGGTTCGGGTGGCTCGGGCGGTTCAGGAGGCTCATCCGGTTCAGGAGGTTCGGGCGCCGGACAGACCGTAATTTCGGGAACTGATCAGTCAACGACTGAGGATTCAACCGCGGACAACGCGACCGAAAATTCCGGCGGCGCGGATGTCGCGATAGATGATTTGAAAACGCCGCTGGGTGAGATAGAGTTGTACGACATCGACGGGCACTGGGCGCGGCAGGCTATAAGGACGCTGGTTCAGGCTAATGTGATAGCGGGTTATCCGGACGGAACGTTCAAACCCGAGAATAACATTACGCGCGCTGAATTTCTGACGATGTTGTTACAGGTGCTGAAAATAGACGTAGAAACGTCGGCGTATCAGAATACGTTCGTAGATGTTCACGCTGAAGATTGGCACGCCGCGACGATTCAGAAAGCTTACGAGTTAGGCGTCGTCCAAGGCGTGGGCGACGGGCGTTTTCTGCCCGACGCGCGGATTACGCGTCAGGAAGTGACGGCTATGACGGTAAGACTCGCGGCGCGGCGCGGCGTATTGAATAATGATATGAAATTGAATAAGACGCTCGCCAAGTTTACGGATCAGGGAGAAATCTCCGATTGGGCGCGCGATAGCCTGGAGCAGGCCGTAGATTACGGATTGATCAACGGAATAACCGAAACCACGCTAGCGCCTTTGGCAAATAGCGCCAGAGCTGAAGCGGCGCAGATGATCTACAATCTGCTAACGCGCGCGGGACTTCTGAAATAAACGCTTTCTCACTAACAGGCGACCTTTTGAAAAGAAGGTCGCCTGTTTTTTATCGCCGCTTACAGTGAGATCTTGAACAGGTTATTAAAGATCTATCCAGTAAGGCTTTCCGTCGCGAAAAACCGTATATGCCTTGAAGTCCGCCTGCCGAAGCGCGTCTTCGGCTTTATCGAAATCGGCCGCTATACGTTTCGGCGAATGCGCGTCGGAACCGACAGTTATTATTTCGCCGCCCAGTCGTTTGTACGCCTTTAGAATTTTAGTCTGAGGATGCGCGGCGTTAAGACCGTACGCGTAACCGGACGTGTTGATTTCTAAACCTTTGCCGCGCGATACAAGTTCCGTTAAAATCTCGTCTATCACATATTTAAAGTCATCATAGTCAAGACTGTTGTCTTTATAAATTCCGTAACGAGGTATGTAATCTAGATGTCCGTATACTGAAAAAAACGAATTTGTCTTCACATTATGAAGAATTTCCTCAAAATATATGGAATAGGCTTGAAACTTTGAGCGGTTTCTAAAAAATTCATTGTCTTTGACATAAAGCTCGCATTTTTGCACATCGTGCGTAGACGCTATAATGAATTCAAATGGATAGGATGCGGCGAATTCCCTGGTTTGTTTCGTCACATGCGGCGCCACCCCGATTTCCACGCCGAGCGCGACACGCAGCTTATTTGAGTATTTTTCTTTAATATGGTTAAAATGGATTATATACTCTTTGTAATCTATGTGAAAGTTCGTTATGCCGCCGTCAGGCATATAATCAACGTGGTCGGTAAAAGCTATTTCTGACAGCCCAAGCTCGACGGCTCTATTCGCCATAGCGTCCATCGTGGCTTCCGGCGCGCCGTCAACGGAAAACGACGTATGCATATGAAAATCCGCTTTAATCATTAAAAATCCTTTCCTTTCACGCGTTAAAACGTCCGGTCGGGGCCTTTGCGCCGTCTTCGGACGGACCCATGTTTTTGGTCATTGTTAGAAATACATTATAACGCTATTTATTTTTGAATTAAAGGGGAATTTATTGAACTGCGGATTGATGCGTGTTAAAATGCAGTTAAGGACTATAAAAAGGAATAATCTGGCTTTCGCCGTAACGCTAAAGCCAAAAATATATTTTGAAGGGAGAAGCGACATGCTTAACAAGAAAACGGTTGATGATTTAAATGTTAGAAGTAAGCGCGTTTTGGTTCGCGTGGACTTCAATGTCCCGATACAAAACGGGGAAATAACTGATGAAAACAGGATTGTCGCGGCGCTGCCCACGATTAAAAAAATTATCAGCGATGGCGGACGGCTTATTTTATGTTCGCATCTTGGCAAACCAAAAGAACCGTCGGCGGAATTTTCTCTCGCGCCAGTTGCCAAAAGATTATCCGAGCATTTGGGGCAAGACGTTATCTTTGCGGCGGATGATGACGTCGCGGGTGAAAAAGCCAGGCTGGCTGTTAAGGGCCTAAAGGACGGCGACGCGCTGCTCCTTCAAAATACCCGTTTTCGCAAGGAAGAGACTAAAAATGAGGACGCGTTTTCAAAAGCTCTGGCCAATCTGGCTGATATTTATGTAAACGACGCTTTCGGTTCGGCGCATAGAGCGCACTGTTCAACGGTCGGCGTAACGAAATTCGTCGCCGAAACGGCCGTGGGCTATTTAATGAGTAAGGAAATCGAATTTTTAGGCGCCGTCGTTAATAATCCCCAAAGACCGTTTGTCGCGATACTTGGAGGCGCTAAAGTCTCGGACAAAATAAACGTTATCAATAATTTGCTTGACAAAGTCGATACGCTTATAATAGGCGGCGGCATGTCGTATACGTTCGCAAAAGCGCAAGGCTACGAAGTCGGAAATTCCATTTTGGACGCTGAAAAAATCGATTACGCGCGTGAAATGATGAACAAAGCGAAAGACAAGGGCGTCAATCTGTCGCTGCCGATAGATATAGTCGTCGCGGACGCTTTCAAAAACGACGCGAATTTCAAAACCGTGGACGTGGACAAAATCGAAGAAGGTTGGATGGGCCTCGATGTCGGTGAAAAAACGCGCGACTTGTTTTCAGGCGCGGTAAAGACAGCTAAAACCGTCCTTTGGAACGGACCTCTCGGTGTATTTGAGTTTGAAAATTTCGCGAAAGGCACGATAGCTATGGCTAAGGCGCTTTCGGAAATTGACGCCATGACCGTAATAGGCGGCGGGGATTCGGCGGCGGCGGTTAATCAGCTCGGTTTCGGACATAAAATGACTCACATCTCGACCGGCGGCGGCGCGTCTCTTGAATTTTTGGAAGGCAAATCGCTGCCTGGCGTCGAAGTCATACAAAACAAATAAGAAATACGGGGGTTTTTTTATTGAGGAAAAAGGTAATAGCTGGAAACTGGAAAATGAACATGACGCCCACGGAAGCGGCGGCGCTCGCCGAGAGGCTCAAAAACGGCGCTGATACGGATAAGTCAGACGTGATATTTTGCGTGCCGGCGACGGATATATACGCCGTGTCACAAGCCGTTAAAGGTTCGAATATATCCGTCGGCGCTCAAAATATGTTCTTTGAGGATAATGGCGCCTATACAGGCGAAATCTCCGCGAACATGCTTTTGGACATGGGCGTAAGATACGTTATAATTGGGCATTCGGAACGGCGCGAACTTTTCGCGGAAACGAACGAAACGGTTAACAAAAAGGTTCTAAAGGCGTTTGAAAAAGGCATTGTCCCTATAATGTGCGTCGGTGAAAGTCTTGTTCAGCGTGAAAAAGCCGTCACGATCGAATGGATTCGCATGCAGGTTAAAGTCGGGCTTTTTGGCGTCAAAAGCGACGCCGCGAAAAAGCTCATAATCGCTTACGAGCCGATCTGGGCGATCGGTACGGGCAAAACGGCGACAAGCGCGCAAGCGCAAGAGGTATGCTCCGCGATACGCGCCGTTCTGGCGGAAATTTATGACGCGGATACCGCTGAGGCCACGCGCGTACAATACGGTGGGAGCGTTACGGGCGCGAACGCGGGCGAATTGTTCGGTCAGCCCGATATAGACGGCGGGCTTGTCGGCGGCGCCAGTCTTAAGGACGACTTCATAAAGATTGTGAATTATTAACGACGACGTTTTATGCTGGACTTAGTTTGAAGCGCAGCCGAACCTGGCAAGTTTTACGCATACGTTTGTCGTGATGAAAAACGCTTTAAATTTTTGACATGGGCGGGTATTTGATATGGATACAAGAAAAACCGCCGTATTGCTTGTCATAGATGGCTTCGGCCTGACGGAAATGACGGAAAGCAACGCGGTTAAAGCGGCTAAAACGCCGAATATGGATTTCCTTATGGAAAATTACCCGTTCGCGCTGGGCTACGCCAGCGGATTGAACGTCGGTCTGCCCGAAGGGCAAATGGGTAATTCCGAAGTGGGACATTTAAACATAGGCGCCGGACGCATAGTGTATCAGGAGCTTACGCGCGTGACTAAAGACATAGCGGACGGGACCTTCTTTCAAAACAAGGCGTTGCTGGCCGCAATTGAAAATTGCAAGGCGCGCGGCGGCTCGCTGCATTTGATGGGCCTGTTGTCCGACGGCGGCGTGCATAGTCATAACGCGCACCTGTACGCCCTGCTGGAACTCGCCTATCGCAACGGCGTGTCGAACACGTTTATACACGCGTTTTTAGACGGGCGCGACACGCCGCCTTCGTCAGGCGGGGCGTATATCGCTGAGCTTGAGGAAAAAGCGCGCGAAATCGGCGTGGGACGCGTGGCGACCGTTTCCGGCAGATATTACGCGATGGATCGCGACAACCGATGGGAGCGCGTGAAGAAAGCGTATGACGCGCTTGCGCTGGGCGAAGGCGAGGTCGCTGAATCCGCGGCTCAATGCGTGAACGATTCTTACGCGAAAAAAGTAACGGACGAGTTCGTCGTTCCGACGGTGATTCTTGAAAAAGGCAGACCTGTCGCCACGATAAAAGAAAATGACTCCGTAATATTCTTTAATTTCAGGCCGGACCGCGCCAGAGAAATTACGCGCGCTTTCGTAGACGCTGATTTCAGCGAGTTTGAACGCGATTTTTTTCCGCTTGAATACGTATGTTTTACCGAATATGACGCGACTATGCCTAACTGTCTCGTCGCGTTCGACAAGCGTAAGCTTGAAAACACAATGGGGGAATATCTGTCCAAAATCGGCAAAACCCAGTTGCGCTTGGCGGAAACCGAGAAGTACGCGCATGTGACGTTTTTTTTCAGCGGCGGCGTGGAAAAACCGTTTGACGGCGAAGACAGAATACTTGTGCCGTCGCCTAAAGTCGCCACTTACGACTTGCAGCCCGAGATGAGCGCGTACGCCGTGACGGATAGGCTTATTGAGAGCATATTGTCAAACGCTTACGACCTGATTGTAATAAATTACGCGAATTGCGACATGGTAGGGCACACGGGCGTTTACGACGCGGCCGTTAAGGCGGTCGAAGCCGTTGATCTATGCGTCGGGCGCGTTTATGACGCTCTGATAAAATCCGGCGCGCAGATGTTCGTATGCGCCGATCATGGCAATTCGGAAAAAATGACGGAGTACGGGACCTCTGAACCATTCACCGCGCACACTACGAACCCTGTTCCGTTCATAATCGTAAACTGCGCGAAAGCCAAGGCTATCGCGAAGGAAGGCAAACTATGCGACGTGTCTCCTACTCTGCTCGATATGATGGGCGTAGAGCAACCTAAGGAGATGTTAGGGCGATCGCTGATTATCGCCTGAACTCTAACAGCCGCCTATGGCTTTAAGAAATTTTATAATCTTAGAGTCTGTTCAATATCTCCATTTCGCGTCTTTTCGGCCTATTTTCCGCCGCGCTTTGTCAGCGTTCGGTGAAAAATCTTTACAAAAAAATCCGCTGAAAGCGAGATCTTGAACAAGCTCTTACAAAGGGGAAGATTCGTATGAAAGGTTATTTAGAAATCGCCAGCGTATTCGCAAGGGAAATTCTTGACTCAAGAGGTAACCCGACCGTAGAAGCCGAAGTCGTCGTGGACGTTGACAACGACCATTTCGTCGGACGCGCGGCCGTGCCTTCCGGCGCGTCAACGGGCGCGTTCGAGGCCGTCGAACTGCGGGACGGCGGCGCGCGCTATTCCGGGCTTGGCGTAAAAACGGCCGTAGACAACATAAACGACATCATAGCCCCGGAAATCATCACGCTCAACGCGCTTGACCAGACGCTGATAGATAAAACGCTTATAGAGCTTGACGGGACGCCGAACAAAGCTAAACTGGGCGCGAACGCCATCTTGGGAGTGTCGCTCGCTGTGGCGAAAGCGGCGGCTGAGGCGCTTTCGCTGCCTCTGTACCAATATTTGGGCGGGGTCAACGCTAAAGCGCTGCCCGTACCGATGATGAATATATTAAACGGCGGCAAACACGCCGACAACACGGTCGAGTTCCAAGAATTTCTGACTATGCCCGTCGGAGCGGAAAGTTGTAAGGCAGGGCTTCGCGTTTGCTCCGAGATTTATCACACGCTTAAAGGCGTGTTGAAATTCAAGGGGCTTTCCACGGCCATAGGCGATGAGGGCGGCTTCGCTCCGAACCTTAAAAACCCTGAGGAAGTGATCGACCAGATATTGGAGGCGGTTGAAAAAGCCGGCTATAAAGCCGGAGATGACGTTTTAATCGCGCTTGACGTGGCCGCGACGGAACTTTACGACGCGAACGACGGCAGGTATCATTTCCCCGGCGAAAGCGAAATGACCGGGCAGGAAATCGTTCGTACAAGCGAAGAAATGGTCTCGCTTTACGAAAGTCTGGCTGAAAGATATCCTATCATCTCTATAGAGGACGGTCTCGCCGAAGACGACTGGGACGGCTGGAAGATCATGACCGAGCGTCTTGGCGAAAAATTGCAGCTTGTCGGCGATGACCTGTTCGTGACCAACGTTGAACGTCTTAAAAAAGGCGTCGAGCTAAGCGTAGCGAACTCGATACTCATCAAAGTCAACCAGATAGGCACGCTTACTGAAACGTTCGACGCGATAGCTCTCGCGCAGCGCGCTAACATGACCGCCGTCGTGTCGCATCGCTCCGGCGAAACGGAAGACTCGACGATAGCCGATATAGTCGTCGCGGTGAACGCGGGACAGATCAAAACCGGCGCTCCGGCGAGAAGCGACCGCGTCGCCAAGTACAACCAGCTATTGCGCATAGAGGAAGAGCTGGATGAAGCGGCGGAGTACCCCGGGCATTCGGCGTGGTACAACTTACGCGCTCGCTCGTAACGCGTTGAACGCGTCGGGACGGTGGCTTTATGACGAACAGCGTAGCGCTATGCGAAATTATAGAAGAGTACGGCCTGAAAGTATTGACTGAAGATGTTGATATTAAAAGTAAGATGATTTATAATTCGGAAATTAACCGTCCGGCTTTGCAGCTCGCCGGGTTTTATGACTATTTTGACGAAGACCGCATACAGCTTGTTGGAAAAGTTGAAACCGCTTACCTGCTCAAAATTACGCCCCGACAGCGGCGCGACACGCTTGAGCGGCTTTTTAAGCGCAAACTGCCGGCGGTTATCATATGCCGCGGCATAGAGCCTTTTCCGGAAATGCTTAAAAACGCGAACGAAAATGGCGTGCCCGTTTTGCAAAGCGATGAAAGCACGGCCAATTTTATGGCGGAAATTATGCGATGGCTCCATGATAAGCTGGCGGAGAAGATTATGACGCACGGCGTTTTGGTAGACATATACGGCGAAGGCGTGCTTATCATGGGCGAAAGCGGCATAGGCAAGAGCGAGGCCGCGCTGGAGCTTATACAACGCGGGCACAGACTTGTCGCGGACGACTCTATAATAATCAAACGGGTGTCGAGCGAGACGCTGATAGGCAGTTGTCCCGAAGTCATACAAAATTTCGTAGAGCTTCGCGGAATAGGCATAGTTGACGTGCGCCAGCTTTTCGGCGTGCAATCCATCAAGGCTACGCAAGCGATCGACCTCGTGATAAAGCTTGAGTCATGGGACAGTTCAAAGTTCTACGACAGGCTTGGCATGACGGAAGAATACGCCGAGATTTTGGGAAATAAAATCGTATGCAACCATATACCTATAAGGCCCGGACGCAACATAGCCATCATCTGCGAGTCGGCCGCCATAAATAATCGTCAAAAAAAGATGGGCTATAATGCCGCTCATGTTTTAAGCGCGCGTGTCTTGGAAAACATGAATAAAAAAAATAATGATTAGAGCCTGTTCAAGATCTCCGTTTTGCGTTTTTTTGGCTTACTTTCCGCCAAGCTTTATTCGCGTTTCCGCGTTTGGCGAAAAATCATCACAAAAGTCCGCTAAAAGCGAGATCTTAAACAGACTCTTAGAGAAAAAGCCGGAAGGAAAAACGCTGTGAAATATGTCGGTGTAGACGTCGGCGGCACGAACATCGCGGCGGGCGCGGTTTCGGCCGAAGGTGAAGTAACGCTGAAAAAGACCATTTCCGCCCGCGCTTTTCGTGAAGGCTCCTTGATAATGAAAGACATCGCCGACCTGTGCAGGGATGTAATGTCGGAAGACGGCGGCGAATTCGCGTATATAGGCGTCGGCGTTCCCGGCGCGGTGGAAACCGAAACAGGCGTTTCGCGTAAAATGGCCAACATAAATTTAGATGATCTCCCTATCCGCGACGAGTTAGAAAAAATGACGGGCTTTCGCGTGTTTCTCGCTAACGACGCTGATTGCGCCGCATTAGGAGAAAACGTAAACGGCGCGGCGCGCGGAAGCGGAATGTCCGTGACCGTCACTCTCGGCACGGGTGTAGGTTGCGGCGTCATCATAGACGGGACTATACTTAAATCCTCATTTTCAAACGGCGGCGAAGCCGGCCATCAAGTCATAGAGTACGGCGGCAGGCAGTGCGGGTGCGGGCGCAGAGGCTGCTGGGAGCGATACGCTTCCGTGACCGCGCTTATATACGACTCAAACGAAGCGATAAAACGCGCGCCGTCCTCCGCCCTGGCCAAGCTCGCGCGGCGCGGCGGCGGGCGCGTTACGGGACGCCTCGCGTTTGAAGCCGCCGCGGCCGGCGATCCGACAGCGATCAGCGTGATAGATAATTATCTGAGATATGTAGCTTGCGGCGTCACGAACCTTATAAACATATTCGACCCGGAAATCGTCGTGATAGGCGGCGGCGTCAGCGAACAAGGCGACGTCATTATTGAGCCTATAAAAAAATATGTGGCCAAAGACGTATATGGAGGAATTTTACGAGCGAAGATAGTAACCGCCGCGCTCGGCAACGACGCCGGGTTGGTGGGCGCCGCTATGTTGGGTAGACATCGTTTAGGCCGATTATGAATAAAATATGATAGCGGCGCGCAAGCGTCCGTGATTTTGGAGTTTTGCGGCGCGATATTCGGTAGTGAAAGGGAGAGCTGCGGTTGGAGCTTATCAAGCTGTTTGGAGGTTTAATCGGTGACGAGTCGCGGCTCCTTGAACGCGAATCGATGAAAAAACATACGACGTTTCATATAGGAGGCGAAGCTGAGCTTTTTATAAAAGCCTTGAGCGCCGCGGAGATCGTCGGCGTTTTAAAGCTTTGTCAGTCGGAAGGGATAGAGCGTTTAGTTCTGGGCGCGGGCAGTAATATACTTGTGGGCGACGGCGGTATAGACGGAGTAGTTTTGAAAGTAAGCGAATCGACGGTCAACGTTAACGGAGATGTGATAACGGCCGGAGCGGGCGCGCCGCTTTCCGCCATAGCCCAAAAAGCGTTTGAAGCCGGTCTTTCCGGTTTGGAATTCGCCTATGGCATACCGGGCGCCCTTGGCGGCGCGTTGTTTATGAACGCGGGCGCTTACGACGGCGAAATCAAGGACGTGGTCGCTAGCGTAACAGTCGTCAGAGCTGATGATAATTTCTCGATTGATATAATCGGAAATGAGGATATGAAATTCGGTTACAGAACGAGCGCCGCACAGACTGAGCGTCTTACGATTTTGGCGGCTGAACTCCGGTTGCGGGAAGGAAACAAGAAAGATATCGGCGACAAGATGGCGAGATTAAACGCTCTCCGAAAACAGAAGCAACCGCTTGACCTGCCCAGCGCGGGCAGCGCGTTTAAACGCCCTGAGGGGTTTTTCGCCGGAAAACTTATAGCGGACGCGGGTCTGGCGGGTTTTTCGGTCGGCGGGGCGCGCGTTTCTGAAAAACATTGCGGTTTTGTAGTAAACTATGACAAAGCCTCGGCGCGTGATGTAAGGGAGCTCATGGATCGCGTTAAAGAGATCGTTTTCAATAAGTTCGGCGTCGAATTGCGGCCCGAAATACGGTTCGTCGGAAATTTTTAGAAAGAAAGTCTTACCCCGTTTTTTACATAGTTACGATAGCTCGCTTTGCGCGGCGCTGACGCGCTCCGCGTCCACGGAGCTTGTGGGCCTGCGGTTTCAAGCGCGCAAGCGTTTTGGGGATGATTTAATTGAAGTTTATAATTGTGACGGGCATGTCCGGCGCGGGAAAGAGCGCGGCGCTGAAGTTTCTCGAGGATATAGGCTATTTTTGCGTTGATAACTTGCCGCCAGCGCTCATTTCGAAATTCGCGGAGGTTTGTTTTCGCAAAGGGTCAGGAATAGAAAGCGCCGCGCTTGGCATAGACATAAGAGGCGGCAAGCTGTTTGACGAACTTTTCGCCAGCTTGGCGGAGATTGACACCGAACGATATGACTATCGCATAATGTTTTTGGACGCGTCGGATGAAACGCTGCTAAAACGCTATAAAGAAACAAGGCGAGCGCATCCGCTCGCTAAAAGCGGCCGAATAGAGGAAGGCGTCCGGCGCGAACGCCAACTGCTCGTCAATGTAAAGGACATAGCGCACTATGTGATTGACACTTCGTATTTATTGACGAGGCAACTTAAAGAGAAAATTATAGATATTTTCAAAGACGACGAAAATTTAGACAACCTGATGATAACGATTTTGACGTTCGGATTTAAACACGGCGCTCCGGCTGACGCGGATCTAGTCTTCGATGTGCGTTTCATTCCTAACCCTTATTACGTGGAGGGACTTAGAGAAAAAACAGGCAACGACAAGGAAGTGCGCGACTATGTAATGGCTTGCGAGGCAAGCCGCGTTTTTTTGGAAAAACTTATTGATATGCTCGAATTTCTCATTCCATGTTACGTTTCCGAAGGTAAAAGCCAGCTTGTAATAGCCATCGGCTGTACGGGCGGCCGGCATCGCTCGGTAACGATAGCGGGAGAATTGTTTTATAGTTTGCAAAAAGAGGGACATCCTGTTATAATCGAACATAGAGACACATATAAATAGAATCTCATGGGTGAATATGCGTGTCGTTCTCGTCAAACGTGAAAAAGGAGCTTTGCGCTTTTGAAAACCAAGCCAGGCATTGCGACATAGCGGAAATAGCGGGTCTCATCAACGCCTGCGGAACGCTGTTTTTTGGCGCGGACGGACCATCCGTGTCAGTTCGCACTGAAAACGCGGCGGTCGCGAAAAAATATTTTAAACTCATAAAACGCGTGTTTAAAGCTAAGTGTGAGCTTACCGTGACGCGCGCGCGTAACTTTAGGAAAAACAGAATATACAGAGTTGCGACGTATTCAGAAGGCGGAGCGGATAAATTGCTTATGGCCGTTGGGCTTTTTGAAAATGGTCAGCTTAAAAAGCGCGTCAATCATACGGCGATTAAAAGCGATTGCTGCAAACGGGCGTATTTGCGCGGCGCTTTCATATCGGGCGGCTCGCTCGTCAATCCGGAAAAAAGCTATCACCTTGAGTTTATAAACTCTGACGGCGAAGTCGCCGCCGCGGTGGCTGATATGTTGCGTTTTTTAGGGCTTAACGGTAAAATTACGCTTAGAAAAAATCATAGCGTGGTATATTTAAAGGAAGGCGAAAACATCGTCGATCTGCTTAATATGCTTGGCGCGCACATATCGCTTATGGACCTGGAAAACGTGCGCATTGTAAAGGATATGCGAAATAATGTAAATCGCATCGTTAATTGCGAGGCGGCCAATATTTTTAAAACGGCGAACGCTTCCGCGCGTCAAACGGAAGACATTAAATTTATCGCCGAGACGAAAGGCGTCGATTTTTTACCGAAACGTCTTGGAGAGGTCGCCGCCGCTCGTCTTAAAAGTCCGGAAGCGAGTTTGAAGGAAATCGGCGCGATGCTTAATCCGTCGATCGGTAAGTCCGGAGTGAATCACAGATTAAGGAAAATAAGTCAAATCGCGGATAGCATTAGGGGGAGACATTTAAATGACTGAGAAAACAGTTATGGCCAAAAGCGGCCTCGAAGCCAGAACGGCGGCGTTATTTGTGCAATTAGCCAGCCAATTCGCGAGCAGCGTACAAATTAAGATAAACAATAAAGTAGCCAACGGCAAAAGCATTATGGGGCTTATTTCCATGGGCATTTCAGACGGGCAACAGTTGACTATAATAACCGATGGCAGCGACGAACTAAAAGCGGCGGCTGATCTTGTAGAATTTTTCGGCCAATAAAACTCTTGATCGCAATTGGTTTTTTTGATTGTAAAGCCATTCTTTTAATTCAAAACGGAGCGTGAAGCGGCGCGAGTTTGTTTCGATAACGCTATATTAATGTTTTCTCTCTAACATTATTTTGCCTAGTGGCGTGAACAGGCTCTAAGATTTTGAAAGGGATTTAGGGAAGGCTTTTTTTTAAAAGTTTACCCCAAATCCCTTTTTTTGTCTTTATGACTATCCGATCATTTCATGAAGCCGCGCGAATGCGCGGCGTGGGGTCCGGGGTCGAAGACCCCGGCGGGGTTTGGGGCGGAGCCCCAAGGTCTTTATGACTTGTCTGGACATAAACCGGCGTTCAAAGCGTACCTTATAATGATCAATTCCACAGCCGTCTTATCGTCCATCTTACCCGTTTTAACGCTCAAATCAGCTTCCAAACAATCCGCAAGCGCGTTTTTCATTTCCGTCGCGGAAAACCGCGCGCTTTTTTCCAGGTTTCGCCGGACGATCCAGTCGCTCTGCCCTGTTTCAGCGACTATTTGCGCAAAATCGCGCCCCGCGTCGGATAAGAGACGGCACGCGAGCGCGTTTCGGAATTGCCTGGCGATCATAGATATGACCATTATAGGAGACATTTTCACCAAAAGCATATTGTTAAATATCTCGAGCGCCGTGTTGGCGTCTTTAGCCGTTATGGCGTCCGCCAAATCAAACGCGCGCGTCTCAAACGACCTCACGCAGGCCGCGTCTACGAACTCACGCGTTATGACGTCGTTTTGCCCGGCGTAATCGATTAACTTCGCTGTTTCCCGCTCTACGACGCTCATATCTTTTGTGACTATGTTAGTCATATACAGCGCGTCTTCATAGCTTATTTTTTTGTTGGCTTTAGAGGCGAGACTGCAAACCCATTCAGCCAATTCTCTTTCGCCCGGCGTTTTAAACTCCACGCAACGACCGGCTTTGCCCACCGCTTTATATAACTTGTTGCGTTTATCAACTTCACTCTCGACAAAGACAGTCACAGTCGTATCTGGCAAATGTTCGACAGTGCCGGCGAACGCTTCCGTCTGATCTTTTCGCCCGGCTTTAAAAAGAGCTGTGTCACGCAGCACAACCAGCCTTTTTTCGCTCATGAACGGCGACGTCTCCAGCGCGTTTTTAACGTCATCAAAAACAACGGCCTTTCCGTCAAACTTATCCGTATTCATCAGCTCGAACGCGGGATCGACAGCCTTGTCTTTTATCTTCTTTTCATACGCGTTTAACAGGTAGCGTTCTTCACCATAAAATAGATACACCGTTTTTAACGCGTTTTTACTTAAGTCGGTTTTTAGATTTTTCATGACTGAACCCGCGCTTTTTTAATGTATGCCAATAGAACGGCGGTATCCGACGGCGAAACGCCCGTTATGCGTGACGCCCTGCCGATATTAGCCGGCATCGCCGCGCTAAGCTTTTGGCGCGCCTCGATCCGAAGACCGCTTATCGTCGAATAGTCAATATTTTCCGGCAGCTTCTTGTCCTCAAGTCTTTTAAATCGCTCTACCTGTTCCGTTTGTCTTTTAATATATCCTTCAAATTTAATCCGTACATTAACCTGTTCCGCCACGTCGCGCGTAATTTTCGGGCGGTTCCGATCAATGGGCGCGAGCTTGAGATAATCAAGTTCCGGTCTTTTTATCAAATCTCTGAGCGGAACGCCGGAATTAAGTTCGGCGCTGTTTTGGCTTCTTAAAAACGCGTTCGCTTCCGGCGTCGCCATAACCTGTCCCACTCTCTTTATTTCGCGCTCTATAGATTCACGTTTCGCTTCAAACCGCTCAAACCGATCTTTTGGAACAAGCCCCGCCGCGTATCCCTTTGGCATAAGCCGCAAATCGGCGTTATCTTGGCGCAGAAGCAACCGATATTCCGCCCGGCTCGTCATCATGCGATAAGGCTCGTCACTGCCTTTAGCGGTTAAATCGTCAATCAAAACGCCTATATAACCTTCGGAGCGGTCTATAGTCATGGCCGGTTTTTTTAGCGCGAACAGCGCCGCGTTTATCCCGGCGACCAAACCTTGAGCCGCGGCTTCCTCGTAACCGGAAGAACCGTTAAACTGCCCAGCGGAAAACAACCCTTTTATATGTTTAAACTCCAGCGACAATGTAAGTTGAGTCGCGTCAATGCAGTCGTACTCAATCGCGTAACCGTTTCGCGTGAGTCGGCAGTTTTCAAGGCCCGGCACGGTGCGATACATCGCTTCCTGCACATCCTCCGGCATAGAGGTGGACATGCCGGATACATACATCTCCGTCGTGTTTTCGCCTTCCGGCTCTATAAACACCTGATGCCTGTCCTTGTCAGCGAAGCGGACGATCTTGTCCTCTATGGACGGACAGTAACGCGCTCCCGTTCCTTCTATAATATTTGAATATATAGGAGATCTGCTCAGATTTTGGCGTATTATCCGGTGCGTGCGCTCATTAGTATAAGTCAAATAGCACGGGACCTGAACGCGCTGCGCGCCGCTGGCGTCCGTATCAAACGAAAACGGCGTTATAACCTCGTCGCCTGGCTGAATTTGCATCTTAGAACGGTCTATGGTCGCGCCATCTATGCGCGCCGGCGTGCCCGTTTTAAACCGCATCATTGAAACGTCTAGCTTCGCGAAACTTTCACTAAGCCGCTTAGCGTTTTTTAAACCGTTAGGCCCGACGTCGGTTATCACATCGCCGCAAAGGCAACGCGAACGCATATACGTACCAACGCATATTACCGCCGCTTTGCATGGCGTAAACGCTCCCGATCGCGTAAATACGCCTTTTAATTCGCCGTTTTGAACCGAAATATCCGTGACTTCCGACTGTCTTAAACTCAAGTTCGGCTCACTTTGCAGCGTTTTCAACATTTCCGTCGCATAGGCCGCTTTATCCGCTTGGGCGCGAAGCGAGTGAACCGCCGGACCTTTGCCCGTGTTAAGCATACGGCTCTGTATGAATGTCTTGTCGATATTTTTAGCCATTTCACCGCCTAGCGCGTCTATCTCGCGCACAAGGTGCCCTTTAGACGTGCCTCCGATGTTCGGATTGCATGGCATCATCGCTATCGAATCCAGATTCATCACAAACATAATCGTTTTTACGCCCATTCGCGCGCACGCAAGTGCCGCTTCGCAACCGGCGTGGCCTCCGCCGATTATTACAACATCGTAGTCCGTCATAAACCAAACGCGTCACGCAAACGCCGTGACCTCCCCGTCTCCCCTTATTTTCCGACGCAGAACTCGCTGAATATCTTATCGATAACGGCGTCGTCCGTTGTTTCGCCCGTTATTTCGCCGAGCGCGGCATGGCTCTCGCGCAGATCTATAGTGCAGAAGTCTTCTGGCAAACCCGCGTCAACGGCTCTTACGACGTTACAAAGCCCGTCGCGGCAGCGCCTCAAAGCCTGTTCGGCGCGAAGGCCGCTTATCAGCGTATCTTTTTGTTCAATTTCACCTAAGAAAAACATATCTTTTATCTTTTCCAGCAATTTGTTCGCGCCTATTTCGTCCAAAAGAGATATTTTTATTATTTCGTCCGGTTTTATCCATTCTTCTTCCAGATGTAAAGCCGATGGCAAGTCGCTTTTGTTGATCGCCACAATTCTTTTTCGCTCTCGTGTATTCATTAGTAGTGAAATGTCCTCTTCCGTAGCCGGAGACGAACCGTCCAGCACGATTATCAGGAGATCCGCCGAATCAATATGACGAAGCGCTTTTTCGACGCCCATACGCTCAATTTCGTCCGTCGTTTCCCTTATGCCGGCCGTATCTGCGAGTCGCAGCGGGACTCCCTTGATATTCGCGCATTCCTGTATGGCGTCTCGCGTTGTACCTGGCGTATCGGAAACTATAGCTCTATCTTCGCCCAATAAAAAGTTAAGCAGCGATGATTTGCCTACATTAGGCTTTCCCACAATAGCCGTTTCGACGCCGTATTGCAATACACGACCCCTATGCGCGCCGTCAATAAGTCTGTCCAAGCGCTTAATTAAACGCAATGACCTATCTTTCACATCTTTTAACGTTATTTCTTCCAAATCATGTTCCGGATAATCTATCGACGCCTCAACGCGCGCCAAAACGGAAACTATCTCCGTTGAAATTTCAGCGCATTCCTTGTGAACGCTTCCTTGCAGCCTGTTTATCGCCGCGCGTCGCGCCAAATCCGTTTTAGCGCTTATGACGTCCATTACAGCTTCTGCTCTCGACAAATCGATACGGCCGTTTATAAACGCGCGTTTCGTAAATTCTCCGGGTTCAGCCGGACGCGCGCCGTTTAACAATACAAGACGCAAAACTCCCGCTACGCAACTGGAGCCGCCATGACAATGTATCTCCACGACATCCTCTCTAGTGTAAGTAGCGGGTTTTTTCATATAGCAGGCTAAAACCTCGTCCGCGACTTCGCCCTTTTCATCCGCCGCCACGCCATAATACAGCGTATGACTTTTCATCGCAGACGCGTCTTTTTTTCTTCTGAAAACAGCGTTCAATATTGAAAGCGCTTTGTCGCCGCTCACGCGCACGACGCCTATGCCGCCTGAACCCGGAGGTGTGGACAGTGCCGCTATAGTATCATCAAACATAAGTTTTCCTTCCTGAAAGACTTGGTCAGCGCCGCGCCGGTTATGGGGGAGTAGGGGATGGGATAAAACCTTGGGGCGCCGCCCCAAAACCCCGCTAAGGGACTTCGTCCATTAGGAACCCTTTTGCGCTTCGCGCCGGTTATGGTGGAGTAGGGGGTGGGATAAAACCTTGGGGCGCCGCCCCAAAACCCCGCTAAGGGACTTCGTCCCTTAGGAACCCTTTTGCGCTTCGCGCCGGTTATAGGGAAGTAGGGGGGGTGGATAAAACCTTGGG